>JABDCB010000064.1:0-1257 GCA_013288325.1 Bacteroidota bacterium
TAGCGTTGATTGTTTAAAATTTAGCGTTTTAAAAACATTGAATTTTAAACGCTAAACTCTTAACGCTCAATTTTTAAGTGTAACAGCAGGCGATATAGGTTTCCGGAATCTTATCCCCCTTTGGAGGGGGCAGGGGGAGGAAAGAAGGATTTAAGAATTACGAATTAGGATTTAGGATTTAGGATTTAGGATTTAACCTTCCGTGTCATCCTGAACAGAAGCGTGGGGCAGTGAATGAGGGTGAAGGACGGCAATCCCGCAGTGCGGGATTGAGCGAGCTGGTGTGTAAGCTGCTTAGCTTTACAAGTGACTTTCTTATATACTCCACACGAAAGAGATAGGATACGTAACGGAATATAGTCTGTACAAATAGTGATGAGGCAAATACCCATGAACCGCAACGTCATTCACTGTGGTGTCACCTACTAAATCTTTGTAATAAATATCCTGGGCAAAACCAGGTTGTACATACAGACCGAAATGTTTGGAAATCCTGTACCCTACCCCAAGGTTTAGCTTCCAACCCAGATTATAGTAATGGGAGGAAGCAGAGATGTCTTCCGTTTGAGTGCCGCCATACAATGATTTCCAATAGGTATACGTACGCGTATAAGTCGGCAGCTCGTACAGTACACCGGCTGAAGCCGTCAGTGCAAGTCTCCCGAAACTATGCCTATATACAAGCTCTAATGGAATGGAATAGGAACGATATACATACTCTTCCCTGTATGTGGACTTCTCAGGTACAAACACCAATTCGCCTGTACGGGGATTGATCATATCGTACCAACCCGCAGTATCCACTTTATTGGAAGTATATCCTTTGTCTTCATAGGCAAACCCGGTGCTCAGGTAAAAACCTGACTTATGAATGCGCTTGCTAACCTGGAATCCTGTAATAAACCCTGTCTTTGCCTGATGTGTATTTACCTCTAATGCATCCTCATTGGAAGCTGACGTTCCCTTCATTAGTCTGACCTCTCTGAACTCATAGGTAGGACCACCCGAAATCCCCAACACCCACTTTGATGAATCAATACTTTGGGAAAACGACACATTAGGTAGGACACAGAAAATGGCTGAAAGACAAAACAGGCACACTACCTCCAAATCACTTATCCTCTTCATGAAAGGCATATTGTTTAACAACTAAAGACTATTATTTCCGGGTAAAATAAAAGTAGTGAATGGAACCAGATTTATCAGGTGTTCCCTTCGAATAGAATCTATTTTTATCTACCCAGACCAAATGTTCAT
>JABDCB010000064.1:1357-12950 GCA_013288325.1 Bacteroidota bacterium
TTTCCGGGTAAAATAAAAGTAGTGAATGGAACCAGATTTATCAGGTGTTCCCTTCGAATAGAATCTATTTTTATCTACCCAGACCAAATGTTCATATATATCCCCGCTGGTACTCACACCCACAGGAATTGTATCGTCTTCGTGTACTTTTAAGACAGAATTTGTAAAATCCCACTTTTTAAATAGAGGAGACTTATGCCAATAAGTGACTTTTGCAGAATAATCAGGAGAAAGTTCATATTCAACAAACCCTTCCTTCAAATTAAAATCTGGGTTAAATTTCCAACCATCATTCACAATCCATTTTCCAGTCAGCATATTTACTGTATCCTTATGCGTTTGGGAGAATCCTCCGAATCCAAGGACACAGAAAATGGAAATCATTAATATCTTCATCAAACCAAGGTACGCTTTTCAATGAAGAGAAAACAAATAGATTTTGAAGTCTTTATTTGCTCCACATTAAAGATAAAGGACAAGTGAACGAGTACAAACGAATGGAATAACTCCTTGAACTTATCGTGGTCAAATCATAACTGTAAAGTTGTCGAATATATCCGGGTCGAATAGATAATAGCATGTTTTTCCGAACATGGATCCCGATGCTCAGATTTACCATGAAGTCCATATTCCCCGGTTCCTGAGGCCTATCCTTCTCCGTACCGTCCCACATCCAATTCATTTGAGAAACATAAGACGAGGTGGGTGTATACCTGACGACTTTTGTATAAAATAATGGGGAGTCAAACATTAAACCTGCTGATATACTATAGACTAGTAAACTATGTCTGTATTTATAGGTTAGTCCAACAGGCACACTTAACGTGTGATAACGGTAAACTTCCTTATTGGCAATATACGATGCATATGTTTGAGAGTTACTGCCATTATTCCAGAAAAAGGTATTGAATAATGAATCTGACTCTTTAGACTTATATCCCTTATTCTCATATCCAAGTCCTGTAGATAAATAAAGGCCCTTTGATCCGAGCCTTATATCCATCGTATACATTACCAAAAAACCGGCCTTGGGTTCTTCGGAACTAAGCTGATAAGCATCCTGTGTATTAGTTGAAAACCCGCTTTTCAGCTGTACGGTCCTGAATTCATAAGTAGGTCCTACTGAAAACCCCTGAAGAAATCTCGGCATCTCATCCTGCTGTGCATAGCAAATACACTGTAGTCCCATAAAAAGGAAAAACAACATATAAACTCTAAACATAATGCGCTTGAATTTATTCACGGAAAGGGCTATGGTTTATTAAAGTTAGATTTTTTTCCAACAAAGAACCGTACAATGGAAAAGCTTGTTAGTATAATACCTACTCGTGGTCATCCTGATCCGCCTCAGGCGGAGAAGGATCTGCTGGTGAGGAGGGTATAAATGCCCTCTTTTTTGTAGATTTGATATATGTCCAGACCCCTACTCCTCTTCCTGATCATTCTTGGAGTCCACTTTAAAGTCCCTGGACAGGATAAGATTTATTATTTATCAGATTCCACTTGCAAAAAGCGCATTGCACTTAATCTCGACACGATGTATTATCCACCTCAGGAAAGTAAAAGTGGATGCACAATCATTTATTACGATCATATTTCCTCTGCCATATTCCAGCGCAAAAAACATCTTGGTTGTGATTCTTTAGTCTATGAATGGTGGTACAGGAATGGTCAGAAAAAGGCAGAAGACTCTTCTGGTTTCACACCTTATATATGGGATCTTGGGACAAGCTGGTATCCTGATGGAACTCTTAAGATGCGTAATCATATGATCAATGACTCATTACAAAGCTATGAACGATTTTATCGAAATGGCCAGATGCGAAGCCGTAATATAAGCAACGTAAATGGTAAACTGGCAAAGGCTGAGAAGCATGGATTCGAAATATATCGTGAATACTGGTGGAAGAATGGGCAATTAAACTCACAGGATTCCGAATACTACAATACCAAACATCATCATATATCCTATCATCCCAATGGAAAGATAGGTTCAGACTACTGGGTAGTAAGCCGGAGTTGGTGTTGTGTAGGAAAGTACAATACCTATTATGACAATGGGGTGCTGTCTACGGATGGTCAATACAAAGACTGGGATCTCCAGCAGGCAGAAGATCATAAAGGTAACAGAGAAGAAACCGGCACGTGGAAGTATTATGATAGAGATGGGAAGATGGTCAAAACTGTTATTTACGCCAAGGAAGAACTACCAAAAATAATTCGTCACTCTTCTGATACCACAGTTACATGGTATGAACAGCCTCCTCCTAAGTCTGAAACATTCTTCTTCAATGGATATACTGAAAAAAGTGACCCATTCGCATTCAACCAAGCTGCCTATATCAAGTCTGCAATGGATAATATGAAGGATGACGAATAACATCCTCTTGGATTAGTAGTAGCTTAAATTTAGGATTTAACCTTCCCTGTCATCCTGAACAGAAGCGTGGAGTTGTGAATGAGGGTGAAGGATCTGCTGGTGTGAGGGCTTATTAATGCTATTGCATGGTTATTTATAGCTTTTTTAGAATCCAACCGTGACTACTTCTGCTTCAAAACCATCCATGAAGTGCTTCATTTTCTCTTTATCTATTATTGTAACTCCTCTCAATAATTGCTCCTTTAGGATATCCCTTCTCCCTATAGGCACAATATATTTGAATTCTCCGGAGGTTACCACTGCCAAATAGCCAGATTTCAGATCAGTTTGAATGGCAATTTGAATAGATTTCCATACGGTGGGTTTGAAAACAATATCCAATGAATATTTCGATGGTAAAATTTTATCGCCATCTGGAGCAAATTTGTTTACCAATCTGGATAAATCAGCAGGCGTAAGTTTTATTGAATCAACGTCTTTGTAATGAAGGTTAAATATTGGCTTTGCCTCCTTCAGCCCAATCAAAAAACATTTTTCAGGGTTATCACTGCTAACCATCCATTTGTAAAAAAAATAAATTTCCTTAGATGTGCATTGTTTATTTAATAGCCAAGTATTAATTTTTGCAGTATCTCTGCATTCAGCAGTCCCTAAAATTGCTGAGTTATTAAATACAAATGATTTAGTTCCCGGATTATAGTCATACATATCAGAGAGTAGCTCCAGAATTGGAAAGCCTTTATCTTTAGAATAAACAGATTTTGAACTATTTTCCTTTAGTTCCATTTGTTTATCCATAGGAAGTGCATTTGTATCGACAATAGAGTTTCGACTTCGCACCAAAGTAAGGGAGTCACAAATATGAATTACTTGATAAAGTTCATATGAATCAACGGTCTTCAAAATTTGAATTGTAACGGAGTTGTTCTTATGATTGCACGAAGCACAAATGAATATTATGCATAAGACTGCAAGCAAACATATACCTCTTAGCAGTATTCTCATGTTATTAATGCCCATTAATGTGCTTCATGCTCTCTAGAATTTCTCCACGTGTTTTATTCAGCAAATTCATATAGTAATTATAACCATTTCTGTTAGCTTGCTTTATTTCCAAATCGTAAGCTTCATTTGTCAATTCTATTCCTTCCTGCTGATGCCCCAGCAGTACCATAGTAATGCCTTTCCGATAAAGATTCCAGGGATAATATTGATTAGTTCTCTTCATGGTATCCAGAATACTATTGGTTAATACGATAGACTCCTGATAATAATATGCTGCTGAAACGGAGTCCCCGATTAATTCATACCCTATTCCCACTGAAGGATACAAGTCGGGATTTTTAGTATTAAGTCGAATCATTTGTTTGCCAGCAACAATAGCTTCACTATACCTCTTTAAATCCATCAGAAGGGCACTTTTGTTCCAATAAGCTTCAAAACAATTACTGTCAATTGCTGTAGCCTTATTTAATAGAAGAATGGCTTTAATCTCTCCTCCAGCTTGCGATTTGTAAATTTTAAGGGCACTATCATTAAGCAGGATTGCTCTAGGATCGCTCTTGTAATTTTTTGGCATACTTTCTTGAAGTGTGCCCTGAGAAAAGCAGGATTGTGTAATAATGCAAAAGCAAAACACAATCACATATAACAATGTTCTACCTATATTCATATATGTTCTATTACTGCCTATGTTGAGACAATTAAGGCTTCTCAGTATTTTTTCTTGCTGCAACTCTAGCTGCCTCGATATGCTTTACAATAATTTGAAAATGATGCCTTAACCATCCACCTTTTTCTACCTGCCAAAATACAAGCTCATTCCCAGAACTGATTTCCAATGAACACAAACCTATATCCTTTCTGATTGGATTTCCAGATGTATGAAAGACTGCGAAACAGATCTCTGGGTCAATGACAATATCTGCTTGTTCTTTGTCAAAAATATAGGTTTTTAAAACTATTTTTTCCTCAATAGAAATCTCTTTTAAAAAAGTTCTACTGTCAATGCTCCCAAGCAGAAAACATACCCCAATTACAATCAGCTCCATTATCAGGAAGAAAATGAGAAAAAAAACAGCATGGGTCACTATCAGCCCTATTCCGCATAAGACAACCAAGAATAAAGTCAGCACTTTACCTATTGCAATGGAAAAACTGTCAAGAACTCTCCTGAAGTAAGAGATATAGGGCTGATTAAGAGAGAAATTATCCTTCACATACAAATATCACCAATATTCTCATTCTACCAATATCCTCTCTCCCTATGTTGATACAGTTTGTCCAACATTTTTGATAACTGTATACAAAACCTTAAAAATCTCAGACATATTCTGACCGAGGAAGAGTATTTCAGTTTTGCAGATGAGGGGATGATTTAGGACTATTGTTTCCGGGTAAAATAAAAGTAGTGAATGGAACCAGATTTATCAGGTGTTCCCTTCGAATAGAATCTATTTTTATCTACCCAGACCAAATGTTCATATATATCCCCGCTGGTACTCACACCCACAGGAATTGTATCGTCTTCGTGTACTTTTAAGACAGAATTTGTAAAATCCCACTTTTTAAATAGAGGAGACTTATGCCAATAAGTGACTTTTGCAGAATAATCAGGAGAAAGTTCATATTCAACAAACCCTTCCTTCAAATTAAAATCTGGGTTAAATTTCCAACCATCATTCACAATCCATTTTCCAGTCAGCATATTTACTGTATCCTTATGCGTTTGGGAGAATCCTCCGAATCCAAGGACACAGAAAATGGAAATCATTAATATCTTCATCAAACCAAGGTACGCTTTTCAATGAAGAGAAAACAAATAGATTTTGAAGTCTTTATTTGCTCCACATTAAAGATAAAGGACAAGTGAACGAGTACAAACGAATGGAATAACTCCTTGAACTTATCGTGGTCAAATCATAACTGTAAAGTTGTCGAATATATCCGGGTCGAATAGATAATAGCATGTTTTTCCGAACATGGATCCCGATGCTCAGATTTACCATGAAGTCCATATTCCCCGGTTCCTGAGGCCTATCCTTCTCCGTACCGTCCCACATCCAATTCATTTGAGAAACATAAGACGAGGTGGGTGTATACCTGACGACTTTTGTATAAAATAATGGGGAGTCAAACATTAAACCTGCTGATATACTATAGACTAGTAAACTATGTCTGTATTTATAGGTTAGTCCAACAGGCACACTTAACGTGTGATAACGGTAAACTTCCTTATTGGCAATATACGATGCATATGTTTGAGAGTTACTGCCATTATTCCAGAAAAAGGTATTGAATAATGAATCTGACTCTTTAGACTTATATCCCTTATTCTCATATCCAAGTCCTGTAGATAAATAAAGGCCCTTTGATCCGAGCCTTATATCCATCGTATACATTACCAAAAAACCGGCCTTGGGTTCTTCGGAACTAAGCTGATAAGCATCCTGTGTATTAGTTGAAAACCCGCTTTTCAGCTGTACGGTCCTGAATTCATAAGTAGGTCCTACTGAAAACCCCTGAAGAAATCTCGGCATCTCATCCTGCTGTGCATAGCAAATACACTGTAGTCCCATAAAAAGGAAAAACAACATATAAACTCTAAACATAATGCGCTTGAATTTATTCACGGAAAGGGCTATGGTTTATTAAAGTTAGATTTTTTTCCAACAAAGAACCGTACAATGGAAAAGCTTGTTAGTATAATACCTACTCGTGGTCATCCTGATCCGCCTCAGGCGGAGAAGGATCTGCTACTGAGGAGGGTATAAATGCCCTCTTTTTTGTATATTTGATATATGTCCAGACCCCTACTCCTCTTCCTGGTCATTCTTGGAATCTACCTTTTCCCAGGCTGCTACTCACATCCGCAAGAGATAGTTGGTGCGTGGGCAGAAGGGGCTCACCACACTAAAGCCTTCTTCATTATATCAGCAAATGGGAAGTATCGTGATAGTTCAGATACTTATAATGAGAATGGCACTTTCCTAAAGACTGAGCTGAAAATGGAAGGCTACTGGGCTATAAAAGGTGGAATGCTAATCTTACATCAGGTCAAACCTTTTGAATATAATTATTCAATGAAATATACTCTCAAAGGAGACAAGCTCTTCCTTGTTGGAACCAACGATTCAACATGCTATTTAAGAAAGTAAACTTTCCTAAGAAGCTTATCCCCCTCTGGAGGGGGCAGGGGGAGGAAAGAAGGATTTAAGAATTACGAATTGGGATTTATGATTTAACCTTCCGTGTCATCCTGAACAGAAGCGTGGGGCAGTGAATGAGGGTGAAGGACGGCAATCCCGCAGTGCGGGATTGAGCGAGCTGGTGTGTAAGCTGCTTAGTTATAGGCTTATCCCCTTTGGAGGGAAAAAGGCAGCGGGTTAGTTAAACATTTAGCGTTGATTGTTTAAAATTTAGCGTTTTAAAAACATTGAATTTTAAACGCTAAACTCTTAACGCTCAATTTTTAAGTGTAACAGCAGGCGATATAGGTTTCCGGAATCTTATCCCCCTTTGGAGGGGGCAGGGGGAGGAAAGAAAGACAGCGGCAGGAGGCAGAAAGTGTGCAGACTTTTATCCCCCTCTGGAGGGGGCAGGGGGAGGAAAGAAGGATTTACGAATTAAGATTTAGGATTTAACCTTCCGTGTCATCCTGAACAGAAGCGATGGATAGTGAATAGGCGTGAAGGATCTGCTGGGGCGAGGGCTTATATTACTAACACAGATACTTTATGATTATTGGTCAGTAGAGGAGGGAACAGAACTTTGCCCTTTATAATTAATTATTCTTCCACTTATCTTCAAAAGGCTGCTTAATTCCAGAATCTGAAGGGTAAGTCTTTTTTCGTTTTTGAAAATATTGAAGAGAATAATAAACCCACCTTCCACCGATATATAATCCGCAAGAAAGCCAGAAACCATAAGCCAAGACAGTTGGTGTTTCCTTTATAGGAAATCCTGGAATCTTGAAAACAAAAATGACTACAAACATGATTACAAACAACCAGTCTGCAACATCAAATACATGTTTAAATAAATAATGCTTAATCGTTTTCATTATTCAACCTCATTTTAATTTCTCTAACAAGTATTATCAGAATTACAACTCCGTAGACGATCAACGTTCCGCTAAACCCAATCCAAGCCGACAATTCCTTTCGCCAAAACATATCTATAATTAGAACAAAAATCAGAGGGTAGTAATAAATCCTTTTTCTGTTTCTCATATCTCTTTAATATGCATCATTGTAGAGGAGCCCCGTTTCATCCCAAACCTGGTTTTTGAAAATGCGGCTATCTAAGTAAGAAACAAAATGGAATTACAAATGCAACTCCCCTTATGTAATTTATCATTAATATCTTGTAATACTCCCATTTTGGGACAATTTACAAATAGGCATCCAGTTAATCTGCTTTTATCCCTACTCTTTCACCGGAATCCCACATGTATTTTTTTCCGTCAATAATTTCAATAGTGCCATCCTGCTTATAATCCTTTATGTAGATCTTCTTCCAAACCAAGGAACTGCTATTAGTACCTGCATGCCTCCAAACCTGCTTACAGATAACCGTTCCGTCTGTAGCAAATGTTGTTGTAGTATCTACAGGACAGCCATTATAGTAAGTTCCTGTAGCGTGAATTTTTCCATCAGGGTACAGATATTTATATTTCCCATTTTTTAGATCGTCCACATAATTAACTTCAAATAAGACGTAACTCCCATCATTGGAGTATTCTTTCCACAATCCTTGTTTCACGCCATTTATTAAATATCCTTCTTCTGTTTTCCTTTCTGTTTGTTTTCCAAGATTATGATAGACCTTATAAACTTTCATTTCAGGCTTTTTTACGGAAGCTTTTGATACACTATCAGTTTGTGCATTAGCCCCATCAGATGCTTCCTGTGCTGATGAAGAAGATGCCTGGTTACAGGCTATAAACAAAACACATGTGCAGATTGAAAAGAAGCTATTTCTCATGGAAATTGATTTAGGTCAAAATCATATCTCTAATTTAAATATCGCAAATATCCACCATTTATTCCACATCCCCCCGTTCAACAACCCAATCCTTCTCCCCTCCCCCCTTTTTCCTTACCTTTATTCCATGCAACGTATTCCCAAAACGATTTCCCTGTCTTTTATTTTGCTGTTGAGCATGGCTTTATCTCCTTGCTTTGCTCAGAAGGTGGAGATTAAAGCCATCATAGACAGTGATCTTTTACAACAAGGCGACAGCCTGCTGAAAGCGGGGCAATACAAAGATGCCATTGATAAGTATACGACCGTGATAAACCTAAGTCCGGGCAAAGCCCTGGCTTATGCCAAAAGAGGTTTTGCTCAATTGGATCAGGATAAATACAAGGCGGCTCTGGCTGATTTTAACAAGGCTATTGCACTGGACTCTATGGATTGTGTAACCTGGAGCAACCGGGGATTGACGAAATGGTATCTGAATGATTACAAGGGCGCTGTAAGCGATTGCGAAAAATCCAAACACCTATGTCCCTTTTACAGCTTCGCTTATTTTCATGAAGGCATGGCCCGGTATATGCTGAACGAAAACGAGAATGCCATTATCCTCTATGATAAAGCGATAGAACTGGACAGCACCATGTACAGAGCCTGGTTTAACAGGGGGCTTATCAAAATAGACAAGAAAGATTTTAACGGGGCCTGCATCGATCTGCATAAAGCAAAAGAGCTTGGAAGTACAAAGGCCGACAAACTCATAACGGAACATTGTGAGAAAAAATAATTCGTTTTAACGGAAAGCGTTTAATATTCTATGGCATCATCACCCCTCGCACTTTATTTTATCAGTGGCCTTGGAGCCGATAAACGGGTCTTTTCCAAACTCAAACTTCCGGAACAACATACCATCCACCATGTGGAATGGATCCCTCCCACCGACAACGAATCTCTGGCTGCCTATGCCAAACGCCTGTCGGCTGTGATTGACACCTCCACTCCGTTTGTTCTCATCGGGCTCAGCATGGGCGGAATGATGGCGATGGAAATTGCCAAGCTCCTTAAACCCAAACAGGTTATCCTCCTCTCCAGCATCAAAGGCGGTCACGAACTGCCCTGGTATTACAAAATGTCGGGTACCTTTCATCTCGACAAATTTATTTCTCCCTCTGTATTCAAAACCCCTACTGCCATGGGGTATTACTTAATGGGCACCAACGATGATGACAGCCGGGCCATGCTCGACGCCATTGCCCGGGATGCCGACCCTAACTTTATCAAATGGGCGATGGGAGCTATCCTGGGTTGGGAAAACAGGGTCATACCCGAACATATTTATCATATCCATGGCAGCGATGATCATGTACTGCCCGCCAGCTTCACCACCCCCGATATCATCCTCCAGGGCGGTGGACACCTCATGGCCTATACCATGGCCGACAAGGTTTCGGAGCTCCTCTGCAATAAACTGGCTGAGCTTTAACCTTTCTCTTAATACCCGCTTTTTTCTATGTTAATACGATGTAAATGATACCTGTCAGGGGTTTTCATGACCGCCGTCATTTCATAAAGTGACAAATGAGACGATGTTTGTACTGTAAAAAAAACGAGCAACCATGTACACCTTCTTTGTCGCCACCGACTTTTCAAAAGCAGCCGAAAATGCCACCCGCTACGCGGCACAGCTTGCACAAAAAATTAATGCCAATCTGATCCTCTTCCACATCGCTACCCACAAGGAAGCAACGGGGCCGGGACATGTTTCGGCCACCCATCTGCAAACTTGTCTGGAAAAACTGGAAAACCAGGCCCTGGCCATTGCCGGCGAATACAAGCTGCATTGCAAACCGGTAATCGGTCTCTCTCACAGTACCGAAGCCATTATGGCGGAAGCCGAAAAAGAAGTGGCCGATATCATTATTATGGGTATTACTGCCGCTCCCCGTCTGGAAAAAGGTATTCTGGGCAGCAAGACTCAGGACCTCATCCGCAAAGGAACCATACCGGTGCTGGCCATACCTGAAAACATGAAGTTTCACGCCATCACCAAAATAGTCCTGGCTGTTGGCACACATACCCCCGACTATGGCATGCTTCAGAAACTGGTTCGCTTTGCCAGCGTTTTTCATGCCCATATTGAACTGATCCATATTCATCATGGAAAAGAAAAAATTGATTCCCCTTACCTGGAAACAAGCGATCTGATCAAGAAAACAGGATATCAGAAAATATCCTGTACCGTCATCAAAGGAGAAGATACGGCCAAAGAGCTGGACAGACATCTGCATCTGAAAAACGCATCCCTCCTGGTCATCATCCGCAAACACCTGGGATTATTTCAGGATGTATTCAGCGGTCTGGCTGGCAGAATGACCTATGTCTCGGATGTCCCCCTTCTGGTATTCAACGAAGAGGAGTTTAATATAGGACAGCTGGGTGTGAAGGAAGAGGAGATACTGGGGTGAAAACGGCGGCAGGAGGCAGGAAAATCAGAGCGAGAGCGGAGAGTGAGAGCGAAAAAAAGCGGCAGGAGGCAGGAGCAGGAGGCAGAAAATGTGCAGACTCTTATCCCCCTTTGGAGGGGGCAGGGGGAGGAAAAAAATCAGAGCGAGAGCGGAGAGTGAGAGCGGAAAAAAGCGGCAGGAGGCAGCTAAAGAGAACGCATCCAAATTCGGAACTTCGGTGGCTGAGCCGAACACTGAGCGTAGTCGAAGTGTGGTCGAAGCCAAAGAAGCAACCTACTGAAACCGAAAGCTCCTGATCAGCGCCGTAGCGGGCCCTTCGTACTTATCAAAAGAGAGCGGTTCGGCGGTATAGGTAAAGAGATAAACCGACTTCCCCTTTATAAACCAATACTGCTTTACCTTCAGACTTCTTCCGTTAAATGTGGCATTATAGATAAATTCCTTTGCCGGATGAGCTCCCAGCTTTACATCTTTAAGCGAAACAATGGCTTTTTCTCCGGCCTGATCAATGACTTGTTGCTTTGTTAATACCGTATACTGATCCATGGTCTTCACCTCATCGGTCAGGGTCTGAAGAAGGAGATTTACATTTTCCCGGAATGTATCTCCGCTGCCCTCCAAAGGACTCAGAAAAACAAGAATCCCGTTTTTTTCCTGCTGTTCCCAGGTTTCGGGATAATCGATGACAAAATGGTTCGTTGAATCGGTATAGGTTTTCCATTGTACGGAAGTACAAACAAAAAGCAGGAGAAAGAGGGTTGTTTTCATAGGC
>JABDCB010000065.1 GCA_013288325.1 Bacteroidota bacterium
AACGAGGGTACCGCTTCCGGCAGTAATCCCGGTGTAATCACCTTAACCGATGCCAGCGGTAACGGATATAATGGAACGCTAAGTGATTTTGATTTAACAGGCACGGCCTCTAACTGGATTACCCCGGGAGGTGTGACAACAGGCACCAACTGCGGCACATTCAGCTATCCGGTTATCAACAGCAACCCTGTTGATCAGACCATTTGTTCCGGAATCAATACCTCTTTCTCTGTTACTGCAAGTGGCAGTGGCTTGTCTTACCAGTGGCAGGTGAATACCGGCAGCGGATATGCTAATGTAACCAATACCGGTGTCTATTCCAATGCTACAAGCGCTGCGCTCACCATTACCAATCCCGATGCCTCGCTGAACGGATATACCTATCAATGTATCGTCAGCGGGTGCGGCCCGTCGGTAACAAGCACAGCTGCAATACTGACTGTAAAGATATCCCCCACTGTTTCCATTACCGGTACCACCACCATCTGTTCCGGAACAAACACCACACTTACCGGTAACGGAGCCGACACCTATAGCTGGAATATGGATCCCTCTGCTCCTCTGGACAAGGTTACTGCTTATCAGCTGGCTGTCGGGCTTCGTAAATTACGTACGGCCTATTCGGGCAATGCATTAAGATTGCGCAGATCGTCCGACAATGTAGAAGCCGATTTTGGTTTTACCGGCACTGATCTGGATCTCGCATCCATCAATACATTTCTGGGTGCCAACCTGGGATATTGTACCGTGCTATATGATCAAAGCGGAATGGGGAATGACATGAATCAAACGGATCAAACCCGTCAGCCACTGTTTGTAGCAGCGGGCCTCAATGGTAAACCAATCCTTCGTTGTGCCTCCTCTTCAGCACAAACACTTATTACCAATACTAACTTCCCTGCACCTTATACGGTGATTTATGGAGCTATACAAAACGGACCTATCCGAGGCCGGATGCTGAACGCAATCAATGATAACTGGTTGCTTGGTTGGTGGGGCGGAGCCAAAGATCAGGCTTATTATGAAGGTTGGGTATCCAATTCTGGCAGTCCGCTTGCAGATAATAATCCCTATGTTTATTCGGGTGCAGGTGACGGGGTGACCAACTCTTATCTGTATGGAAACGGAACATTGATAGTCAGCAACGGAGCCGGATTAGCCTCGCCCAATGGACTTTCCATTGTAGGTTATAACAATACTACTTCTGAATGGTCGGACGGAGATTTTGCCGAAGCATTTGTATTCAATACCGTTTTGTCGGATGCCGACAGACGAGTGGTGGAAAACAGCACTGGTATTTATTATAACATATTCTCCAGCAGCGTTAACACGTCCACCTATACCATTTCTCCTCCAGCATCGGCTACGTATCTGTTAACCGGAACTACAACTACCAATGGATGTTCAACTACTGTACCACAACTGATAACCGTAAACATCACCCCTTCTTCCACCATTACAGGTGTTTCCAGCATCTGTAACGGAAACAGA
Organism: Bacteroidota bacterium; assembly: GCA_013288325.1. Classification (GTDB taxonomy): domain Bacteria; phylum Bacteroidota; class Bacteroidia; order Palsa-965; family Palsa-965; genus Palsa-965. The sequence continues at coordinate 1,492 of JABDCB010000065.1, forward strand.
ACCACCCTTTCTACCCCCGGAACAGGCACCTACTCCTGGTCGCCTGGAGGAGCCACCTCTTCTACCCTAGTAGCCAATACATCCGGTACGTATTCCCTCACCGTAAGTAACGGAAGCTGTTCCTCTTCTTCCACCGCAACGGTAAATATATATTCCTCCACGGCATCGCTTGATTTTGACGGTTATAGTACCCATGTGGATATAGGTACTGTTATTCCCAACAATTCCAGTTATACAAAAGAAGCATGGATTTATCCTACCGCTTATACTGCAGGAAATATTATCACTTCAAACAATTCTCCTTTCTGGCTTAACGGAGGCAACCTGGCAGTAGCAAACGGATTTACCGGAACCAATACACAGGTTACCGACGCGGCTACCATTCCTTTGAATACCTGGACACATGTTGCCGCCACTTACGATGCATCCAGCACCAACCTTACTTTATATGTTAACGGACTGGTGGTTGGCACGATGAGCGGAGCTTCTCCTTATGTGGCAGAAGATATAACGCTGGGACAATTCGCAGGCGGTAATTATTTTCAGGGTAATATAGATGAGGTCCGTATCTGGAACTATGCCCGTGCACAATCCGATATTCAGGCCAATATGAATCAAACACTGGGAGCGGGAACACAGACCGGTTTACTGGCTTATTATACCATGAATGACGGAATTCCCTTTGCCGATAACACTGCTTTGCTTGTACTTCCCGATGCTTCCGGCAACAACAATGCGGGAACCTATTACAATTTCCCACTCACCGGAGCCACCTCTAATTTTGTAAACGATTTTCAGACCACAACCATCACCGGAATATCCACCGTTTGTGCCGGATCACCTACCATCCTTACCGTGAACGGGATTGGGGCAAACACCTATTCCTGGAACCCAGGAACTTCAACAACCGATACGGCTATCATGAGCCCTGTTATAAATACATCCTATACCGCTACCACGGTAGATATGAGCGGTTGCAGCCAGCAGGCCTATTACCTGGTTCTTACCAACCCGGCTCCCGCAGCAACCGGAACACCGGTCAATGTAACCTGTTATGGAGGAAGTACCGGAACAGCCACAGTAGCGGTAACCAGCGGCACACCCAATTATACCTATAGCTGGTCTCCGGGAGGAGCTACCAGTGCTTCGATAACTAGTCTCACTTCCGGAGACTATACATGTAGTATTTCAGATGCAAACGGATGCAGTACCACTACCAATATAACAGTAACCCAGCCGTCTGTTCCATTTGTTGCCAGCAATCTGAATCAACTAAACAATATTTGCAAAGGAGGTTTTGACGGCTATATTGAAGTGACAGAAAGCGGAGGAACTCCTTTCTACACCTATTCCTGGAGCAATGGTTTGTTCGGACAAGGAATTTACGGTCAGCCTGCAGGTACGTATACCTGTACCGTAACGGACAGCCATGGTTGCCACGCATCCTTAGTAGCCACGCTTACCGAGCCGCCAACAGCTATTACAAGCAGCCTTGTTTCACAAACCAATCTTCCTTGTAACGGAGCTTCTACGGGGTCGGCAACCATCACTGCTTCCGGTGGAACCGGAACGCTTACTTATTCCTGGAACCCGGGAGGAGAAACGACTACTTCGGTAAACGGACTCACAGCAGGCAGCTATACCTGTAGCATCACCGATTCCAATGGCTGTCTCGATACCACATCGGCTACTATTACACAACCGCCTCCGGTTTCCATACCACTTTCGTATACCAGCACAGGAGCTTGCAATGGTGGTGCTGATACATTAAAAGCTTCCGGTCTTACATCCTATACCTGGACTCCCGCATCCGGTTTGAACACCACCAGCGGCACGCAAGTAATTGCAACCATTACAGCCGACGCCACCTATACGGTAACAGGCAGCGACATTTCTGGGTGCCCCGGATCCAATACCATCAGCATCGCACTTAATCCAGATCCTGCAACACCGGTTATCACAGCAAACATAAATGTGCTCACGGCTTCCGGAACAGGAGTATCATTCCAGTGGTATCTGGATGGAAATCCGATTTCCGGAGCTTCTTCTCAAATCGATACGGCCAAAGTAAACGGCAATTATACCGTGGTAGAAACAAACGGATACGGATGCTCCAGTACATCCGCCCCCTACTCTTTTACGATAACGGATGTAAATGGACTTTCCTCTTCCTCCGCAATAAAACTATACCCAAACCCATCACTGAGTGATGTGACATTGGAGCTGAACAACATCGGACAACATACAGAAATTGATCTTTATGACATGCTGGGCCAGCAAATCAAAATCATTTCCATTACCGGAACCAGCACATTGATTCACCACAATGAAATGGCAGAGGGCATCTACAGCTATCGCATTGTCAGAGATCATATCATAATCGGAACAGGAAGACTGGTGATGCAGCGGTAAGGTAGATTTATTCTGACCTAAGGTTGGCGTGGTCATCCTGAGTGAAAGGAGGTTTGTGGGAAGGGCGAAGGATCTGATGGTGCGCAAGCGAGCCAACCCACTGGCAGATTCTTCACCCTCATTCACTTTCCGGCGCTTCTGCTCAGAATGACCGCGTTTATTTTTCTAATAGATGTGGGATATTAGGCCGCTTCACTATATTTGATCATGCGCCTCATCCTGCTGTTTGTTTTCCTTTTCTTTTCCTGTATATTCCGTGTACAAGCTGGAAATAAAAACACCGTTTGTACCGACACCGTTGACTTTTATCAGCTATTCCTGAATGGGAAAGAACTCTTTCCGAAAAAAGTGAATGACCCCAAAACAAAACTTCTGATAGACAAAGGTTATGTGCTTAATCAGCTTGATGATAAAGATGAGTTACGTGTTATGTATTTTTCAGATGCCTGTCATAACGATTGCGGACAACTGGAGCTTGGAAATAATCAGGGTGTTACTCTTTCTACACTGAATAAAGAGAAGGGGCAAAACTATTTCCGGCTTACCGGGACTTTTATCAATAAGCTGCTTCTGGAGAACAATAGTGCGGTGAATATGTATTTTGTTACTCCAAGAACTCAGGCTAAGTTTGCAGGAGTTTGGCTGGGCTGTCTCGTAGGCGTGGCACCTAAACCGCCCGTACAACCCATTTGTGCACCCAAATCTCCTTACAAGATAAATAGCCTGCGAATCATCAACAAACAGGATCTTGTATGGAATGTAACCACGGATAGCTCAACCTCTACCTGTATTGTACAGCAGTTTCGATGGAATAAGTGGGTAAACTGGGATACATTAACAGGTGTTAAAAAACAGGATTCCATCGAGTTTCGATACCCCATCGCCCGTTACATACATGATGGTCATAACCGGTTCAGGATAAAAGGATATGTGAAGGATGGGGTGACCTATTATTCCGATAATGCCTCACAGGATGAACCAGGGGAGGCCAAACTGCTTCATATTGAAAGTCCGTTGTATTACAAAACACATCCCATCACATTTAACCGGGAGACATTTTTTGAATTCTACGATTCCAACGGAACGCTTGTCAAAAAAGGGCATGAGAAAATGCTCTTAGTCAATACCTATGGCAAAGGTCTCTATTATCTCTGCTACGAGAACAGCATCGTGGAGGTGATATTGGAATAAACGGCACTCATTCCCCGAATAGCAAAATCTCCTAAAGAGGAATTGGAATCAGCCAAAATAAAGAAGGGACTATCGGGGATTTTTATTCTTCTCTGACAGAATCGGGATCACTTTGGAAGCGGAAACCAAGTCTCTTTCCGGTTTGAAACTTCATATTCTGACTTGTTTCCAGTACCTCTGCCACTTTAAGTTCTCTGACGGCTTCAAAAGGAGGGGTGAATAAGTCAAATTCAAGGCTATACTGAATAGATGCTTCTACGATATTACGAACCTGCTCTTTGTCTATGATTCCTTTGGAAAAGTCGTTATAAAGAAAGCCGAGTTGTTTTTTTCCTTCTACAAAATAATGCTTTTCACGATTTATGAAAATGCGTCCGATCAGATACCCGACGTCATTTACCCGGTTGTATTTAAAGGAATCCGAAAGGAAGTTGTAAATATTAATCTGTCCGCAGTAGGAGCGGTATTCATCCTCTTTAACATAGGATGACTTACGGATCTGATGGCTGCGGTCGAACTCGAATACATTGGTATGCATATAAAAGAAAAGAATATCGCCGGCTACTTTCAGCTCCACTTCAAACTCCCCTTTATCGGTATATATAACGGTAACCCGCTTGTCATCCTTACTTGTTTCCTTGCTCAGCTCAGCAGCCAGCTCCTTGCAAATGGCTTTGAAGTATTTAAATGACTCGAGTGTGCATTCATATACATCCTGTTTCATCGAAGATTTTGTCTTCAACAATCTCAGGATCGCTTCTTTGGAAGTTTCTTTGGCCATAGGGTACTAATTAAACGAGCGGATCATTATAAAGGTACTAATTATTCACGCAATCAGAATGTGATAGCGATTGCTAGTAAGCCAGGGAGAACAACACCCTGCGTTCCGATGGTTTGCCTGAATAAATACAAATACCGGGTTTAACATCGCGCTCCTCTGCCTGCAAAGGGATACAACGAATCGTGGCTTTCGTTTCCTCCTTTATTTTTTGTTCTGTCTCCGCAGTACCGTCCCAATGGGCCAGGATAAAACCGGGGTTTTCGTTGAGTGTTTTTTTGAACTCGTCATAGGTATCTACGCGACGGATATTCTGATCCCGGAAGCTAAGCGCTTTCTGAAACAAATTATCCTGTATCTGACTCAGGAGGTGTTCTATTTTATTGTCCAGATCAACCATTTGCAATACTTCCTTTTCACGGGTATCGCGGCGGGCCACTTCAACGGTGCCGTTTTCCATGTCTTTGGGGCCAATAGCAATACGCAGGGGAACGCCTTTAAATTCATATTCGGCAAATTTCCATCCTGGGCGCTGAGTATCGCGGTTGTCGTACTTAACCCTTATTCCTTTACTAATCAGCGACTTGCGTATCTCTTCCACTTTGGCATTGATCTTCAGCAGGTCTTCTTCGGTCTTATAGATAGGAACGATAACCACCTGAAAAGGGGCCAGTTTAGGAGGGAGTACCAGACCCTGATCATCAGAATGAGCCATTACAAGAGCACCCATCAAACGGGTAGATACCCCCCAGGAGGTGGCCCATACATAATCCTGTTTGCCTTCTTTACTGGTAAACTTGACATCAAATGCTTTGGCAAAATTCTGACCCAGAAAATGCGATGTGCCGGCTTGTAATGCCTTACCATCCTGCATCATGGCTTCAATGCAATAGGTGTCGAGGGCTCCTGCAAAGCGTTCATTGGCCGTTTTCTTGCCTTTAATAACAGGTACAGCCATCCAGTTTTCAGCAAAATCTGCATAAACGCCGAGCATCCGTTCGGTTTCTTCAATGGCTTCCTGCGAGGTGGCATGGGCTGTATGGCCTTCCTGCCAGAGGAATTCAGCAGTGCGTAAAAAGAGTCGGGTACGCATTTCCCAGCGAACTACATTGGCCCACTGATTAATCAGCAGGGGCAGATCACGATAGCTTTGGATCCATCCTTTATAGGTGTTCCAGATAATGGTTTCGGAAGTAGGGCGGATGATCAGCTCTTCGGCCAGCTTGGCCTCTTCATCTACAATAACAGTTCCATCGGGGCCGTTTTTAAGCCTGTAATGAGTAACTACAGCACACTCTTTGGCAAAGCCTTCAACATGGCTGGCCTCTTTGGAAAAAAAGGATTTGGGGATCAGCAGCGGGAAATAAGCATTCTCATGCCCTGTATCTTTGAACATCTGATCAAGGGCCTGTTGCATCTTTTCCCAGATGGAATAGCCATAGGGTTTGATAACCATACAGCCTTTAACAGCAGCATGCTCTGCCAGATCGGCCTTTGTGACAATATGATTATACCATTCGGAATAATTCTCTGCACGGGTAGCGAATTCTTTGCTCATAACATTCTAATCTTTATCTAATTTCCCATTTCGGGTATTGGTATAATAGTTGTAACTTTATAAACCAATATCAGGCAAAAATAGAAACAGGCAGCCTTCTTTCACAATAAACGAATAAATATATTGTGTTGCCGGTTTCAGGAAATTACAAACAAAAGTCTGATACTGATTAAACCTGATGGCATATTCTATATCTAACAAGCAAAACCCGTTCGTTATGAAAACTTTGCTCCGTTTTTCGTTCATAGGGTTGGTAATTCTGGCCAGCTCTTGTAAACAGACACAAAAGACAGCCAGTACATCGTCCTACAACGATGATGTGTACTATTCATCATCTGACAAACCGGCTGAACCGGCGCATAACAATACCCAGGAACAACCAGCCCCCAACTCAGGCAATAACATGTCCAGAGAACATGTGGATATGAATGGTAACAACCAGGGCAATAACAACCCTGGCAATGATAACGGCCAGAATAACAACGGTGGTCAGAACAACGACCAGGCTGTAGCCAACAATAATTATGACGACACCTATAATGCCGATGATTATTATGACTACGAATACGCTTCCCGTCTGAAAAGATTTCATGAGCCTACCGGTGATTTCGGTTATTATGATGACCCATACACCAATTCCTACTACTACTCCGGCGATCCTTGGTCTTATGGATCCAGCATTTATATGGGCTACCCAATGTGGGGTGCTGCATACAGCATGTATTACTATAACCCGGCTATGATGTGGGGATATTATCCCGGCTACTATAACCCATGGCGCCCATTTGGTGGCTTTGGAATAGGTCTTGGCTTTGGATACGGAGGGTTTGGTTTCGGTTTCGGTTATAACCCATGGTACGGTGGTTTTGGATATCCTGGCTACTATGGAGGCGGTTTCTACAATGGATACTATGCCAACCGGTTTGATGGCAACGGGGTTTATTATGGTCCCCGTAATTCCAACAGCTCTACCGGCAGAGGGGGAGGATCCAATTACTCTTTCGGACATCGTAATGCAGTTACCAATATGGCCAGCACCGGTCGTGGTGGAAGTAGCAGCTTTACCAATGGCAATTCTACCAGCAGCCGGAGTGTTAACGGCACCAATGGCAGCCATGTAACAGCTACCGGCAACAACCGCACAAATGCGGATGTATATAGCAAACCTTCGAGCACTTCATTTAGCTCCAAACCTGTTTTTGAAAATACATCCAAAACCCGCAGCGGATCTGAGAATATGCGTTCGGGCAATAACAGCAGCCCGATAAGTCGCAGTTCAGGTTCCAGAAACATGAACGGCAATAGCGGATCGTACAACAACCGTGGTAATAACGGCAGCAACTATTCACGACCAAGCAATAATGGCAGCAACTATAGTCGGCCAAGCAACGGAGGCAACTATAGCCGCCCGAGCAATGGCGGCAACGCTCCAAGACAGCAGGCTGCACCCCGTAGTAATGGAGGAGGCTTCCACATGGGTGGCGGCTCATCCGGAAGCGGAGGAGGCGGTGGCTCTCATGGTGGCGGTGGCGGACATAGTGGCGGTGGCGGCGGACACGGAGGCGGTGGTCATAGATAATCCCTAAAAAACATATTGGAAAATGAAAAACTCCATCACAACCATATCAGCTCTTTTGATGGTTGCAGGCCAGATGCTTGCCCAAAATGAGACAGATGCACTCCGTTACAGCCAGATTGGCTTTGGAGGAACAGCCCGATCCAGCTCCATGGCAGGAGCCTTTGGCGCACTGGGTGCCGACTTCAGCAGTCTGAGCTCGAACCCCGGAGGACTTGGACTGTACCGCACCAGCGAATTCAGTATTACTCCGTTGGCTAACTACCAGAGTACTACATCCACTTATGCCGGCACACCCAGTGATGCTCAGCAGATGAACCTTAACATGGGCAATCTGGGGATTGTATTTGCCAAAAACATTGATAAAGAAAGCAACAAAAGCGGATGGAAGTTTCTTCAATTCGGTGTTGGTTTTAACCGTCTGGCTGATTACAATGCCCAAACTACTATCAGCGGGGTAAGTCCTACTTCACAGCTGGATGTATACAGAGACCAGGCAAACGGCTACTACCCTACCGATCTGGATCCGTTCAGCACCGGTATGGCATTCAACACCTATTTGCTTGATACCATTCCCGGAACAGGAGGAAACCAGTATAAAAACCCGCTTGCTCCCGGCGACAAGGTAAATCAGTATAAAAGTATCACCACTTCGGGCGGTTATGACGAATGGGTATTTAGTGTTGGTGGTAATTATGAAAATAAATTATTCCTGGGAGGTAGCATAGGTTTGCCTACCATTAACTACCACGAAAACACAAGCTATCTGGAAACAGCTGTTCCGGGTAATACCTCTACCTTTTCATCGATGCAATATAACCAGAGCCTGGCTACTTCTGGAACAGGTGTTAATTTCAAAATCGGTGCTATCTATAAACCATTGGAGTTTCTTCGTGTAGGTCTTGCCTTTCACAGCAAAACCTGGATGAGTATGTCCGACTCGTGGAATGCTAGCATGGCTTCTTCTTTCAGCGGTGCTGATGAATGGAAAAGCTCTACAGCTTATTCTCCCGATGGATCCTATAACTATTCACTGACAACTCCCGGTAGAATTATCGGAAGCCTTGGATTGATTGTGGGCAAATATGGAATGATTGATGTGGATTATGAATATGTGGATTATACCCAGGCCAGCCTGAGTAGTGCTGATGCCGGCGCATTTGACGATGCCAACAAAGCCATCAAAACCAATTTTACCCGTACCGGAAATATCCGTGTAGGTGGTGAACTTAAATTACGCCCTATGTCTATCCGTCTCGGATATGCATACTACGGCAGCCCTTACAGCACCGCTGGTAATAATGATGGTGGACGTAATTGCATCACTGGTGGTCTCGGATTCCGTCACAAAAGAGTGTTTGTAGACCTGGCTTATGTTCTTACCATGAGTCAATCCAACTACTACTTGTATGATGCTTCTTATATGACCACTACAGGACCGGCAGTTAACAGCAGCAGCACTTCTACTTATATGCTTACTGTGGGACTTAAGTTTGATAACAAACCAAGAGAGCGCAGACAAAGACGTGTACCTCCTCCAAGACCCTGGTAGTTCAGGAGGCAGGCGCAGGATGCAGTAGGTTAATTAAACGTTTAGCGTTGATTGTTTAAATTTTAGAATTAAAAATATTAAATTTTAAACGCTCAATTTTCAACTAGCCGCAATTGGCAGTAATAAAGAATAAAATAAGAAAGCCGGTTTGAAAATCAAACCGGCTTTTTTTATTTCTAATATTTCTTCCTGCACCTGCCTACTACTGCATTTTTTCTGCCTCCTGCGCCTGCCTCCCGCCTCCTGATTTAAGCTTTCATCTTCGATTGATGCCGAGCGATACAGGCATCTATCACCTTTTCATTGGCAATTGTCCAGGCAATTGTTTCCTTCAGGCCTTCCTCTAATCCGGTGCGAGCAGAAAAGCCAAGTTCCTTTTGCGACTTCTCCGTGCTTCCGAATCGTTTTCCGGAATTGTCCCACGATCTCTTAGGCAGTAATTCAATAACCGATTTATTTCCGGTGAGTGCAATGATGCCTTTTGCCAGATCGGCAATACTTGTTTCTTTTCCGCTGGCGATATTATATACTTCCCCCGCCTTCCCTTTTAATGCACAGGCAATAAGACCCCTGCAGATATCAGCCACAAAAATAAAATCCCTGGTTGCCACCCCTTCATTTTCAAGGGGAATGGCCATACCGTGCAAAGCCTTATAAATAAAAGTAGGTGTTACATTTCTCCATACCGTAGCAGGAGTTCCCCTCCACTCCCCGGCACCCAGTATTTCGCCAGGTCCGTACACATTCTGAAAACGGGCTCTGATAACAGGCAGTTGATGCTGCTGGTAATAATAAACAGAATAGAATTCGCCTATAATTTTTGAAATCGAATAAGGGCTATCATGCTTGATACTGGTGAATTCACTTTCAACCGTTGCACTTGCATCATCAAACGTTTTTTCGGCTACCGAACAACCAGCCGAAGAGTAAACCACTTTCTTTAATTTCTTGAAATTTTTGATCCAGTCAAAAAGACGAAGCGTAGTATAGGTATTGTTGGCATGATCGGCCAGCGGATCGTGTATAGAGCTTTGATTTCCGTGATAGGTAGCCAGGTGGAAAACATAGTCGAACACATCTGTTACCTGACTCAATATGCGATCGTCGGCAACGGAACCTTGCCAAAAAGTAACCCGGGGATCATCCGGAATATTGGATCGCTCGGCAGAAAGCAGATTGTCAATGATGGTAACCTGTACCGATCCGCTTGAAGATAAGATCATTTTACACAGATTACTGCCCACAAAACCGGCCCCACCTACAACAAGTACCCTGGTATTATCAAAACCTGTCTGCTCCATTCCTTGTCAGTGTTTTTCTGAAATATTCTTGAGGTGTGTGAATGTTTGTGTTATACCGTTTACCTTATACCATTCAATGGCTGCCTTGATTCCATTTTCCAGCGGAGTGGATGCCTTCCAGTCAAAATCCTTATTCGTTTTGGAAGGATCTATCAGAATGGTAAACACATCGTCTTCTCCGCGGGGACGAACCTCTACATCTTTTTCCAGTTTCATGTCCAATGCTTTAAGCGCTGAATCGAACAGTTCCTTGATGGAATAATCACTTCCGGTAGAGATGTGATAATATCCTTTGGTTCCTTTTCCCTGAAGCGCCTTTATAACACAAGCCGTAAGATCTTTCACATAAATGAAATCCCTGCGGGTATCCATTACAAAACAAGGTTTATTGGTTGTGAGACGCTGAAAAAAGGTGGGGAGCGGGCCACTCAGGTTACGAGGACCATACGCATTGGCCAAACGGAACGAAATAAAATCGAGACCGCTTAATTCAATGTATTGCTCTGCCCCTGTTTTGCTGATAGCGTAACTGCTGCCACCTTCCGAACGACCTGAAAATAGCGGATGATTCAGCGTGATCGGTTGTTCCAGCGGTTTCAATCCGTAACACAAAGAGGTTTGAAAATAAATAATACGCGAAACATTCAGACGTTTAGAAGCTCTGATAATATTAATTGTCCCAAGAATATTGGTGTGTGCATCTTCTTCCCAGTTTTCGGGATCTTTGTACGAAGCCGCAGCATGAACCACTTTATCGGGTCCGAAACTGTCAAAGGTTTTGTTCACCAGTGCTGCATCGGCAATGGATCCTTCCACCACAACCAGATTTTTGTTAGGGGTATTATTATCCCTTCTGCCTGTTTGGTAATTGTCAATGACGAGTACCTGATGACCCAGGGCCAGCAA
>JABDCB010000066.1 GCA_013288325.1 Bacteroidota bacterium
CAGGTTCTGAAGTTTAAAAAGATCTTCCTTAAACAAGGAAAGTTCTGTTTCCGCTTCTTCCTGGGTTATTCCATTGGTAGTTTTTGTGGATACTTTTTTTAGCGAGTTATGCATGCTGAAATATAAATAGCGATTTAAACAAATGTATTCATTAATTCAGAAATTCCTCAGGATTCATTATACCTACAAAAGGTAGGAGAGAATCACTATATTTGAAAATGATAATCATAAGTATATAGATTTTGTCGGTTAAGGAGGGGATATCTTTTTGTATATGATTGCTAAAACACTTGTTCGTAAGCTTCTGATAACGGGTGGTGTATTGCTGGTATCGGTGATCTTGTACCGGGCTCTTCAGGATGATACTATTTACAAGTCCAGCCTTGGCAGGGTAACCTTTAATTATGAGCATAGCGGCAAGGGCCGGGGTTCAAAAATTGAGGAGGTATATAAACCTTATCAGCAATGGTCGGATAAGTCGATCGAGCATTGGGACGGGGCCTTGTATAAACAGATAAAGGAAGAGGCTTATCGTCCGTTATCTCCGGGGTCAAAAGAAAAACTTGCTTTTTATCCCTTGTTCCCCTGGCTATGGAAGCTTTGTAATGCAGGTCCTGTAACAATTGTTTTTCTGAATTATCTGTTGTTTGTTATCGGCTTGCTGATCCTGGCCGATGCCTTTGAGGCTGAACGGGGAGTTTCGTCTTTTTATTTTCTGGCCGCATTGCTTTTGCCTACCGCAATGATCTATTATCTTCCTTATGCCGAATCCTTGTTTCTGCTGACCATGTCTGTGGCTGTATGGGGTATCCGAAAGGGCCGTTACTGGGTTTTTGCAATAGGTGTTTTTCTGTTTTGTATGACGAGGCCCTCCGCGCTTATTTTTATAATGGCTCTGGTATGTGTGGATATCGTCTATTTTGTACAACACCGTAATTTCAAACATTTTGTACGGGAGCTTTTGCTGAAAATACTCCCCTGTCTGGCCGGGTTCTTTGTCGTAACCGGCATTCAGTATGTGTTTTCGGGCTCGTTGACTGCATATTTCGATTCTCTGGAGTTATGGCCCGCTGAATCCGGTTTTTTCAATACCGTTAGGGACTGGTCAAAGGAAGGTTTCGGGATGTCCGTTTTTTCTGTCTTCTTTGTTTGTATTCCTGCTTTAATAGCCGTTGTAGTTTGGGGTATTCGAAGCCTTATAGGCAAGGAAAAGCAGGATGCACTCTCGTTGTTTGGACAAGGATCGGCATGGAACAAAGATTATCTCTGGTATTTATCACTGTTGTTTATTGCAGCCAATCTGCTTTATACCTTTCTGGTTAGTGGAAACAGGATCAACGGATTTTCCAGGTATACCCTGGCTGTTCCGTTTTTCTATATTGTATTCTTTCTTTTCCCGGGAAGGATAGCGCAGGTAAGTCCTCGTATCCTTCTTCTTTCTTTTCTTGTTTGCCTGATCGGAATGACTTTATTCTTAAGCCAGGTGGAGTATGGAGGAAATCGTTTTGTTTTTGCTTATGCCGGTATGTATTTGTTTCTGTTGCTTACCATGCTCATCCTTTCGGAACGTTATCTGCCCGGCAAACTGAGATGGGTACTGATGGCGGGGCTTGTTTTGCCTTGTATCCTGTGGCATACCTATTTGTTTAATATGTTTGTTTCCGATGCGTGGATATTTACTTAATTAACAACGTGGAAAAGCAAGGATTCATTTACAGCAATATTCATTTGTACCGGTTTCTGATGAATATACTGTATGCCGGCAGCTACCGGCAACGGTTTGATCCTGTTATCCGGGAGCTGGAAATCTTAAAACCGGGCTCGGTACTTGAATTTTGTTTCGGAGATATCTATATTGCAAATTATTGCAATCATCACAACATAAGCTGGAGAGGGATGGATATTAATGAAGCTTTTGTAAGTAATGCCCTGAAGGCCGGTTATAAGGCAGAAGTGGCGGATGTAAAGGATAGGAAGGAATTCCCGCCGGCAGATGTATGTATTATTACCGGTTCCCTGTATCATTTTCAGCAGGCTGAATTAGTCAGTTTTTTGGAAAAAATATTTATCAGCTCCGGTTGCCTGATTATTTCCGAACCGGTGGTGAACCTTACTTCTTCAAAAGGTATCCTGGGACGAATTGCAGGCAGACTATCACGTACAAAACTTGGAGAAGAGCCTTTTCGCTACAATAGTAAAAGTTTGACAGATACATTGAATAATCTCACAGCATCCTTGCATTTCACATTCAGGATCATCGGTCAGTTTAAAAAAGATATGGTGATTATCGCTGAAAAAAAAACCTCCCTGCTATGAACCTGAGTATCGTGATACCGGTTTTTAATTCGGAAGACTGTCTTGCAGAACTGCATGAAAGCATTTGCAAGGCGTTACAGAATTTTCAGGATTGGGAACTCATTCTGGTAGATGATAAGAGTGAAGACGGGAGCTGGAAAAAAATAAGTGCTATCTGTAATGCCGATAAACGGGTAAAAGGGATCAGTCTGAGAAAGAATTTCGGTCAGGATAATGCCATTTTAGCAGGTTTAACCTTCAGTAGCGGAGATTTTGTTGTTATTATGGATGATGACTTGCAGCACGACCCGGCCGATATCCCGCTTTTATATTCCACCTGCAAAGAAGGCTATGACGTATGTTATGCCCATTTCGGAAGCAAAAAGCAGAAAATGTGGAAAAATCTGGGCAGCTGGCTCAACGGAAAGCTGGCCGAGAAATTACTGGATAAACCTCCCGGTCTTTATCTCTCTCCTTTTAAAATTATCCGGAAAGAAGTAGTCGGAGAGGTGCTTCGTTTCCGGAGCTCCTTTCCTTATGTTGATGCAACATTACTTACCATTACAAGGAATATAACACAGGTAGAAGCGATCCATCATGAGCGGAAATATGGAAAGGGGAACTATAATTTTTTCAGATCCCTGCTTGTTTTTATCAATCACCTCACCAATTATTCCATTTACCCGCTACGTCTGGTAACAATGATGGGCTTACTGTCGGCCCTACTTTCATTTGTTGCAGGAGGCTTTTATCTGATACAATATCTCTATTCCGATAAAAGGGTGGAAGGGTGGATTTCGCTGGTGTTGTTGATTATTTTTTTCGGGGGACTTATCCTCATGAGCATCGGACTTATTGGAGAATACATAGGCCGTATCTTTTTATCCGTTAATAATAAAGCCCTGTTTTCTGTAGATAAAGCACTGAACACCGGGAATCGTTTGGGACAAGAGGAAAAAAGGGCAGCTCCCTGAACTGGTGAAGTATGGAAAAGCAGTGCATATTTATTTCCTCGATTAACAAATAATTCAGAATTTCGCCTCTGTCTGAAAACACAGATTGTAAATTATCGTATTAATCAATCACAACCCCTATGACGAATCGAACCATGTTTGTTACCTGTCTGCTGGCTGCTATTATCCTTTTGGGATCCTGCCACAGTGCCGGCAAACAAAAAGGACTCATCTATTTTAACGACTTTGAGGATATTAAAGGATGGGCACAAGGCTATTGTTTTACAAAAGCGCCTGTACACTCCGGTATTTTTGCTTGTAAACTGGATTCAGCACATGTTTATGGTCCCACATTGCGTCTTCGCTTTGATGAAATAAGCCAGTTTCCGGTTGTCAAACTGAAATACAGCATCTGGTGCTTTATGAAAAACACCAATTCAATTGGAAAGATTGTGGTTTCTATTGACAACCCCGATCATAAAAATATTTATTGGGATGCCAAGCATATTCCTGATCTCACTAAAGTGACGGGACAATGGGTGGAACTGAAAGGGGAGTTTGTGGTGACAAAGAATGAAGTAAATGCTCCGCTTAATACGATCAGTGTTTATCCCTGGAACATCAGCAAAGAGGATATCTATGTGGATGACTTCCGGGTTGAGTTTGTTCAGTAACAGATTCTCACACTTATTGCTGGTAATTTTAAAACAAATATTCTATGTAATAGACCGCAGATTATCATGATTTTCGCTAATAATCAGAATACGACAAAATCATAATTAATCATGATTATCATGAAAATCAGCGGCCCATCACGTTATCACATCAATAATAGTAAATCGCTAAAAAAGAAACAGCCCCGACGATTTCGCCGGGGCTGTTTACATTTTTAAAAGGAATGATTATTTGATCATCAGCTTCTTTACTGTTGGTTGTCCGTCAACCATCAGGTTCAGGGTATAAATGCCTTTTGCAATACCGGAAGGTAATGCGGCATCAAAACTTTGTTCTCCCTGTTCCTGATTCTGATCAAGCAGGGTAGAAACCAGTTTGCCATTCATATCATAGATAGAGATGGTTACTTTGCTGCTTTTCTCCAATGAGTAGTTCAGATGTATATTGTCTGAAGCAGGGTTTGGGAAAAAAGTAAAAAGAGTGTTGCTTTCCTGAATGTTTGTTACTGCAGTAGGAGAAGGAACAAGTGTTTGTGTGAAGGCTACATATTTATCGCCGCTGGTGCTTCCATTACCATTAGCACCCAGACAGGAAGCATAAACATAGACGTTTCCACTGGCAGGCGCTTTCCATTTCCATGTACCGGAAGATGCGGTGGCTATAGTAGAACTGTGGCTGATATTGGTAGGAGGGCCTGTAGTAACACGTGTTTTACTAACAGCAGGTCCCAGTGTTCCTCCGTCTACCGAACTGGCAGTTTGGCCATTGAGCATTTCCAGGTCAAATCCAAAGTCAGGATAACCGGTCACATTCATGGAAACCGTATAGGTTACTCCTGGCATATAGGTATTACCGCTACCAAAGGCAGGACTCGCAGAAAAATGGACTACCGGTGTGGCCGATCCGCCGCTGTGACAACTGGCACAAGTTCCTGCTGATGTTCCTCCGTCTGCGGGTGAGCCTGTTATGAAAGTCTGGCTGCCGTTAGAGCTCAATAATGTAAATGCCGAAATGCTCATCCCTGCTGTAGCAATACCAAGTAATGTAAATAGTCGCTTTTTCTTCATGTGCTTTCTGTGTTTGTCTTTGTATGTAAATGGTTTGTGTGTGGTAATACTAAATGAATTACAATAAAGTTTCCAATGTGTGCTGTACGAAATCTATGTGTGCTGATTAATATCAAATTTAATCGCCCGGGCCTTATTTGACAACCTTTTTACCGGGTATTCACCTGCCAATAATTCCAACCGAATCAGATAGTTAGCTATATCGCAATAATTAATCGACGAATACTGGTATTGTATCGACAAGTCGTGTATCTGCTTCTGTCAGAGGTTTATTTAACCCCAATATGATATAGTTAATACGGTCAGATAACAGAACCCTTAACTTATCAGCTAGAAACGAAAAAAACCGGATGAATAAAGAGGAGCAAACTACCCTACAGATAAAGATAATGCTTTTCCCAGACACAAACAAGCTGACGGCTCCTTTAGCGGCTGAGTTTGCGCACGTTAAGGACTTTATTTTTCGTATCTTCGTAGAATGTACCGGAAAATAAGCCATTCCCTGCTATTCTTTACACTGGGCCTGCTTTTATGCCTGGTTTCTGAACTCAGCGCTCAATCTGAATTTACTATTAAACATGATTCTATCAATTGGGTGGATTCCAAAGGATTGAAGCAGGGTAAATTCAGAAAAAACGACCGTAACGGGAAGCCTGTATATGAAGGTTATTTCAGAAATGACAAGCCATACGGTATTTTCCGCTATTTTGATGAAGACGGAAAGACCATGGCCATTACTGTTTTCAGTAAGGATGCGAAATCATGCCATACCACCATGTTCGACCGGAACGGGTCGGTCATGGCCAAAGGAAAATATATCAATCAGCTTCGTGACAGTATATGGGTTTTTTATAACTCCGATACGGTCCTGGTTGCAAGAGAAACCTATCTCGTTGGAAAAAAGAACGGAGTATGTTATAATTATTTTGCCGGAGGGAAGATTGCAGAAGAAAGTCATTGGAAAAATGGCGTTCAGGAAGGACACTGGAAAGAATATACGGCATCAGGTACTGTAAAAGGAGAGGGCGATTATATAAACGGTTGTCCGGAAGGTAAGGTGACTTATTATTTTGACACCGGAGAGAAACGGGTAGACTGCTACTATAAGGGCTGTCTGGCACATGGACAATGGATGTTTTATAAAGCAGGTAGCGGAGAAGTGGATCATATTGTGATTTATAAAGAAGGTCGTGTGATAGGCGGGACAGGAATAGATGTAAATGAAGAAATGAAAAAAGGGCTGGAAGAGTTTAAAGAAAAAAACGAACAGGAACATTTAGGTGGACCGCCCAAAGATGATGGCAATGACGGCAACTAAAGGTAAAGTACTGGTGGCGATGAGCGGTGGAATAGATAGTTCCGTTACCGCCATGATGCTGCATAACGAAGGTTATGAGGTGATTGGTATTACCATGAAAACATGGGATTATGCAGGCTCCGGAGGATCGAAAAAAGAAACCGGATGCTGTAGCCTGGATTCGATTAATGATGCCCGCATATTAGCAGTCAATCACGGATTTCCTCACTATATCCTGGATATACGTGCTGAATTCGGGGATTATATCATTGATAATTTTGTGGAGGAATATCTGGCCGGAAGAACTCCTAACCCGTGTGTATTATGCAATACCCATATTAAATGGGATGCATTGTTGAAACGGGCTGATCAGCTGGGTTGTGAATTTATTGCCACCGGGCACTATGCTCAGGTGAGAGAGGAAAACGGACGCTATGTTATTTCCAAAGGTCTGGACGAAAGCAAAGATCAAAGCTATGTGCTTTGGGGACTGACTCAGGAAAGTCTGAAGCGTACCATATTTCCTTTAGGTAAATACCGCAAGGCTCAGATCAAACAAATGGCTATTGACAGCGGATATGAAGAGCTTGCTAAAAAAAGCGAGAGCTATGAAATCTGTTTTGTGCCTGATAACGACTACCGTGCCTTTCTGAAACGAAAGGTAACTGATCTGGAAGAGCGCGTGAATGGAGGAGATTTTGTTCTTGCTGATGGAACGGTGGTGGGCAAACACAAAGGATATCCTTTCTATACCATCGGTCAGCGGAAAGGACTGGAAGTGGCGTTTGGTGAACCTATGTTTGTGACCGAAATAAAACCGGAAACAAACACGATTGTGCTTGGCAAAAAGGAAGAGCTGGAGAAAAGACAAATGAAGGTGAGAAATTATAACCTGACCAAATATGCGTCACTGCCGGAAGGTTTTTCGGCTCTTACGCGTATACGATATAAAGATAGCGGTGTAATGGCCAGCCTGGAAGAGAAGGATGGACATGTTCATGTTTTGTTTCATGAACACGTCAGTGCAATAGCTCCCGGTCAAAGCGCTGTGTTTTATGAGGGGAATGATTTGGTAGGTGGTGGATTTATTGTCTGAACCAACGATATCCTGAAAAGTGAATTCCAGAAAAATTCTATTCCTGATTTCCTGTCTGGCTGCCATTTGTTTTTTTTCCTGTAAAAAAGACAATGAACTGCATCTTGATTTCGGTTATGGCTATGCTCCCACCGATGTGGGCAGGTATGTGATTTATAATGTCGATTCAACTATTTACGATCCCTTCAATAAAGACACGGTTTACTACAAATACCAACTGAAAGAATTGGCTCAATCCGTTTTTCCGGATAATGAAGGACGCCCTTCCCTGCGGATAGAACGTTATATAAAACCGTATAACCCATTGATATCTTACGACTCCATGTCCTGGACATTGAAAAATGTCTGGTATTCCACGCGAACCACCCGGGATTTTGAAAGAGTGGAAAGCAATATCCGTTTTGTAAGACTTATATTCCCTGATAATGATCAGGCCAACTGGAACGGGAACGCTCAAAATACATTGGGTGATTGGGAGTATCAATACAATGGAGTAAATACAAAGATGACGATGGGCGGAATGACATTTGATTCCACAGCTTCCGTTACACAACTTGTTGATACGAACCAGATCAATTACAGAATATACTCCGAGGTGTATGCAAAAAATGTAGGGATGATATCCAAACAGATTATTGATGTATATAATGATACCTATGTTAGTTCGGGTTCTGTCCTTACCAGGATTAAGGGAGGCGTAATTTATTCTGCAACTGTTATTGCTTATGGAAAGCAATAAGGGCAGCCAACTGCATTTAACACACTTGCTCATGAAGCATATTTTCTGTGCCCTGCTCTTTATCCTGTTGTTGCCATTCGGTGCTATTTCCCAGGCAACAGCTCCTTCCCGCTACTGGATACAATTTAAGGACAAGAATAATTCTCCGTATACGGTTACAAACCCGCTTGCGTATTTGAGCCCCCGGGCCATACAACGCCGTTTGAACCAATCCATACCGGTGGTGTATTCCGATCTGCCCGTTAATCAGCGCTATGTTGACAGTGTGATGGCAAAAGGAGCTCATATTCATTCCCGGTCTAAATGGCTCAACGGAGTGGTGGTGCAGGTAAGCAGTGCCGCTATGCTGGCATCTATCGAGAGCCTTCCGTTTGTGGCAGGAAGTAAAGCTGTTGGTGCCCTGGCACGCCCGGTGAATACAGGAAGTGGGAAACTGCTGTTGCCCCCGGCAAATGAAGATAAACATGGCCCCGCATTACCCCTTCCAAGCAGTCTTAATTATGGACCTTCGCTTAATCAGATCAGTATGCTTCAGGGTGTATGTCTGCACGATCAGGGCTTTCAGGGTCAGGGTATGGTGATTGCAGTATTGGATGCCGGTTTTCAGCATGCCGATACTTTGCATGTATTTGATAGTTTAAGAGCCAATCATCAGTTGTTGGGAGGATGGAACTTTGTGGATGAAGATGATTCGGTTTATAAAAAGCATATTCATGGTACGGCTGTTCTTTCCGATATGGGTGGGAATATGCCCGGACAAATTATTGGTACGGCTCCCAAGGCGCAATACTGGCTGCTGATAACAGAAGATGTAAATTCCGAATATGTGATAGAGGAATATAACTGGGCTGCAGGAGCCGAATTTGCCGACAGTGTAGGGGCCGATGTAATCAACACGTCCCTGGGTTATACCACTTTTGATGATTCAACGGAGAATCATACCTATATGGATATGAACGGACATACCGCACCTGCCTCCCGGGCGGCTAATTTTGCTTCCAATAAAGGGATTGCTGTGGTGTGTGCTGCCGGAAATCTGGCCCAGGCACCGTGGAGACATATAGGAACTCCAGCCGATGCAGACAGTGTGCTGGCAGTTGGTTCGGTAAATGCTTCTGAAGTTTATTCCGCTTTCAGTTCACAAGGACCGGACTATGGAGGTATGGTTAAACCGGCTGTGGCTGCACAGGGGGAAGGAGCTATTACAGCGGACTGGAACAGCAATGGTATTCTTTCGGAGAACGGAACTTCTTTTGCGTCGCCTATCACATGCGGATTGGTGGCTTGTCTCTGGCAGGCTCATCCCGGTATACGCAATGTACAGTTGCTCGCAGCCATTGAACAAAGTGCCAGTCAATATACACATCCGGACACGTTGTTGGGTTATGGTATTCCCGATTTCTGTGCCGCTAACCTGAGTCTGGGAATTATAGAACAGCACCAACCCGGACAAGATGCTTTGGGGCAACCGTTTCCGAATCCGTTTACTGATTCCTTTCAGTTTTTTATCTGGTCGGATGAATCACAACGAATCAGTATGAGTTTGTATGATCTTACCGGACGTTGCATCCGCAGCGAGTCCATGGAATTAGGCGCCCAAACGGGTCATAATTTCACTATGCAGAATCTTTCAGGACTTGCCAGTGGCATGTATATGCTCACGATAAAAACCGGGAAAACGGTATTTGCTAAAAAGATGATAAAGGAATAGGGGTCCTATTTCACATTAAAGGCAAGCAGTTTTTCTTTTCCTATAAAAGCTTCCAATCTGTCATTTGTTTTTACAGGTCCCACTCCTTCCGGGGTGCCGGTGAAAATAAGATCTCCTTTTTTCAGCGTAATAAAAGAGGAGATATAAGAAATGACTTTGTCGAAAGAAAAGATCAGATCTTTGCTATTCCCTTTTTGTACCGTTGTGCCATTGATGGTGAGATGAAAAGGAATTTCTCCGACAGGAGGGAGGTCTTTCTTGTTGATAAACAGTCCCAGTGGGGCAGAGCTATCAAAGCCTTTGGCTTTTTCCCAGGGAAGCCCTTTTTCTTTACACTGTGCCTGAATATCCCGTGCCGTAAAATCGATTCCGATGCCAATTTCTTCGTAATATTTATGGGCAAAACGTTCTTCAATATGTTTTCCGGCTTTGCTGATCTTCAGCACCAGTTCTACTTCATGATGAATATCCTTTGAAAAATCTGGAAGGAAGAAAGGCTGGTTACGGATGATGAGTGCCGTATCGGGTTTTAGAAAGAAAACAGGTTCTTTGGGAACCTCGCTTTTCATTTCCTTTGCATGCTCGCTGTAGTTACGTCCAATGCAGATAATTTTCATGCCGGATATTGATTATTTGGTGTTAAGGCTTTCCAGCTTGATACGGGTAAGCACTTTCTTGGTATACAAAGGGAAATCGCCCTGTTGCATCCACGCATAGTAAGAGGGTTCCTGTTTCAGGACATCAACTACCGGTTTGCCTGTATGTTTACCAAAATTAAATACTTCTATTCCTTTATCGTTATAAACGATCCGGCCTGCGAGATCTACATTTTTTGTTACCGTAGTAAAATCATTCAAGGCTTTCATGTCATTGACAACCGGTTTGGAAACCTTTCCGGCCTTGTCAGTAAATTCTGTATCCTTATACTTTTCTATCTGCGCAAGAAAAACCTCATACGTAGCTTCTATGTCAGCTTCTGCACTATGTGCATTGATCAGTGGTTTGCCGCAGTAGAATTTGTAAGCTGCTTTTAATGTGCGCTGTTCCATCTGATGAAAAATATTCTGAACATCCACACAGTTGCGTCCTTCCAGATCAAACTCGATCTCTGCCCTCAGAAACTCTTCCATCAAAACAGGAATGTCAAATTTGTTGGAGTTGTATCCGGCCAGGTCACAGTCTTTAAGAAATTCAGCAAGACTCTTCCCGATGGCTTTGAAGGTTGATTCGTTTGCCACATCCTTATCATAAATACCATGTACCAGGGAGGATTCCAGCGGAATAGGAATTCCCGGATTGATCCTTCTGGTCTTCATCTCTTTTTCCCCTCCAGGCATTATTTTCAGGATGGCAATTTCCACAATGCGGTCACTGGCTACATTAACACCTGTTGTCTCCAGGTCAAAAAAAGCAATAGGGCGTTTAAGGTTGAGTTCCATACAGAAAATTTCGGTGTCTATTTTTCAATCAATGTCAGGTTCAGAGTAATTTCCGGTTGAAAAGAACCCAGGTCAAGAATAGTCAGTGATGTATTGATTGGCTTACATCCCGGAGAGTCGACACTCAGGTCATATTTTCCTGGAGCCAAAGCCATCACATACTTGCCGGTGTTAGCAACGGGCGTATAGGTGCCTACTTGTTGCAGCGTCTTGGTGTTTGTAATGGTAATAATGGCATTGATACTTTTCTTGCTAAGCGAGTCGGTATACTGAACTTTGCCGGTAACAACGGTATAACGGGAAATATCATCGAAGGTAATCCGGTAGATATCAAGATCGCCCATACCCCCTTCACGAAGTGCGGAGATATATCCGAAATGGTTATCCGCAGTGAAAGAAATGCTACGGTTGTCCTGACTGTCATTAATAGGATATCCCAGGTTTTTGGGTGCAGACCATGCTCCGGTTTCTTCGTTATATACGGTTTTGAAAATGTCAAAACCACCCATGCTGGAATGTCCTTCGGATGAGAAATAGAGTGTTTTTCCATCGGATGCCATAAATGGAAAGTCTTCCCTGTATTTGGTATTGATCATGGAGATAGGCTGTGGAAGAGCCCAGTTACCATTGGGAAGTTTACGAACCATATAAATATCTGTCTGCCCTTTTGAGCCGGCACGGTCGCTGGCAAAATAAAAGGTATTACCATCCGGAGAAAGAGAGCCGGCTGTTTCAAAACCTTCATTGATAACATCCGGACATTTAACAGGCCGTGTAAATCCGTTCTTGTCAAACTTACTGGTATAAATGTTTCCTACATCAGTGATATTATCAATATAAACTGTCATGGATGATCCGTCGGGTGCAAGTCCTACACATTGTTCGTCAAAATTCCCATTAACAGGCGATCCGAGGTTTTTGGGTTTGGCAAACACGCCTCCTTTCACAGCCGACATATAAATATCGGATGAGTAATAGCCATCTACTTCCAGTGAAGAAGCTCCAACATTTCCTTTACGGCGGGAGGTGAATACAACAAACGATTCATTGGATGTTGTGAATGGGTAGTAATCGGGATATTCGGAATTGAGTTCTTTCAGGTTTTCAAACGTTACTTTAACAGGAAATTTAACGAGCTCCTTTCCATTGTTACACATTTCTATTTCCCGGTCTGCCTTCTCAGCCATTTTGGAGCCGCCTTTCTCCTTGTATTTATTAAACATACGGATGGCATCGTCAAAACGGTTGGCATAATGATAGGCGCGTCCTAAATCATAAAAAGCTTCGGGCTCTACTTTGGGTTGTTTACATACAAATTCGAGGTAGGGTACAGCCTCCTTCTTATTAATATTTGTTTCGAGATAACA
>JABDCB010000067.1 GCA_013288325.1 Bacteroidota bacterium
TGGATATGCCTAAAACGGCTTTTGCTTCGAGTCCCAAGGATATCGATAATGTATTGCAACAGGTAGGCGGCGCTCCGGCGGTGATCAAACTGCTGGAAGGGACACAGGGAATAGGCGTTATTCTGGCAGAGACCTACAACTCGGCCAAGTCAGTAATAGAAGCATTCCTGGGAGTGGAAGTAAATATTCTGGTACAGGAATTTATTGCAGAGGCGAAAGGTGCGGATATACGTGCATTTGTGGTGGACGGACAAATAGTAGGAGCCATGAAAAGGCAGGGGGTGGAAGGCGACTTTCGTTCCAATCTGCACCGGGGCGGAAAAGCCACTGTTATTAACCTCAGCAAAGAAGAAAAATCAACAGCTATCAAAGCGGTAAAAAAACTGGGGCTTGCCATAGCCGGTGTGGATATGCTTCAATCCAAACGCGGTCCGTTGGTGATGGAAGTAAACTCTTCTCCCGGTCTTGAAGGTATTGAAGGAGCCACCGGTGAAGATATAGCCGGAAAAATAATCGAATATATTGAACGGAACGAGTTTCACGAAGCTCATACTTAACCAATGAACAGTGCGCAGTGTTCAATTGGCAATTTGTTTTTGCCAACTGCTAACTGGCCATTGCCAACTTAATTTATGCCCAAACAAATAGTAATCAACAAACAAATAATCAAGCCTGGCGAAAGCAAGGAAGTAAACATGAATGTGTACCGTCTCCCGACGCGTACCATCATGGAAATACCGGTTCATGTGTTTCGGTCTGTCCACGAAGGACCGGTAGTGCTGCTAAGTGCAGGTATGCACGGAGATGAAATAAATGGAATAGAAATTATCCGTCAGTTATTGAGGGGAGGGCATCTGAGTCGTTTGAAAAAGGGGTCTATCCTGGCTATGCCCATCATCAACATCATTTCTTTTCTCAACCATTCCCGCGATCTGCCCGATGGTAAAGATCTGAACCGTTGTTTTCCCG
Source organism: Bacteroidota bacterium (assembly GCA_013288325.1). Lineage (GTDB taxonomy): Bacteria > Bacteroidota > Bacteroidia > Palsa-965 > Palsa-965 > Palsa-965. The sequence goes on from JABDCB010000067.1 coordinate 970, forward strand.
GATCTCAGTCAGGTTCATTAGGAAGCCGTATTGCCTATGATATGATGAATGAAATTGTTCCGCAGATTGATCTGGGAGTTGATTTCCATACGGGTGGTGCACGGATCAATAACTACCCACAGATACGGTGTGTATTTAAAGATAACCGTAACCTGGAGCTGGCCAAGATGTTCGGATCGCCCTTTATCCTGAATGCCGACTACCGGGAAAAATCATTCCGCCTGGAAGCGTCGCGTAAGGGGAAACCTGTACTCGTTTATGAAGCCGGAGAGAGTATGCGTTTCAACGAAAAAGCGATTACAGAAGGAGTAAACGGTTGTCTGCGTCTGATGAAAAATCTGGGCATGATAGATCTTGAACTGGATCCCGGCCCAAGCCTTATCCTGAATGATACTACCTGGGTGAGAGCCGATATCTCCGGTATGTTCCGCACCACCAAGAAGTACGGCTCACATATCAAAAAGAACGAAGTCATAGGCAGCATCAGTGATCCTTATGGAGAAATTGAAACCACCCTCAAAGCTCCTGAAACAGGATATATTATCGGGATCAATAACAAGCCGGTGATTAATGAAGGCGATGCGTTGATTCATGTGGGGATGGAATAGGTGCCCCTTGTCTAATTTTTCATGAAACGAATAGTATGCTGTGCATCTCCTGAGAGCTGAAGAAAATATAAACCTTTTGGCAGCGGTTGAATATCAATTGGCGTGGTAAAATTGCCGAAAGCGGTAATTGATTCGGTATAAATATTCTCTCCCAGTATATTCAGGATGGAAAGTTTCATTACTTGTTCTGACCCGGTATAGAAACTAACCTGAATAGCATCATTCGCAGGATTTGGGAACACTTGAAGCTGCAGCTCTTTAGGAGCGGAAGCGATGCCGGTGTTAAACGAAACCATAACCGAGTTACAAACACTGCACCCATTAGCATCAGAAATACAAGCGGTATAGGTGCCGGAACAAAGCGCAGTTGCAGTTTGGGTGGTTTGCACGGGAGTACAGCTCCAGGAATAAATGTATGGTGAGGTGCCGCCACCGGCGGTTACTGTGGCTGCGGCATCGCAACAGGAAGCACAACTTTCACTGGTAGAGGTGGTAGTGACGATGTTTAAGACCGAAGGTTGGGTAATTACAACCGTTGATAGTTGAGAACAACCGTTAGCATCTGTAATGGTGCAAGTATAGGTTCCGGCTTGCAATACTGCAGCATTTGGTGTTCCCTGGCCTCCACCCGGAGGAGGGGTCCAACTATAAAAATAGCCAGGAGTTCCACCCGATACGGCAACATCGGCAGTTCCATTGTCGCCACCATTACAGCTGACATTATTACTGGAGCTGATTGAAGAATTAAGAACAGAAGGTTGGCTGATTATTATGGTAACACCGGAAGAAGAACAACCATTCGCATCAGTGCAGATGACGGTGTATGTTCCGGCAGGAAGATTGGTGGGATTTACAGGACCCAAATTATTTTCCCAGGAATACGTATATCCGGGCGTTCCGCCTGCACCGGTAGCAGCAACAGATCCGTCATTCAAACCATTGCAGGTGACGTTTGTTTTACTGGCAGTAACCGTGAGCATGCTGGGTTGGTTAACGCCGATGCTTTTTGATGTGGAACAACCATTAGCATCTGTGACGGTGCAGAGATACGTATTTGGATGAAGGCCTGTTACCGTGGCAGTTGTTCCTCCTGATGGATTCCACGTATAGGTATATGGAGCAGTGCCTCCGGTTACTGTTGCAGTGGCAGAACCGTCAATACTTCCATAACAACTCGCTGAGGTACTCGATAAGACTACTGTGGGGCCCGGTATGTTTATGATTTCTGGATCTATAGAGATACTACAGCCATTGGCATCAGTGACGGAAACCGTATAATAGCCGGCACAAAGACCGGTTGCATTTGCCGTTCCTTGTCCAGCACCGGGTGCAGGAGACCAGGTATATGTATATCCGGGTGTTCCGCCACTTACGGGTGCCGAGGCGGTACCATCACAATTTCCGCAATGCGAATTGGTGGAGGTAGGGGTGATGGAGAGCGCCGCGGGCTGTGTAACGGTTCCCACTTTTGTAACAGTGTTGGCAGAGCCGTCAGTCACCGTGCACGTATAGCTCCCCGAACATAAATTGCTGATGGTAGCGGTACTGCCACCAATGCTCCAGGAATAGCTATAAGGTGACGACCCACCTGTTGGGATCATGGTCATTGTTCCATTGCATACACCGTTACAGGTAACATTGGTGCCACTGATGCTTGCGGTGAGGGTCTGGGCTTTGCCGGCGGAATGCACGCACAACAAAATCAAAAGACAAAGGGTATAGCGGAGGATCGTTTTCATAAGCGGTGATTTAGTTCGTCGGTTAACTTTCGTAACAAAAGTCCGAATGTTTCAACCAATGCTCAAATCAATATTAAGCTATTATTTGTAATCAAGTATTGCTAGTATTTAAATAAACAGAGCTAAAAGAATCGTTTTTTTATAAATTCAAACATGAAACATGTAATATTTGAATAAAATTTTACTATCTTTCTTAATCATTATTTGTAGTCAAGTGAAATCATCTCCTCATTTATTCCAGCTTATCCAGAGCCTAAGCCAATCAGAAAAAAGGTATTTCCGCCTTTTTGCAGGAAAACATGTGATTGGAGGAAAGAACAATTATATGATTTTGTTCGATGCGATGGAAAAACAAGAAGTCTTTGATGAAGACAGATTAAAAAAACTCCTGAATGGGGAGGATGCCTTATTACGCAACTTGGCGTACGAAAAGAATTACCTCTATGATATGATTACAGACAGTCTGCATGTATATCATCTTAATTTAAGTAAGGAGTCGGCACTGAAAAAACAATTGCACCTGATCGGAATTCTGTTTGAAAAAGGATTGTACAGCCAGTGCCATAAACAGGTGAAACAAGTGCAACAAGCTGGGGAAGGGCTGGAAAAATACCAATATGTATATGAAGCTCTTCTTTGGAAAAAGAGACTGCTGATGCAACGATCATATTCGGGTGTGAGTGAAAAGGAGCTGCAGCAGGTATTTGCAGAAATGGAATTGGCAACGAAAAAACTGAGTAACTATGCTTCTTATTCGAATCTGAGTGAGTCCCTTAGATATCTTATTGACACTTCTGGTCATATACGCAGTAAGAAACAACGCAAAAAGTTTGATAAGGTTGTGAAAGACCCTCTGTTGAAAAGGGAATCAGGGGCGCTGAGTAATTCAAGCAAGAGGATTTACAACAGTATATGGATGAATTACCATTTCTATACCAATGGCCCCTTGCAAAAGATTATCCGTCATACTACCAGGGAGTTGGAGTTGTTGGAAGCAACACCCGCATTGATTGATGAAAACCCAAACCTTTACATTGGTGTGTTAGGTAACATAATTATTACCCTGCTGGAACAGAAAAATTACACAGAAGCCAGACTATACCTGAAACGATTGCGGATGCTTCCGGAAACATTGAAGGTGAAGCTAAAGGAAAATCTGTTGCTGAAAATATTTGTTTTGCTTTACTCTCAGGAACTCACCTTATACATAGAGTCGGGTTCTTTTGATGAAGTGTACAATGTGATAGGAGATATTGAGTCTGGATTAAAGCAATTTGAAGGTAAAATAGGGAAAACGCATGCTATTACGATTTACTATAATCTGAGCTATCTGTATATCGGAACCGGAGAGTACCGCAAAGCCCTTCAGTGGCTTAATAAAATCCTAATGCATAAAGAGATGGATGCAAGAGAAGATATTGTCTGTTTTTCTCGCATTCTTCAACTGATTGTTTATTATGAGCTTAACGATCTGGAAGCTATTCCATACGTCCTAAAATCAACCTACAGATATCTGTTAAAGAGAAAGAGGGTATATAAAGGTGAAACGATTCTGCTGGAATTCATTCGTCGGGCAGCCAGCATCAGAACTAAAGAGGAGTTGCGAAATGCATATGTGGTGCTGAAGAAAGAGCTCGGCAAACTCACATCTGATTCGTTTGAGAAAACACTATTTGTTTACTTTGATTTTATCAGCTGGTTGGAAAGCAAAATAGATGGAAAGAAATTCAGTGAAGTGGTAAAGACGAAAACCTAATATTTACACAAACGCTTTCAGTACCACACTCAGTTTTTCCCATTCAATCAGAAAACCATCGTGTCCGTAAGGAGAATCGATTTCATGAAAGGTTGCTTTGTGCAGATGCCTGGCCAGGAATTGCTGTTCGGCTACCGGACATAACTGATCACTGCTGATACCGACAACGAGGGTAGGCTGCCGAATAGAGCTTAATGTACTTTCAAGACTTCCCCGGTTCCGGCCTATATGATGAGAATCCATGGCTCTGGTAAGGAGGTGGTAGCTCTGGGCATTAAAACGTTTTACAAGTTTCTCTCCCTGATAGTGTATATATGATTCGGCACGATAGGTACCGAGTACATGATCTTTATCCTGTTGTGTTTCCACAAATGCTTTGTAATTACGGTAGGTAAGCATCCCGATGGCACGTGCTGCTTTTAATCCTCGGGCTCCGGCATCCGGACTGTTATCTTGCCAGGTGCTATCGGCTTCGATGGCTAGGCGCTGAGCGGTATGGATGGCAATACCCCATGCCGATTCGGAAGCTCCGGTGGCAATGAGAAAAAACTTGCTGAACACCTCCGGTTCCGTAAGGGCCCATTCCAGAACCTGATATCCACCCATAGAACCACCCATGCAAAGATGAATATATTCCACACCCAGGTGTTTGCGAAGCAGGATATGCGCCTTAACCATATCCCGGATGGTTATGAACGGAAATAAAGCATAATAGGGGGTTCCGCTTTCCGGGTTTATACTCAGCGGACCCGATGAGCCATAGCAAGACGCAAGGATATTGGCACAGACAATAAAATGTTTTTTAGGATCAATCACCCGGTCGTCGCCAATGATGCCTGTCCACCAATCTGCCGCATCCGAATTAGCCGTAAGTGCATGACATACCCAGATAACATTATCTGCAGCAGCATTCAGATGACCGTAGGTATGGTATGAAATTTCCAGCCGGGATAGAACAGCACCGCTCTCTGTAAGGAACGGGGCATTGGATATAAATGTTTTAGGCTTCATTTAATTGGGTAAAACTACTAAAAAAACACCCCGTTTATGTATATTTGAAACCACAGATTAAAAAATGAAATCATGCGTATAGAGCTGAAACGTGTGGATGATGACTTCCGGATGGAAGCCAAAGATGCCGATGGCCATTCGGTATTTATGGATGCAGGAGAAGCTACCGGAGGCCATAACCAGGGGGTAAGACCCATGCAAATGCTTCTGATGGGACTTGGAGGCTGTAGCGCTATCGATATCCTACTGATACTTAAAAAACAAAAGCAGGCAGTAACGGATTTCCGGATCGTGATTGATGGAGAGCGGGAACCGGGTAAGGAACCTTCGCTATGGGAAACGGTGGGTCTGGTATTTTATTTCACGGGTACGGTAGATAAGGATAAAGCACAACGGGCAGTAGACTTGAGTATGAAAAAATACTGTTCGGTATCGGCTACACTCGAAAAGGCTGGGACCAGGATTAGTTATACAGTTAAAGTGAATGAACAATAGATGAAACCAGCATCCAAAGCAATACGGATACAGACTGAGCAAACCGGTCAGAAAGAACATTCCACCCCCTTGTATCTTACTTCCAGCTTCACTTTTGATTCGGCAGAAGAGATGAGAGCGGCTTTTGCGGATGAAAGTGATGATAATATCTACAGCCGTTTTTCGAATCCTAATTCACAGGAATTTATAGATAAGATGTGTGCCCTCGAAGGCACAGAGGATGGTTATGCTACCGCATCGGGTATGTCGGCAGTATTTGCCAGCTTCATGGCATTCCTGAAAAGCGGTGATCACCTTCTTTCAGCCAGTTCTATTTTTGGATCTACTCATACCGTCATTAGCAAATTTCTTCCCAAATGGGGAATCAGCTATTCGTATGCCGATATCAATAAGCCGGAGACCTTTGAACAGCTGATCCGTCCGGAGACAAAAATGATTTTTGTAGAAACGCCTTCCAATCCAGGTCTCGATATTATTGATCTGGAATGGTTGGGTAAGCTCTCCAAAAAACATGGTATCATCCTTAATGTAGACAATTGTTTCGCCACGCCTGCGCTTCAAACACCGGCTCAGTACGGAGCAGATCTTATTACCCATTCGGCTACCAAATTTATTGACGGGCAGGGAAGAGTACTGGGTGGCATTATACTGGGCAGAAAAGAACTTATTAAAGAAGTGTATACCTTTTGCCGTAGCACAGGCCCTGCTTTATCTCCGTTTAATGCCTGGATACTTTCCAAAAGTTTGGAAACACTATCGTTGCGGATGGAAAAACATTCTTCCAATGCATTGGAGCTGGCTAAGCGATTGGAAAAGCATGCAGAGCTCGATTGGCTTCGTTATCCCATGTTGCCTTCTCACCCTCAATATGCGATTGCAAAAAAACAGATGAAACAGGGAGGCGGCTTGTTTACCTTTCAGATTAAAGGAGGGATAGAACGAGGTCGTCGCTTTCTGGATGCATTGAAAATGGCATCACTTACAGCTAATTTGGGCGATACGCGTACTATAGCCACTCACCCGGCCTCCACAACCCATGCCAAACTGACGGAAGAAGAACGTATGGCAAGCGGCATTACTCCGGGATTAATCCGGATATCTGCCGGGTTGGAAGATATTGACGATATTGCCTCTGATATAGAACAAGCTATTGCACAATCCCGGTAAATGCCAATCCGTTTTAACTATTTTTTAGTATTACTTCTTTTTCCCGGCTTGCTGTTTTCTCAACGGAAAATAGTCGACAGCCTTATTAAAGCTATTCCTGCTAAAAGAGATACCACCCGTGCCAATGCGCTTATCACTGTTTCAAAAGAACTAGTAAGAAGCAACCCCGATGAGGCAAAAAAATATATTTCCGAAGCCTATGCAATCAGTAAGGAGTTTTCCTATGTAAAAGGAGAGGCAATCTGTCTTATCGGATATGGCCTTGCAGCCTATTATAAAGGGGATTTAAAGGAAGCGGAGAAAAATTACCAGGAAGCGATACGCCTGGCTAAGCAGACAAACAACCTGAAAACCGAGGGGCGTGCTTATCAGAATCTGGGTCTGGTATATGACGACCGGAGCGACTTTAACAAAGCGGTTTCTTATTATTTCAAGGCGCTGGATATTTTTGACAAACTGCATGATGAAAACAATGCCGCTCATGCCCTCAATAATATTGGTAATATCTATGATTCAGAAGGAAAGCTGGATCTGGCGCTTCAGTTTCACCGTCGTTCTCTTGCCAAAGAACAGACTGTAGGAGATAAAGGTGGGATTGCTTCTTCCCTGACCAACATCGGGTTGATCATGAAGAAAAGGGGAAACATGGATTCGAGCATGTATTATTATCAGGAGAGCCTTAAACTGAGAGAAGAGCTCGAAGACAACAAGGGAATTGCCCTTGTTCTGAATAATATAGCCTCTATCTATCTGGTCAGAAACCAATTTGAAAAAGCGGAGAGCCAGTTTAAAAGGGTATTGAAAATGACTATTGAAGTGGGCGACAAGTACCTCACGTCATTGGCTTATAACAACCTGGCGGAATGCTATACAGATCTTAAAAATTACAGTAGTGCCGTTGATATGCTCGATTCGGCGTGGAAAGTAGCCAATGAACTGGGATCAAAGGAGATGCTGATGCAAACTTCCGGACGGTATTGCAATTTATACAAGGCGAAGAAAGATTTTACGGTTGCTCTTCGGTATGAAGAACAATATTCCAGATTAAAGGACAGCATCTTTAATGAAAATAATCAAAAGGCGATTTATGAAATGCAGTCCCGGTACGAGTCGGATAAAAAAGAGGCCGCCCTTGAATTGCTTAAGGATAGCAATGCCCTTGAAACAGCCCGTGTCAAACACGACCGGCTTTATCTGGGTAGTTTGATATCCGGAGTCCTGCTTTTCTTCCTGCTGGCAGGGCTTGTTTATAACCGAGGAGCGGTGAAAAAAAAAGCCAACAGCACGTTACAGGAACAAAACGATTTACTGAGAGCACAAAAAGAAGAAATTACCGACAGTATCAATTATGCCAGAAATATCCAGCGCTCTATGCTCCCTTCGGAAGAGTATCTGAAGCAGATTATGCCGGAATATTTTGTGCTTCATCAGCCGAAAGATATTGTAAGCGGAGACTTTTATTTTATTGAAAAGACTGGTAGCCACCTGATATTTTCTGCAGTGGATTGTACCGGTCATGGTGTTCCCGGAGCCTTGCTGTCGTTTTTGGGAATGGACATCCTGCTGGATGCAGTACACCGGAAAAAAATTCTGGAGCCAGCACAGCTTCTGCAAGAACTGGATAAGGAAATCCGTCTACGCCTCGCAAGCCGTTCTGCCAATCAGCAGGTGAAAGACGGAATGGATCTTGCCATCTGCACACTGAATACCGACACGCTGGAACTACAGATAGCAGCAGCATTTAATCCCGTATATATTGTTTCGGGTGGAGAGCTGGAAGAGATAAAGCCGGATAAACATGCGATTGGAACATGGGAGCAGGACAAGGATGTGCCATTTCAGAATCATATGCGTAAACTAAAAAAGGGGGATTGCGTGTATGTGCTGAGCGATGGGTATGCCGACCAGTTTGGCGGACCGGCGGGTAAAAAATTCAAATACAAACCACTGAAAGAGATGTTGCTTGCCAATGCCTCTAAATCCATGAAGGAGCAGTGCGGTTTGCTGGAGCAAACACATGTTAAATGGAAGGGAAATTTGTTTCAGGTTGATGACATATTAATAATCGGTATAAGAGTCTGAGATGAAGAGGTTACTGAAATGGTGGTATTGTCTGATATTTCTCTTGCTTCTGTCAGGGGCAGGAAATCTGCATGCTTCTGTACACGGCCCCCAACTCGTTGACTCCCTGAAAGCGCAGCTGAATAAGAACCTGTCCGATTCCATGAGATATGACGTATTGAACAGATTGGTTGGGGAATTGCGTTTCAACCAGGCTTCGGAAGCATATACCTATTGCAGGGAGATGCTGAAAATGGGGTTAAACGGGACCAATATAAAGAGAAGGGCAAGCGCATATAATACATCTAGTATTGTATGCAGGGAAATAGGAGATCATGATAAGGCGGTTGAATATGGATACAAGGCGCTGGGTCTTTATGAAGATCTGCACGATACTATGAATATCGCCGGAGCTTTCCTTAATATATCCACCATGTACAAAGCAGATGGTGATTTTGTCAAAGCTCTTGATCTGCTGGATAAGGCAAGACAATATTTCGGAAAAGTGCATAATAAAAAAGGGCTTGCATATACGTATAACAATATGGCTACTATATACAGGGAACAAAAAAAGTTTCCTGAAGCGCTGGATTATTTTCATCGCTCTCTGGCACTTAAGCTGGAGTTAAAGGAAACAAAGAGTCTGGGATCAGTCTATATGAATATAGGTATTGTGGAAGTAGACGGCGATCAGTATGATTCAGCACGGTATTATTACCGGAAGGCACTTATTATATGTAGAAAAACAAATAACCTGGATGGGGTATGCGATGTATATACCAACATTGGTAACCTGGCAAGGGCGGAGAAAAAATATGCTCAGGCAAAAATTATGCTGGACTCAGCATATATGTTAGCTAATGAACTTAAAATTGTAGAGAACGTTCAGGATATTGACAAGGACTATTATCTTCTTTATAAGGACTGGGGCAATTCGGAAAAGGCCTTGGAGTATTTTGACAAATACCTGGAACTGAAAGATTCGGTGTTGAATGAGAAAAGCAGCAAGCAAACGGCTGATATGGCAGCCCGCTACGAGTCGGAGAAAAAAGATAAAGACATTGAACTTTCCACTAAGCAAGCGGAGTTGATTCAGGTGCAGCTGAAAAAAGATAAAGTATTCATTATCGGCCTTATTGTTGTAAGCTTGGGCGCTATTTTGCTGGCACTACTTCTGTATAACCGTTTTCGTCTGCGTCAGAAACTCAATGGACAATTATCCCTGGTGCAATTGGAAATCCAGGAACAGAAAAAGGAAATGACGGATAGTATTCATTATGCCCGCAGGATACAGGAATCCGTTATGCTGAGGCAAGAAAGGATAAAGGAAATTCTTCCCGAAAGTTTTCTGCTTTACCTTCCCAAACAGATTGTAAGCGGAGATTTTTACTGGATGCACCGTGAAAAAGAAGAGGTCTTGCTGGCGGTGGTGGATAATACATTATACGGAGTTCCAGGAGCTTTTATTTCACTGGTGGGTATTAATCTGCTGAACAGAGCGGTTCAGGAAGAGCATATCCTGGATTTGAATGAACTGGTAAATTATATCAACAAGGGAATCATAGCCACATTGAAACAGGTAAAGGGTGGGGAAAAATATGCTGAGAAATTGCATTTTTCTATTTGCCGGATAAACTCGAAAGAACGAATGCTTGAATGTATTACCACCAATAATTCTATTTACCTGATTCGAGGCAAGGAGTTGAAAGAACTGAAATGTTCCGAGCCCGGCAAACCGGAGTTGTATAAGATGCCATTGGAAGGCAAGGAGCAGATTTACCTGTTCACCGACGGATATCCCAATCAATTGGGAGGTACCGAAGGAAAGAAAATGATGGTTCGCAAACTTCAGGAAACATTACTGGCCTGCTCGGGACAGACCATGAAGGAACAGCAGACTATGCTGGAAGATGTGCTTAATGCCTGGAAAAAGAATTTTGAACAGGTAGATGATATCCTGCTTATCGGGTTCAGACCTGATTAATCTTTTTTGACAATTCGTCTTTATAAGACCCACCAATTGGAATAGGTTTCTTTTCGTCCTCCAGAATAAGATTGGGTTGCTCAATAGCTACAATCTTATCAATCCGTACAATAAAAGAACGATGTACACGAATGAATTCATTGGGAGATAATTTCCGTTCAATGTCTTTCATCGTTGAATGGATTGTATAACGAGCATTGGAGGTATTGATAACGACATAATCCTTCAAGGCCTCAACAAAGTAAATGTCCTTGGTACGTACTTTTACAAGACGCGAATTAGATTTGACAAAAATAATGTCTTTAGCATCCTTGTTTTCCACAATGGAATACAGGAAATCGCGCTCTTTCTTTACCTCGTCTTCTTTCTGGTGTTTATACAATGCCATTTCAATGGTAGTACGCAAATCTATTTCTTTGAATGGCTTAATGATATAGCCATAAGGCTCTGTAATCTTTGCCTTGCTCAGTGTACTTTCATCGGCATAAGCAGTAAGGAAAATAAGAGGAATGTTGAGCCGTTTACGGATCTGATCGGCAGCTTCAATACCGCTCATATCACCTTTAAGCATGATGTCCATCAAGACAATATCCGGACGATGTTCTTCCGCAGTGCGGATTGCATCTTCTCCGTTGTTACAGATACC
>JABDCB010000068.1 GCA_013288325.1 Bacteroidota bacterium
GGGAGGCACATTAGGATGGGCCTTCGGTGGACCAATAGGAGCCCTTCTTGGTTTTGCCATTGGTGCCGTAATTGACACCGCCGAATTTCAGGTTCAGACAAGTAGCGGTCCTGCTTTTAGTCCCCGCCCAAGGGTATCTACCTACGGCGATTTCAGCGCCAGTTTACTTATTCTTTCCGCTGCTGTCATGAAAGCTGACGGCAAACACCTGAAGTCAGAACTTGATTTTGTAAAAAAGTTTTTTGTACAGAATTTCGGCGAGGCGCATGCCATTCAGGAAATGCAGATGCTGAAGGAGCTATTGCAAAAAGATATTCCTTTACCCGAAGTATGTACACAGATACGGCAGTTTATGCCACTTCCCCAGCGTCTTCAGCTTTTGCATTATCTATTTGGTATTGCTCAGGCAGATGGGCATGTTGATAAACGGGAGGTTGATGTCATTCAGTCTATCTCCTCCTACCTGGGTATTCCGGAACCGGATTTCGGTTCGTTAAAGGCTATGTATTTCCGCGATGTGGATAGCGATTATAAGATACTTGAAACAGATGCATCGGTAAGTGATGAAGAATTGAAGAAAGCATACCGGCGCATGGCAGTAAAGTATCATCCCGATAAAGTGAGCCAGCTGGGAGAAGATGTACAGCGTGCGGCAAAAGAAAAATTTCAGCGGGTACAGCAAGCGTATGATAATATACGTAAACAGCGGGGGATCTAGCCGGGAATATCCACGGCCAGGGTTCTGACAGGAAAGGAAAACGATTTTTCGAACTCTACTCCCGACTGAAACAGATCCTCATCATCTGCCGGGTAATACCAGTCCAAACGAACAGTCTTCCCTCCGATATGGATACGTTCCAGTACCTTCAGGATTTCATGAAACATTTTTTTTGTGGATGAATTCTGGTGGCTTAACCGAAAAATGAAAATTGTTTCAGGATTTGAATGCTCTGCATACGTATCAAGCCATTCCAGAATAGGCATATAGAACCAATGCGGATTGTTGGGCAATGAATTACCGCTGATTTCAAAAATTCCTTTCGAAGGGTCAAACAAGACGGAAGGGGTCTGAAAAGTCTGAGAAATCTGAAGGGGCTGCATAATATGTCGGGAATTACAGCCAATATCAATAAAAAGAAGGAGAAATACCAATAATTCTTAAAAACCAGAGGTATTCTTCGTCCAGGTTTTTCTAACGGGTAATACTTCTTATTATTTTATCACCAATTTAAACCGGGTGGTTAGTGTATGGCTTTCGGACATTGGATTGGCAGGAGCCATTCCACCTTTTGCGCCGCCTCTGCCACCACCTCCGCCACCGGGGCTTCCCATACTGCCGGCTCTAGATCCCATGGATTGTGCGGCATCGTTACTTTCTGTACCGTCTTTATCCTTTTTATGGGGCTGAGGCATTCCGTTTACATTGATCTTGAGACTCATTACACGAGCTGTATCTGTTAGTTGCAATGAATCATGGAAAAAAGTACGAAAGGGGATGATCGCTTCATAGTTCAGGATTTCATCTTTGTCCATTTGAATGTTTACTGCTATTCCATCCATATTGTGCAGAGGAACAGTTCCTCCGATAGGAGCTTTAAAGCCTGTTAACTGCATCTCATTGCGACTTACCCGTAATAATTTTGGTTTATATTCATCCTGCTCGTCAGCTTTTTTTACGTCGGGCATTCCATCTGATTTATCTACATTGATAGGAAGCGGAAAGAACACCCCTGTTTTCTCTTTTCCATTGCCTGTTGTATCAATCCAAATCTGCATTCCGCCCGACATGATCTTCTTTTGGGTTGTTTCATCGGTAGCACGTATACAGAGGTATAGGTTTTTTTTGTCGTTGGTGAAGGCGTATTGGAGCTTCGTAGTTCCGTCGTAAAACCGGAGCGGTTTGCTCCATTCATCCACAATACCATCAGCTTTAATGGTATCTGTTTGCCAGACACTTTGATAAATAAGTTTAGAACAAGAGGAGATGCCAATTGCCAAAAGGGCGAAAATCAGAATAAACAGACGTTTTTGTTTCATAAGATGTGCAAAGGTAGGGCTAATTCTAATTTACAAAAACATATAAAGCGTTATATTTGCGGCCTCAACTTGATTTCACATGATTAGAAGATTATTAACCGGAGGTTTACTGCTTTTAAGCACCATCACCTTTTCTCAGAAAAAGATAGTGGATAACGGGGATTTTTATTTGTCCTGGGGCTACAACACCGAGTGGTATACACGCAGCGATATACATGTGTCTCAGCCAGGACAGAACAGTGATTTTACCTTCTCCGATCTGAAAGCGCACGACTCCAGAGGATGGGATAATAAATTCCTTCAAAAAGCAATTACCATACCTCAGTTTAACAGCCGGGTTGGGTACTTCTTTGGTGAAAAACAACTGTGGGCGCTGGAGCTTAACTATGATCATGCAAAATATATTGTAACCTATGGCCAGCAAACCCAGCTGCATGGAACCGTTCATGGTAAAGCCACCGATACAACCGTTACTGCAAATGAAGGATCACTTTTGTGGATGCTGAATAACGGAGCTAATTTCTGGGAGTTTAACCTGGTAAGGAGAATAATGCTGTGGGACGGATTAGGATCCCGCTTACGTTTCGATTGTCTTCTGAAAGCAGGGGCCGGGCCTGTAACACCACACGTTCAGAATACGATTCTGGGACATGATAATACCCCTCATTTTCAATTCGGAGGTTATAATGCAGATGCTGACATATCACTGAGGATGACTATCTGCAAACACTTTTTTGTGGAATATTTTAACAAAGGAGTTTATGCCCATTATCTGGGGCTAAGGGTATATGACGGTACAGCCAGCCAGCAATTTGGTAGTTATGAAATGGCGTTGGTAGCCGGAGCCACTTTTAAGCTCTAGTCGAAACGAAGATGTTTTACAGTCAGCCCGTTATTGATAAGTTCTAACAGCGAATCAACACCGATCTTTAAATGAGAAGTGACGAAGTCGGTTGTTACTTTTGCATCACTTTCGGCCGTTTTTACTCCTTCAGGAACCATAGGCTGGTCAGAAATCAGGAGTAATGCTCCTGCAGGTATCTTATTATAAAAGCCAACAGTAAATATGGTTGCGGTTTCCATATCAATACCCATCACACGAAGCTTTCTAAGGTAATCTTTAAACTCCTCATCGTGTTCCCAAACCCTGCGGTTGGTGGTATATACGGTGCCGGTCCAGTAATCTCTGTTGTGGTTACGGATGGTTGTTGAAATAGCTTTTTGAAGACTGAAGGCCGGAAGTGCAGGCACTTCAGGAGGAAAATAGTCATTGGAAGTTCCTTCTCCCCGTATGGCTGCTATCGGGAGAATCAGATCACCCAGGTTATTCTTCTTTTTGAGTCCTCCGCATTTTCCAAGAAAAAGACAAGCTTTCGGTTCAATGGCGCTGAGCAAATCCATAATGGTGGCCGCACCGGCACTTCCCATTCCGAAATTAATAATGGTAATGCCGCCTGCTGTTGCAGTTTGCATGGGTTTGTCCAAACCTTTGATCTCTACATTGTTCCACTCTGCAAATAAACGAATGTAGTTGCTGAAATTGGTAAGCAGAATATATTCGCCAAAACTTTTCAGATCGGTCCCCGTGTAGCGGGGAAGCCAGTTGCTAACTATTTCTTCTTTGGTTTTCATGTAAGGAATTGGTATCAAATATATAGAGAAAATGACAATGTATACAACCTTTCTATCTTTGCGAAGTTAACTTTTATGCAGACACTTAACTTTCCATCTTATTCATTCCGATTAAGGGAGCATGAAATATATGACCCGGCCCGGAAAAAATTCGTGGCCCTGACTCCGGAAGAATGGGTAAGGCAACATGTAATAAGGTTCCTTGCCGAAGAAAAAGAATTCCCGCTTTCGCTCATGGCAGTTGAGGCCGGTGTGGAGCTGAATGGATTAAAGAAAAGAGTGGATATTCTGGTTTATGACAAAACAGGTAAACCGATTCTCATCGTGGAGTGTAAAGCCCCTTCCATAAAAATAGGACAGGACACATTTGATCAGGCTGCCAGGTATAATCTGGCTTTCGGGGTGAGTTATTTTTTTATTACTAACGGGTTGAATCATTATTTCTGTAAATCGGATAAAGCAACGTCCAGTTATTTGTTTATCAAGGATCTGCCTCATTACAAAGACCTCGGTTTGGTCTGATATAGGACAACTATAAGCCCTTTGATTTATGGGCCTTTTTGCCTACTTTTAACAAAATAAACCGCTAGACACCTTATTCATTTGTCATGAAAAAAATAATTACGCTATGCGTATTAGCAAGCCAGTTATGTTTTCCTCTGTACTCACAGCAAAAAACATCATCGCCTGCTTCACCGGCAAAATTCGTTTTGCCTGCCAATATTTCATTGGATGAATTCATGCCGAATACGATTGTACTTAAAGTAAAGCCTCAGTATAGAGGTAGCTGTAGCCTGAATGCTTTTAATAACCAGGTGTTTAACGACTTGTTGGCATCCGTTGGGGGTAGCCGTTTCGAGCGGGTTTTTCCTCATACTCCGGCACCAACCGAAGAGTTTAATAAGTATGGTCAGCGTATGATCGATTTGTCCATGACTTATTCGTTCAAATACTCGGCTGATATGCCGTTGGTCAAACTGATCAATGCATTTCTGCAGCTGGGACTTTTTGAATATGTAGAGCCAATGCCGCTCCCTAAAGTTGTAAAGAATACCAATGATCCGGATGCAGTTCCTTCTGTTCAGTATAATATATTCACGATCAATGCTGCCGGGGCAGGAATTACAGGCTGGGACCTTAGCCGGGGCGATTCGAGTGTTGTAGTTGGAATCACGGATACAGGAACAGAGCCTACACATCCTGATTTGCGTGGAAATATCAAAAGAAACCTGGCCGATCCGATTGATGGAATAGATAATGACGGGGACGGGTATGTGGATAATTACATGGGCTGGGACTTAGGCAGTAATGATAATGATCCAACCTGGGAGGGTGATGCACACGGTGTTCATGTATCCGGTATAGTTTCGGCTATCGACAGCAATGGAATAGGGGTAGCCGGTGTCGGCTTCTTGTGTAAATACCTCCCGGTTAAGATTGCGGATGCTACAGGAGCTCTTACCATGAGCTATCAGGGTATTACCTATGCTGCAGATCATGGAGTTAAAGTGATCAATTGTTCCTGGGGTGGCAGTTTTGGCGGAACGTATGGACAAAGTGTTATCGATTATGCAATGATTAATAAGGATGTACTGGTGGTAGCTGCGTGTGGAAACAACGCTCTTGACCAGGATTTTTATCCTTCCTCTTTTAACGGGGTGTTGAGCGTTGCAGCAACAACCAGTACCGATGCAAAAGCCAGTTTTTCCAATTATAACTATAATGTTTCTGTGAGTGCTCCGGGTAATTCAATTTATTCTACCTGGTCACTGAGCGGAGGGTCGTATACCTATCTGAGCGGTACATCCATGGCTTCTCCCTGCGCTGCAGGTGTATGTGCCATCATCCGTTCATTTTATCCTTCTTATAATGCATATCAAACAGCTGCCCGGATTAAGCAAACTGCCTTTAATAACTATGGGGTTTCCGGCAACAGCGCTTATGCCGGCAAACTGGGAACCGGAAGGGTGGATATGAAAGCGGCTCTTTCAGCGCCAGGAGCACCCTGGGTAATTGATACGGCAAGACGAATTACAGATAACAATGATATGAACTTTAATGTGGGTGATACCCTTCGTATCAGTGCAACCTATCTGAATACTATGTCACCAACCACCCATCTGAAAGCTACCCTTACATCATCTTCACCTTATGTTCAAATCCAAATGGGAGTGGTTAATCTTGGAGTGATTGGAACAATGGGTACCAAGAATAACTATCCGCTTCCATTCCTTGCCAAACTCATTGGAACACCACCTCTCAATCAACAGGTAGATTTTACGATTACCTATAACGATACGCTTTATACCTCTTCTCAATCGTTCTCCATTTTTATTAATGAAGACTATATCAATATCGCTATCAACGATGTAGCCACCACCATCACCAGCAAAAGCCTTATCGGCTTTAATGATAATCCGAATCAAACCCAGGGTTTAGGATTTCAGTATATGACCTATGGGAATGTGATGTATGAAGGAGGTCTGATGGTAGGTACTTCAGGCACACAGGTATCCAATAATGTGAGGGGTAATCCTAATCCAAGTACATCTTTTGTGGATCAGCAAAGGGTGCAGCAAATAATACCCGCTGTGATATCAAACTTTGATGCTTCCGGAGTATACACCGATGCTACTGCTACCGCACCGTTACCTATTCAGGTACATCAAAAGGATTATGCATGGATCAGTGCTGGAAACAGGAAGTTTGTGATTCTGCAATATTTTATAAAGAATACAGGGGCAACAGCTCTGAATAACCTGTATGCCGGTATTTTTGCCGATTATGACATTACTGCTGCAACAGCCAGTGAGAATAAAGATGCTTTTGATGCTGCTAACCGTATGGGATATGCATGGGCCACTCCCTTGCATGGATTATATGCAGGTACCAAGCTTCTTTCACATACGGCTCCTGTAAATCACTATGCGATTGATAATATGGCAGGCGGAGGAGGGGGTATTGATATATCATCCGGATTCAGTGATGCCAATAAATACATTGCGCTGTCTACCAGCCGTGCTGCAGCCGGAACAGGCTCCGGCTCGGGAAATGATGTATGTGATGTTACCAGCTCCGGTCCTTTTACCATACCTGCCGGCGATTCGGTACAAGTAGCTTTCGCTATTATTGCAGGTGATAGCCTTACTGATCTTCAAACCAGCGCGGTAAATGCTCAAACGATTTATGACAATCTGGTTACAGGTATCCGTGATACACCGCTTCCTTTTGCCAATATCCAGAGCTACCCGAATCCATCTTCCGGTATTTCTTCGTTAGATATTACGTTGCTGCAGGATATTAAAGCCGATTTAAGTGTTTATGATATGACAGGCCGTAAAATCACAACCATCCATAATGGGGTATTACATGCCGGGGAACATCATTTTGAGCTTAATGTAAGTAATATAGCAAGTGGTGTTTATGCCTATAGATTGGTGTCCGATAAGGGCGTAATCAGCCAGCGTTTGGTCATAACTCACTAAAAGAGTTGATAATTCATGAAAACGGGTAGCAGATTCTACCCGTTTTTCTTTTTTGTTACCGGAGGTAATATGTATTTTTGTCAGAATAAAAAAAAGAAACAAATATGGACTTGAGTGGTGTTATTTCAATTTCCGGTATCGGTGGACTTCATAAAGTCATTGCCCAGACCAAGAACGGGGTTATAGTTGAATCCCTTGCAGATAAGAAACGGTTTCCGGCTTATGCCAGCAGCAAAATATCGTCGTTGGAAGATATTAGTATCTATACGACAGGTGACGATATGCCTTTAAAAGATGCGATCAAGAAAATTTTTGATAAAGAAAAAGGCGGAGCAGCACCGGATCATAAGTCGGCAGAAGCCGAACTGATCAAATACATGGGATCTGTAATTCCTGAGTATGATAAAGATCGTGTACATATTTCAGATATACGTAAACTTCTCAATTGGTATAACCTGTTGCAGAAAACAGATCTTCTGACCAAGGAACCGGAGAAGGCGGAAGCAGCTCATAGCGATATTCCGAAAGCAAATGCAGAGGCTGATCATAAGCACAAAGTTCCGGCTAAGAAGGCAACTACCGCAGGCGCTCAGAAACTGAAGAAGACAGATGCTCCTAAAGTTAAAATCCAGACTGCCCGCAAATCAGGTGCAGCTTAGGACTTTTGTCTTCAATCAAATGTCATCCTCTTATTCTTTTTCATGAGCCTTCATACAGGCCCTGCTATTCTTGTTAAGAAAAAGCGGCACTTTTTGCCTGATAATTTAGCGGTTACCTCCTGGGCAGCCTGGGAACCTTATTTTATAAAATTAAGGGATCAGCCGTTGACAAGCTTACAAGACCTGGAGAAGTGGCTGTTGGATATAAGTGAGCTGGAATCCGTTTTTTCTGAAACACAAGCCTGGAACTATATTCATATGACGGGTGATACCAGCAAGCCCGAATATGAAGAAGCCTTTAATCATTTTGCCATGGAACTGGAGCCTATGTCAGCTCCGTTTTTTCACCTGTTTCATCAACGCATTACCGATTGTCCGTTTTCAACCCAATTGAACCCGGATGTGTATAGTATCTACCTCCGGTCTATAAAAAGCGAGCTGCGTATTTATCGAAAAGAGAATATACCCCTTCTTACTGAGATAGATGTTTTGAGTCAGGATTACGCTAAAATTCTTGGACAAAAATCGGTGACGATTCGGGGTGAAGAGCTTACCCTTCAGAAGGCATCATCACTTTTTAAGAGTACTGACAGAGCGCTGAGAGAAGAAGTGTTTCATAAGCTACAGGAAAGCCGGAAAGAAAGTGTTGACGTGCTGGATGATTTGTTTGACCGCTTGTTGAAATTAAGACATCAGGTAGCGGTACAAGCCGGTTTTGACAACTACAGGGATTACACTTTTGCTGCATATGGGCGTTTTGATTACACCCCTGCTGATTGTTTTAAATGGCATGATGCCATTGCAAAAGAAATCACTCCCTGGGTAAATAAATCGGACGAACAAAGAAAACAACAATTGAAACTGGAAGTGTTGCGTCCCTGGGATACAGAGGTGGATACCGGTGGAAAATCAGCTATGTTTCCTTTCAGGAATAGCAGAGAACTGATTGATAAAACGATTATCTGTTTCTCACATCTGCATCCAAATTTTGCAGAGTGGCTTCAGATTATGGATAAGATGGGCTTTTTTGACCTGGACTCCAGAAAAGGAAAAGCTCCGGGAGGATACAATTACTATCTGCAGGAATCAGGCGTGCCCTATATTTTTATGAACTCTGTGGGCACTGTCAGAGATCTCGTTACGATGGTTCATGAGGGCGGACATGCGATGCATTCATTCCTCAGCAGGGATCTGCCTCTGAAAGAAAATAAAGATGTACCATCCGAAGTAGCGGAACTGGCTTCCATGAGTATGGAGCTGATGAGTATGGAACATTGGGATCCTTTTTTCGACAATCCGGACGATCTGCGCAGGGCAAAGAAGGAGCATCTGGAAAAAGCATTGCGTTCGTTGAGCTGGATTGCCCTTGTAGATCAGTTTCAACATTGGATCTATGAAAATCCTCAGCATACACGGGATGAACGTAAAGCTGCCTGGTTAAGATTTTCTTCAAATTACGAAAGCAAGGTAATCGATTGGAGCGGAGTAGAAGAGGGAAAAGGTACCAGCTGGCAACGTCAGTTACACATTTTTGAAGTTCCGTTTTATTATATTGAATACGGTTTTGCTCAGCTCGGAGCTATTGCAATCTGGAGGAATTACCGTTCCGATCCCAAAGGAACCGTGGATCAATATATGGAGGCACTTAAACTGGGATATACGCGACCTATTGGTGAATTATACAAACGAGCCGGAATTAAATTCGAGTTCTCAGGAGCATATGTAAAAGAACTTGCCGAATTTATTAAAGTAGAGATAGACCGGCTATCCGAGTAAGAAACCTGCCTGAGTAAGATAAGGTTACCGTGCAAAATAGTATCCCACCTCCCGGCAGAATCAAATGAAATTGTATATTTGATCATCAAATTAAGTCCAAAACCAATCCATTTATTGTTATGAAACGTCCGGAGAAAAGCGAATACCCCGAATATTTTGAACGATACATACAACTGGTAAGAGGTGAAAATGTAATCCGTGCTCTGGAAGGGCAGATGTTGGAATTACAGGCATTGCTTTCTGATCTTCCATCAGAAAAAGAAGATTTTGCTTATGCAGAAGGTAAATGGACCATTAAAGAAGTAATCGGCCATTTGATTGACTGTGAACGAATATTCGGATACAGGGCTTTACGTTTTCTAAGAGGAGATACACAGCCTTTGTTGGGGTTTGATGATAAGGAATTTGTTGCCGCAGGAAAATTTAACAAAAGAACACTGTACGATCTGGCGCATGAATTTTCTGTACTGAGAGAGGCAAACATCATTATGTTTAAACATCAGGATGAGGAGGCGCTTTCCAGAAAAGGTACAGCCAATAACGTGGAGATTAATGCCAGATCAATGGCTTTTGTTATGGCAGGGCATACCACCCACCATATTCAGGTAATCAAATCACTTTACCTGGAATAGCATCAGCTGTTTTTATGCTCCGGCTTATTCGTTCGAATCGCCAGATCAGTCCAATAGCAGAGAAGCTAAGCCCTATTACAAATCCATACCAGATACCGGAAACACCCAGGTGCCAGTATAGCCCAAGCAAATAGCTGGCAGGTAATCCTATTACCCAATAAGCAACCAGTGTAAGCAGGGTAGGGAATCGTGTATCATGCAAGCCTCGCAGGGCTCCTAGTCCAACAACCTGAAGTCCGTCCGAAAGCTGGAATACGGCAGCAATAATCAGCAGGCCCGAGGCAATTTCTATCACCGCCGGATCTTCGCTCAGTAAGGATGCCAACCAATGCCGGGTAAAAATAAACAGCATGGCGCAGCTAAACATAAATATGGCAACCATCCTGAATCCTGCAAAGCCGGCCTTTCTCATTTCTTCCACATCATTTCTTCCAAAAGCATTTCCGGTGCGCACCGCTACTGCTGCACTCAAACCGCTGGCAAACATATAGGTGCAGGCAGCAATAGTGAGAGCCACCTGATGGGCAGCCTGGGTAGCAACACTGATAGTGCCTGCCATAAGCCCGGCAAAACTAAAGGCTCCTACTTCAAATACCCATTGAAGTCCTATCGGTACCCCTGTTCCAAGAAGCTCTTTTAAAAGAGGTTTGGAAAAACCTTTCATGATAAAACCATCTCTGTAAATCCGATACGAAGGTTTAAAATACACATAGGCCATCATTCCCAATGCCATGAATACCCTTGCAAAAAAACTTCCCCAGCACGCTCCCATTACACCCATGGGTTGAAAGCCCCAGTGTCCGAATATGAGCAGGTAGTTTAAGAGTACATTCAGTAAGTTTCCTCCCAGGCTTATTAACATAGCCATGCGGGTGTCACTCAATCCTTCGGCAAACTGCTTACACGTGGAATAAAGGCTGAGGGGCACCAAAGAAAAAATCATCACATTCATAAAAGGAATGGCAATCTCTACTACGGTAGTATCCTGTTTTAAATAACGCAGTACAGGAGACAGGAATAACAGGAAAAGAAAAAGAACAGCTCCGACGGAGCAGTTGAGCAAAATACCGTTACGAAGAATCTCGGTTATACGTCCAGGCTTTTTTGCCCCATCTGCTGCCGCAACAAGCGGTGTCATACCCAGTGAAATGCCCAGTCCGAAAACAAGAACAAGCATATACACACTGTTGGTAATATTCATCGCAGCCTGAGCCTTGGATCCTATTCCGGGTATATGACCTACCATGGCTGTATCTACAAAACCAACCATCATATGCCCCAGCTGTCCGAAACAAACAGGGAGGGCAAGGAATAAGGTTTTACGAATATGATAAGCGTAATTATGGGAAGACATAGCGGCGGCAAAGATACACGCTTACTCAATAGGTTGGAGAAGCCCCTAAAAGGAAGAGAAAAGTAAAAGGCGGGATTTATTTCTGCTCCAGCAGGCGGATGATTTCAGTCACACCATCAATCATCCCCTTTCCAGGGTTACCGATTTTAAAGGAAGGCAACATATATTCGTCCACCACTTTCTGACAAAGAGCGTCCGTAAGTTTGTTTTGAAGCCCCAATCCGGTTGCAATACGCACTTCGTGCAGGGCTTTGCTATATATAATGGTTACTCCATTGTTTTTATCTTTTTCGCCTACACCCCAGGCATTGGATAAGTCACGGGTATAATC
>JABDCB010000069.1 GCA_013288325.1 Bacteroidota bacterium
CCTTATGGACATGGCAAGATTGAATACTTAAGCGCCGGATTCGAAGGAGGCCTCATCTTTATTACAGCATTACTGATCCTGGTACAGGCATTCCAGGGCTTTTTTGAACCTTCTCATTTACAAAAACTTGATTATGGATTATATCTTCTTGGCTTCGCGGGGCTTTGCAATTATTTCGTTGGCATCTATCTTCTTCGTCATGGTCGAAAACTCGACTCTTTTATCCTGGTAGCCGAAGGCAAGCACTTGTTGAGCGATACGATAGCGGGCGCTGGAATACTCATAGGCTTGCTGCTCATCCAATTTACCGGTTTAGCCTGGCTGGATAATTTAATGGCTATTATTTACGGATGTTTTATCCTGCGGATGGGCTTTCAGTTGCTCAAAGGAGCCATCACCAACCTACTCGACGAAGCTGATAATGAGAAGCTTGGAGAAATTATCCAACTCCTGAATGAAAACAGACATCCCCAATGGATTGACATTCACAAATTACGTGTTCTGAAATATGGTTCACACCTCCATATCGACTGTCATTTAACACTCCCTTGGTATGCATCCCTTGAAGATGCACATAAGGAGGTGCAGGGATTGGAAAAAATGATTGCAGATGGATTCAGTACAGAAGTTGAATTTTTTATTCACTCCGATCCCTGTTTGCCCAGTTCGTGTCCCGTATGCCCTATACTTGATTGTAAAGTAAGGAAACATGTATTTGTCAAAAAGCTGGACTGGACCCGTGATAATTTACTGCCGGACAGGAAACATACTGTTTAAGAGTCCTTATCGCTCATAAACCACTACCCCGTCCGCATTCCCAAACAGCCTTGTCTCCAATCGCTTAAATCCAAAAGGCTTTTGTTCAAGAAAATCGCCCAGGTGATTTATTTCATCTGCTCCGTTTAATACATAGAGTACACGATGAATATCATTGGTCAATCTGCCCACAGCATCCTGAGAAGAAAAGATCCGGTACCAGCGATCTGATTCCAACTCCTTATCGAAGGAAGCTTCCCTTCTGAAAATATCAGGGCGACAATAATAAATCAATCCTTTATCCAGCCAGGGAGGTGAAATTAATACTGCCGCGCTGCTATCCTTTTTATTCATCACAAAGGCCGACAGCTTTATCGGGTCACGTCCATTTCCCGGACGGAGGTTGGTAGTAGCTATCATAGCAATTCCAATTACAATCAACAACAGAACTTGAAACCGGTATTGGCTTGTCACAGCAGGAATACTTACCCCTATTAACAGGTAAAAAGGAACCGAGAGAAAAATGAGATACCGGTCCAGAAAAACAGGAAGGTGAAAGGAAAACACAAACAGAGCCGTATAGATACCAAAAAACCAAAGAGGCAGAATCTGCAGGGACAGGTTTTTCCGAAACATGCTTTTCCTGAACATTTGAACCAATCCAATACCTATAAGAAGCAAAAAACCAATAGCAATAACCGGCTGATTGGAGAACTTGCGGATATTTTCATACCAGGCATCCAATGGTGGTGTTGAGACCCAAAAACCCGTTTTTCTGACCGTATGATAACGACGCAGGACAAAAACGATTAAAGGAGAAATCAAGGCAAGCCAGGTAATGAAAGATAGCCAGATTTTACGAAAAGCAAAGGGATGCCGGGGTATAAACCAAAATGAAAAAGCAAGTTCAGCGCCTACCACAATAAAGCCAAAATAGTGTGTAAATGCCAGCAAGACATTACTGACTATAAACAATATAAAAGGACGTCGGGTGCTTTTTTCGTCCAGTGAAAAATAATAATACAAAGAGGCTGCACTAAGCAGGG
Organism: Bacteroidota bacterium; assembly: GCA_013288325.1. Lineage (GTDB taxonomy): Bacteria > Bacteroidota > Bacteroidia > Palsa-965 > Palsa-965 > Palsa-965. Next base: position 1,803 of record JABDCB010000069.1, read on the forward strand.
AGAATAAACTATAAGCCCGGGCTTCATGCGCAAAATAAATCTGAAAGGTGGAAAAACTAAATATAAGTGCAGAAGCCAATCCGCTTATTTTTCCTGCAATCCGCTCTCCAAGGAGGTAAACATAAATTACCGTTGCAGAGCTGAAAACCATAGGCAGAAATCGCACCGAAAAGGCACTTATCCCAAAAAAACGGATCCAGCCAAAAAGAAGTACATCAAATAAAGGAGGAGTATTATCAGCAAGATGTATTTTCAACATGGGCAGAAAAGCCGGCTGAGCATAAAAAATAGTAAAGGGTTCATCCAAGGCAACCGGGTTGGAAGCTATATAGATTATTTTCAATCCCAGGTTAATGATAAAAAGAATAACCGGAACCATCCAGATACGGGAACGAAAAAACGCAGACATGACGTCGGGAAAATTTGATCGCAAGGTATAGATAATTTAACTAATTTTATCCGCATGAGCCTTCAAAAACCCCTGTTCATCGGCCTTGCTATTATCACAATTTGCCTAGCCTCCTGTTCTTATCAAAAGCTTAGTCTGGACCAGATGCTTTCACAAGACAAATTTCAAATCAGCCGAAGTTCGGAGGGAATTAATTCCATCACTGTTAGTTATTATGACACGGTTTCCACCTACGACAGTCCTTATCAGCGGTTTATGCTCAACAGCAGTGACAAGCCAAACGGACAATTCAATGTATATGATGAAAATGGGCTGCTCAGAAGGACCTTGTTTTACTCCAACCATTTAAGGGAAGGCAAGGATACGTGGTTTTATTCCGATGGTCAGATTATGCAGGAAAAAGTATTTGTACATGATCAATATGTTTCATACAAAACCTATTATCCGGGGCGTTTTATCATTGATACCGAATTAAGTGATACCCTGGGGTTCAAACGTCACTGGGACTATGACGGCAATCTTATTTATGAAAAAAACTACCGTACGGGCGACTATAAGGAATGGTACAGTAGTGGTAAAATAAGGGCAAAGGGAATGGAATGTCCGGGAGAGTGTTTTACCTTGCAAGGGCCGTGGTCTTATTATAATCAGGGAGGAAATCTGGATGAAATTGTTTTCTTTCACGGATCTCCCGACCCGGAAGCCTGGGATTCCATTTATCACTATCAGGGTGATAAAATTATTTCCATAGACCGGGTCAAACCGCACTAAATGAATAACCGTTGCTCGTGTTATTTTTTAAATCTGTTGATGGTGCTTGTGTTTATATCAAGTCCTGTTATTTTGTTTTCTCAAAGCAAAAAAAACACCGACACTACCGAAGATTATTATTCCGAAACATATCTCCGTTATGATAATCATACCTATCAGAAAAATATTCAAAGTGTTTTACTAATAAATAAAGCGGCTGAATTGTCATCTCCTATGATTCGGTTTGGAACCGATGATCAGTTAAGGCTCAGCTTTGACGACTTAAACGGAAATTTTCAATCTTATCACTATACAGTTATTCATTGCAATGCCGATTGGCAGCCTTCTGATTTGATGTACAATGAATATGTGAATGGATTTGACGACAACTCTATCAGTGATTATGAAGCCTCCAGCTCATTGAGCATACAGAAATATACCCATTACAGCCTGTACTTTCCCAATTCAAATCTCATTTTTCTGAAGCCGGGTAATTATCTGCTGAAAGTATATATGGAAAATCAGCCCGACAATCTTGTTATCACGCGGAGATTCATGATCTATGAAAATGATGTAACGATGGAGACCAGTTTTAAATCCGGCTCCTCCTTAACCAGCGCATACACCCGTCAGGGGGTTAACCTGGATCTTAAATACCCTGCTGTGGATGTCCGAAGCCCTGACGATATAAAGGTTTGCCTGTTGCAAAACGACCGTTGGGATAATGCCCAATGCGGCATACAACCTACGTATCAGAAAGATCATGAACAGATTTTTGAATCCACCAATGGAGATATGGAATTTAACGGGGGCAGCGAATTCCGGAATTTTGACACCAAAACACTCAAATCGCGTTCCATGCATTTGTCCAGCATCACGGTTGAAGACAATCATACCCATGTTTCTCTTACTACTGATGAGACCAGAAATCGCCCTCAGTATGTATTCGACAATGATCTGAATGGTAATTTTCTGATTAAAAACCAGGATGGCAGCAATAGCGATGTAGATGCCGATTATTGCTATGTTAATTTTTTCTTGTCCTATCCCAATGCCGAAGCGGAAGCCAATATTTATGTTACCGGAGTCCTGACAGATTGGCAACTCGACAACAGGAACAAAATGAAGTATAATAAAGTCAGACATGGCTATGAGTGCACCCTGTACCTGAAACAGGGGTATTACAACTACGAGTATGTCATGCTGTCAGATGGTAAAAATGTGGCAGATGAGGCACCCATTGAAGGATCTCATGCCGAAACAGAAAATAGTTATACTATCCTTGTCTATTACCGTCCTCCAGCCCAGAATTACGACAAACTCATTGGCGTTAAAAAGATAAATTCAACGAAGAATTAAAAAGCCCCGTCGCCAATATGATACTTCCTGGCGAAATAAACGCTCATAAGCTGCATTACGGCCCCCTCTGATATAGCATACTTTTGTTCATTTTGACTTAACAGCGTCCCATGGAGCGTTCCCTAACTTATTAACAATCCGTTTCAATTTTCAAATATCCCGGCACAGAACTTGCTTAATTGAAAAACAATTCCAAATATTGCATTGCAATGGTAACACATGTCACACAAGGAATACGGGTTACAGTAGAAACCAGATTCAGGGAAGAGCAAAGCCGACCTGAATTCGGAGATTTCCTTTTTACTTACCGTATATCCATTGAGAACAAAAGCGATTATACCGTTCAGCTGCTGCGCAGGCAGTGGTTTATTTTTGATTCCAATGGAGAGCATAGCCAGGTAGAAGGAGAAGGTGTGGTAGGACAACAACCCATACTCAGTCCCGGCGATGTGTATGAATATGAATCGGCATGTCATCTGGAAACAGATATGGGTTCCATGATGGGGACTTATACGATGCAACGTCAGCAAGACCGTCTTCAATTCAAAGTAGAAATACCACGCTTTGAACTGATCACCCCTCAACGTCTCAATTGATCCCTTTTATCTTATTCCTGTTTGTATTACAGCATGTCTTAATTTCACGTGCCGTATCTGGCATTTTCCTACATTTGCGTCGAAACCATTAAATTTTATCCCTTAAAACCAAATACGTATCATGGAGCTATATCTGGATTCCGCTAACCTGAAAGAAATTGAAGAAGGCTTTAAACTTGGTTTTTTAGATGGATTAACCACAACTCCCACCTTTATGCAAAAGGAAGGGATTACTGATATAGATGGAACCATAGTCCGTCTATCTAAAATGGTACCTGTTTTGCAGATAGAAGCCCTTGGCAATACAGCTGAAGAAATCCTTAAAGAAGCAAAACGTCAGCTTAATCTGGGTCTTGACCCGGCCCGTACTGTATTTAAGATTCCTGTATCTCTGGAAGGGGTAAGAGCTTGCAAAATGCTCCGAAATGAAGGATTGCTTGTCAACGTACATCTGGTGTATACCCTGCAACAGGCTTATATGGCTATGCAGGCAGGAGCAAGTTATGTTTGTCCGCTGGTTGGCCGTTTACAGGATCAGGGACATGATGCCCTTGCCCTGGTGGAGCAATGTGTGGATGCGGTGGATTATTACGGATATGACACCAAAATCATGTTCTCTTCGGTCAGGAACAATGAACATGTGCGCAATGCAATTAATATAGGTGTTCATACTATCACTGTACCGCTCAAAATTCTGAAATCCCTCACGGAGAATAATTTCACCATGCTGGGAACAGAGCAATTCATTCGTGATACCCGTCTCATGACGGTAAAAGTAAGAGAAGCTGTAAACGGTGTAAACCCTTTGGTGCCCTCCTCCACCCCATTAGCTGATGCTATTGTTAAAATGACTGAATATGGCTTCGGAGCCATTACCGTTATCAATACGGACGGATCGGTAAAAGGAGTATTTACCGATGGAGACTTAAGACGAGTGCTTGGAAGCGATGGACGCGATGTATTAGGAAAAAAAATGGATGCTTTCAAGTATAATACCCCTATCTCCATAGATGCCGATTTGCTTTTGAATGAAGCAGCCGGTATTTTCAAAAAGACAAATGTCGATACCCTGCTTGTGACCAGTTCAGGCAAACCGATTGGGATGTTGGATATCCAGGACCTATAACCCATAATTCCTGTATGCATACAGAGCACCAAAAAGTTTTTGATCTGTTTTCTGCAAATGGCGGGCAGTTTTATGTTTCGCCCGAAGCTTTTCTGGATAAACTGCATCATATCCGTGCTTTTATATTCGACTGGGACGGGGTTTTCAACTCCGCTGAAAAAAATAATGGAAGCAGCCCCTTCAACGAGGTTGACAGCATGGGGCTAAACATGCTTCGCTTTGCACACTGGTTAAAAAAAGGACAGCTCCCTCCTGTTGCCATCATATCCGGTGAACAAAACAGTGCCTCTTTTTTGCTTGGAACACGCGAACATCTGGACGCCTGCTACTATAAAATAAATCATAAAACAGACGCTCTTACTCATTTCTGCTCTGCTCATAAACTGAATCCGCTTGAAATAGCCTTTGTTTACGATGACATCCTCGATATTCCCCTGGCTCAAAAATGCGGTTTGCGATTTCTGATCCGTCGTCCGGGCAATTCCTTGTTCAGCAATTATATTCACAGTCACCAGCTTGCCGATTATAGTACCGGAGCCATTTCAGGAGGTTATCCTGTTCGGGAATGTTGTGAAATGATGATGGGAATGAACGGATCGTTTGAATTGGCACTGGAAGAGCGGGTTCGCTTTTCTCCTCAGTACAAAGAATATCTCCGGCTTAGGAATTCAAAGGAGACCTCATTCTATACGCGAAAAGATAATGACATTATCGAGCAAAAGCCCTGAACATAAACACATCCTTGGTATAATACCTGCCCGTTATGCATCTTCCCGTTTCCCGGGAAAACCGCTTATTGATATCCTTGGCAAAAGTATGATACGCCGGGTTTATGAGCAAAGCATTGCTGCTACCTCGCTTTCAAAGGTAGTGGTTGCCACCGATGATCAACGGATATATGACCATGTGCTGGCATTTGGCGGGGAAGCCATCATGACAGGCACAGAACATACCAGCGGAACAGACCGGTGCAGAGAGGTATTGAATACGTTTAAATCAGGTTTTGATTATGTAATCAATATTCAGGGAGATGAGCCTTTTATCGACCCGTCTCAAATTGATTTGCTGGCTTCATTGCTGGATGGGAATACGGAACTGGCAACACTTATCATTCCTGTTGATTCAGCAGAATTGTTATTTGACAAGGGGGAAGTAAAAGTGGTCATCAATACTCAATCCGAAGCCCTCTATTTCAGCCGCAGCCCAATTCCATTTCTAAAAGGAGTTCCTGAGCAGGAATGGCATCAGCATCATGTTTATTACCGGCATGTAGGGTTATATGCATACCGAACCGACATACTCCAAAAAATTGCCAATCTTCCGCCATCCAGTCTCGAAAAGGCTGAATCACTCGAACAGCTTCGCTGGATGGAAAACGGATATCATATCAAAACAGCGCTTACTTCTTTTGACAGCCACTGCATCGATTCTCCCGAAGATATTGAAAAGGCTATCCGGTTGATGAAAAAGTAAATCTTATCAAGGCTGTTCCAGAATTTTCAATTCAAAAGCAAATTTGACCAAGCCTGCCGTATTCTTGACATTTAATTTTTTCATCAAATTTTGACGATGCGTATCAACAGTCCGTTTACTAATAAACAAACGATTGGCTATTTCCTCATTGGTGTATTCCGTTGCGATGAGCTTTAGTATTTCCAGCTCTCTTTTTGAAAGCATTTCCGTTTTATCTCTCTTCTGTCTCAGCAACCGTGCTACCTGCAAATGATCCGGATCAAAACTGATGAGCTTTACAGCCACATCGTTTGAATAATAATTCTTTCCATTCATCAGGGTTTCAATCGCGTGTATGATTTCCTCCGGGCCAATATTTTTCAATACAAATCCCCTTGCTCCCGATTTCATCATATTATCAATATACATATACTCATCATAATTGGATAAAGCCAAAACACGCATTTCAGGGTTGTGAGCCATGATGGTTCGGGTTGCATCTACACCGTTCATAATGGGCAATTGATAATCCATAATAATCACATCATAATAAGCCTTTTTTGCTTTCTCCACCCCCTCCTCTCCGTTCTCTGCTTCTTCCAGAATGAATTTGTATTTTTTTTCTTGTGACTCTAGCATGGATCGAATCCCATCCCTCACCATCTTATGGTCATCTACTATCAATATTCTTATTTTTTTTTCCATTCTATTTATCTGATCTATATTCCTCATTGTTCCTATTTTATGACCTTGGGTTAGGGATCACAATATCATAACGGGTTCCTCTACCGGGTTCGCTGCTTATTCTTATTTCCCCATTATATGATTCTACTCTTGAACGCACATTTTTAAGTCCCATGCCCTTTCCTTCCTCCAGGTTTTTGATACAAAATCCGTCTCCGTCATCAGCCAGTACAATACGTAATTGTTCCCCTTCGTTCCGGTCGTTAATAAGGCTCATCAGGATACTTACTTTTTTTGCATGTCCGTGTACGACAGCATTATTAATAAACTCCTGTGTTATTCTGAAAATGGCTATATCCAGGGATTTTGTAAGCAATGGAATAGCATTATCCATATGAAGGTCGAATTTTAACAGGCTATCATGCTCTATCTTTTTACACAGTTCCTGCAGGGCATGTTTGAGACCAAAACTTTGAAGTGTGCCGGGCATGAGGTTAAAACAGATATTTCTTAATTCGGCCAGTACCCGGTCCAGGGCATCGTTTGATTTGACCAATATATCAGCCGATTTAGGATCCGAGAATCCATAAATGCTTCTTAAAGTGGCGAGATAAAATTTAATGGCCGACAGCTGTTGTCCCAAACTATCATGCAGATCCATCGCAAAACGTTTTCTTTCCTTTTCCTGGGTATCAACAATGGTTCTGATAACCAGGTTTTCCATGGTCTTTTGCTGGGAAATATCCTTTATCATGCCCTGATATGCACTCACATCACCGGTATCATTGTTTATTTTTGTGGCAGAGATAAGGCAGGCATGTATATTCCCTTCCAGATCTTTGAGCCGTATTCTGAAATCGACTACCAACCCATGAATTGAAAGTTCGTTCCGAAACTGCTCCCGCCTGGTTTCGTCCACAAACAAATCGAATATCTTATATGGAGCAGCGTGCTGGTTGCCCAGTTTGATGAGCAAGCCTCCAGCTTTGTTCAGATCCTGGAAATATCCTTCGGGGGTAATGACAAAGATCGTGTCACTGCTTTCGTCAAAAATACGTTTGTATTTCTCCTCCGATTCCTGTAAGGAGCGTTCATATTTATGGATTTTCGTCAGGTCGCGGGCTAACAAAAGATATCCTATTTTTTCCTGCTGCCGGTTAATCAGATAGCTACTGGAGCAAAATACAGGTACGGGGCGTCCATCCATCGTATAGAAATAGCATTCCTGATCGGCCCGTAAAGTGTCTCCCTCCAGTATACTCAACAGGTTATTGAATGCCTTCTTTCCGCCTGCCATCACCTGATCGGGAAATTTTTGCCGTATGGCGGTTTCTGTAAACCCAAGTTGGTTTATAACGGCCTTATTCACGTTCTGTATCTCCCCGCACAAGTCCATCACAAAAATCATGTCTGAAACAGAATGAAAGATATTATTGAAGTAATTTCTGGAAATAGTGGATGCCTGCATTTCTTCTCCTACCATATTCATGATAGTCATAAATGCGTCCACTTCATCGTACTCTCCAGCCGGATATAATTTGGCTGTAAAGTCGCCCATTGAATAACGAATCACGAGATCTGTAATCAGATCGATTCTAGGATCAAAATTTTTTTTCACTTTTTCCTTCATATACCAGTCATAAGCTAACCGATTCCTTTCCGAAGGCTGACGCCTATATTAAATGTCTCTATTCCTAGTATTCCAGTATACCTTATTCCATTTCTGCCTGGCCCATCCATTCATTTTCATTCCGATTGCCCAATAATTGGTTTTTGCCAGCCTCCGGAATTTTTATATTAATTAAATATACACGGATTATTTATACTGTACATTATGCTAGGAATATTTTATATGCAATTAATTGCATGACAAATAGCTATATAAACTCAACGGATAAGAGGAAACTAACTGGGTTTAAACTCCTTCAACCACTCAATGGCTTGCGATTCACTATTAAATATTTTTACGGGGATAGATGGACGGGTTAGTTTGATAAAAAAACTACCTACTATTCGTCCATATGCAGTACCCATAACCAGGGCAGATGCTATTATTTTAGATGTTCCCTCGGAAGAAGATAATATGTCTCTGGCTGATTTCTGAATTTCCAGAATACCCTCATCCAGAATAAGGCACGGATAAGCATGCCCGTCACAGAAAGAAAGACGGGTTTTGATTATTTCCCTGGCTACTTCCGGTGTTATAATCAATCCTTTTTTATAAGATACTTCGAGAATGCCTTCTTTAATATTGAATCTGGCGTATGGAGTGTCTAATTCCTTTTTATACATTGCTGATCTCTTAATCACAAGGAGGAATTAAAATCATATCCTTCACTTTTGCAAATTTAAGAACTGGACCTCTCTCCCGGATATAATACAAAAAATACGTATTTATACTTAATTCCTTTCGGGTACAATATTGTATTCATTTTAAGGTTTTTTACTGGTTCGCTTTGGTTTCTCACTCATGTAATTTTGTATAGATAAAATAATAATATTTCCGGCCAATAAGTAAGCAATACGGAATATTGATCCTTTTACTACTTCCTTATACCAGTTGAGTTCTCTTATCCGTTCACTATTTAAACACCACGATCATGAAATCCATTCAGACAAATAAAAATCTTGCTATACTTGAAGAAAGCTTCAACTATGGCATTCAAAAAGGCGTTGTTCACCTCATCAGCAGCGATCAGCGTCTACAGCCAGGAGTGCTCCATATTCACGAAGGAGCAACGAACAAAACACTTCTTCATTTCGGATCCTGCAGTTATTTGGGATTGGAATTTGACGACCGTCTCCGCCAAGCCGCCAAAAATGCCATTGATGATTATGGAACAACTTTTTCTTCCTCCAGAACCTACATCTCCTGCAGGCATTATGAAGAACTGGAGACATTACTCGAAAAAATCTTTAACGGACATGTAGTCGTTGCCCCTACCACCACCTTGGGCCATCTGGCCACTATTCCCGCTATGGTCAGGGATGAGGATGCTATCCTGCTTGACCACCAGGTACATCATTCCGTTCAGATGGCGGTAAATCTGGTAAAGTCAAGAGGGGTATATACCGAAATGATCCGGCATAACAGAATGGATATTCTGGAAGACAAGATTAAAAGTCTTCGTGAAAAACACCGGCAAATCTGGTATATGGCCGATGGTATCTATTCCATGTTTGGGGATGCATCTCCGGTAAAGGATATTTATTCCCTGCTTGATAAATATCCTGAATTCAGATATTATGTAGATGATGCCCATGGAATGAGCTGCTTTGGAGAGCATGGAAGTGGATACATTTTAAGTAAAAAACCTTTGCATGAACAGATGATTCTGGCTGTTTCATTTGCAAAGGCTTTTGGAGGAGGTGGGGCAGCCCTTGTTTTTCCAAACAAGGAGCTTGCCTTAAAAATCCGTACCAGCGGAGGCCCTATGATGACATCGGGACCCGTACAACCCGCCGCATTGGGTGCAAATCTGGCTTCTGCCAAAATTCACCTCTCTCCCGAAATCAATATCCTTCAGGCTGAGCTGCA
>JABDCB010000070.1 GCA_013288325.1 Bacteroidota bacterium
AGTAGAAAAAGCAAAGCCTTTTACTACTTCAATAAATCTAGATTCTATCAGAACCTTTTTTCCTTCAATCCTAGCAAATTCTTCCAAATCCGGATAGCGAAAATAATTATCCAATTCAAATTTCGCTCCAGCGTTTAATTCATTTCCATCTTTCATTACCGTAACAGTAATATCAATAATTATTCGAATTAATTTCTTCTCTACATTATATAAGTCCGTTATCTTAAAAACATAGTCCAACTCAAATTGATCGCCCTTTTGTAATGGGGTTTTGACAATTTTATTTATCTCAGCTTTCTGAATCTGAATGTTGAGATATTCTATTTTGTCTATTTCAATATTTGCCATTTCTATTCTTCTTATTTGAATACTTTATCGAATACTTTTATATCTACGCTTCTAGAAAATATCGAGGCTCGCCAGCCTTCCAAACAATAGCCATGAAGGGCATCTGAACTAATCTGTTCTTTATAGGCTCTAAATTTTCTTGCTTCTTTTTTTCGAGTTTTGCGACCTTCTGGGGTGTATTAAGAATATCCTCTTTTAAGAGCAACTCGAGTCGAATAATAGTATTTAACTCCAAATTCCCTCCTGGGTTTAGCATTTTACTTACAGCCGGAGGACTAACATCAAGCATTTCTGCTAGTTTAACTTGACTAATCCCCTTTCGATCTAGGATAGAATGAATTTGTGAAATTACTTCCAACGACTTTACCATTAATGCCCTTTGCTCGGGCGTAATGCGTGAAATCGCTTTTTCATGAAATTTGCTTGGCATAGGTTTTTTTTATTAGAGGTAGAGGATTATTTCTTCATCCCCAGCTTCGTTTATAATACGTTTCCCATCAATTCTTATACTTCCTTCATTTATAAGTTTGTCAACAGCTTTTGCTACAGATTGAGCAAATCTAAAGTATGATTTCACATTGGGACAACTTAATGCATTGTTTTCAGTCTTTACTTCTCCATTGATTAAGATTACCACTTCATCAGTGATTCTCATGCAGTAAAGTCGGAGCTCGGAATCAGTTGGGACTTGAATGTCCAAAAGTTTATCTGCTTCTTTCACTGGTGGAGGTAGTGCATTTGCGGCTTCCTCGAATCTGAAAAGACTAGCCTGTGCACCCAATACACTCGATCCCATAGCATCTATTACATCAACAATTACACAGAATTCTCCATGATGAGAATGCGCCGGGTCATTACACTTTTCATAAAATTTATCTGTCTCATTCAAGTCCGCTTCAATATCGTTCACAACTAACCTAACAGTATAGTATGTAACAAAATCGTATTCAGTGAAGACTTCAAGAATCGCAAAATTATTCATTTATAGGTTAATTCATGAATTACAAAGGTTAATTAAGACTCTGCTACTTATGCGCTGAACAAAGGTAACACTTTTTTGACAAAATTAACCTATAAGTTAATTTATTTTTTTAAAAATTCCTGCCACCTCCTTTTTTTCCTTCTCCTAATTTACGTTGACTTAACGAAAGTATTGTCCCCCTCACCGTCCCCCAAAAACACAAAATACCTGCAAATCTTTCATTTGCAGGCATTTGATTGCATTAGTGGTGGCTCCGGCGGGAATCGAACCCACATCAAAAGTTTAGGAAACTTCTATTCTATCCATTGAACTACGGTGCCAGTATAGTAAGAACGATACTACATAATATTAACTTCTATTCTATCCTCCCGATAGCTATCGGGAGAACTACGGTGCCAGGAAATAAAAATTCCCGGCAAAGATAATGGGAAATCGGTCAAAAAACACCTTTTAGGGGGTAAAGGCCTGCTTGGAGCGTCACCGGGAGGCATTAAACAAGCGGAAGAGCATTGTTCTGAGTTCTCGGAACTCACTTCCCTTGATTCTTCTTATACCAGCTATAAAACGCTTCCAGCCCCTGATGTAAGGTGGTAGAAGGCGAAAAGGAAAGATCTTTTTTAGCGGAAGAGATATTGGCATAGGTACAGGATACATCACCGGGTTGTTCGGGCTCTGTTTTTATCTTGAATTTTTTCCCCACTACTTTTTCTATGGCGGCTATCAGTTCATTTAACGTTACCGTGCCGGAGTTGCCCAGGTTGTAGACTTTAAACTGGCCTGGAACAAGGGGTTTATGAATGGCTCCGTAAATACCATTTACAATATCGTCAATATAGGTATAGTCTCTGCGGGTGGTGCCATCTCCGTAAACAGTGATGGGTTCATCTTGGAGCAGGGCCGAAAAGAATTTATGAATGGCCAGATCCGGTCGCTGACGGGGACCAAAAACGGTGAAAAACCGCAAGGCCGTAAAGTCAATCGAGTAGAGTGAGCAATATGTTTTTCCGAAAAACTCTGCGGCAATCTTGGCAGAAGCATACGGACTTATAGGACTCAGCGCCAGATCGGTTTCATTCCACGGGATATTCGGATTGCTTCCATACACACTGCTGGAAGATGCGAAAATAAATTTACGCACATGGAGTTTACGCGCAATTTCCAGCATGCTGATAGTGCCCTCCACATTAGTATGGGCATAAGCCAGAGGATCGCTGATGCTTGGTCTTACTCCCGCTTTGGCTGCCAGATGAAGAATAAGATCCGGAGCACCTTTTAGTCGGTTAAGGATTTTATCGGGGTTGGTGATGTCTTCCTCAATAAGCTGGTAGTTCGGATTGCTCAGGTGAGCCTGGATATTGCTTTTCTTGGAATCGACAGCATAAAACGGATCAAAATTATCGATGCAGGTTACTACATGTCCATCCCCAAGCAATCGGTCTGCCAAATGACTACCGATAAATCCGGCACCACCGGTAAGTAACACGTTCATAGGTAATGGTGATTTTAGAAGATAAAGATAGTTTTTTCAGATTTCTATCTTGGTACAGACGATGAACAATTTATTACTTGATCACTCCTCCATTCACAATCTCTTTCGAAGGACTTACAAATGCCAGTTCTCCGTTGGCATTTTCAGCCATGAGGATCATGCCCTGGGACTCGATACCTTTTATTTTGCGCGGTGCCAGATTTACTAAAATGCTGACCCGCTGACCGATGATATCCTCGGGTTTGTAATAACCGGCAATACCCGATACAACGGTACGCTGATCAATACCGGTATCTATTTTAAGTTTGAGAAGCTTATCTGTTTTGGGTACACGTTCGGCTTCCAGAATAGTGCCTACGCGTATATCCATTTTAGAGAAATCGTCAAAATTGGTTTCTGCTTTGGCAGGGGCTGTGGTATGAGCGATGGCATCGTTCACGGCTTTGCTGTCTTTTAGTTTTTGTATTTCGGCTTCAATGGCAGGGTCTTCAATTTTATCAAAAAGAAGTTCTGGAGCATTCATTTTATGTCCGGGAGCCAATAGCTCCGAACGTCCTGCATGTGCCCAGGTAAATCCACCCAGATTGATCATCTCCTTGAGTCTTTTTGCCGTGAAAGGCAGAAAAGGATCCATGAGGATAGCCAGATTGGCGGTGATCTCCAGGGAAATCTTCATGATGGTACGTACGCGTGTAGGATCAGTAGTTGCGAGCTTCCACGGCTCGTTATCGGCCAGGTATTTATTTCCGGCACGGGCCAGGTTCATGAGTTCGGCAAGAGCTTCGCGGAAACGGAACGCTTCTATGGATTCCGAAATACGGGCCGGGAAACGGGAAATTTCTTCCAGCAGCAGGATATCGCTTTTTGTATACTCATCGGCCTGGGGCACTTTGCCTTCATAGTATTTATGCGAAAGCACCAGGGTTCTGTTTACAAAATTGCCAAGGATAGCTACCAGTTCGTTGTTATTACGGGCCTGAAAATCTTTCCAGGTAAAGTCGTTGTCTTTTGTTTCCGGAGCATTGGCGCAGAGCGTATAACGTAATACATCCTGTTTGCCTTTAAAAGCAACAAGGTATTCATGCAGCCATACGGCCCAGTTGCGTGAAGTGGAAATCTTTTCTCCTTCCAGATTCAGGAATTCATTGGCCGGAACATTATCCGCCAGAATATATTCACCATGGGCCATTAACATAGCCGGGAAGATGATACAATGAAATACGATATTGTCTTTGCCGATGAAATGGATCAGACGTGTATCCTTATCTTTCCAATACAACTCCCAGTTTTTCTCCGGATGCTGACTTCTTACTTCCGGATTTTGAAAATAGTCTTTTGTGGCCGAGATATATCCGATAGGTGCATCAAACCATACATACAGCACTTTACCTTCCGAACCTTCAACAGGTACTTTTACGCCCCAATCCAGATCACGTGTCATAGCCCGGGGTTGTAAACCCTGGTTAAGCCAGCTTTTGCATTGCCCGTAGACATTCGTTTTCCAGTCCTTATGCGATTCGATATAATCCGTAATCTGGGGTTGCATCTTATCCAGAGGCAGAAACCAGTTCTTTGTTTTACGCATCACCGGTTTCTCGCCCGATAGGGTAGAGCGGGGATTGATGAGATCGGTAGCATTTAAGGAAGAGCCGCATTTCTCACACTGATCGCCATAAGCATTTTCATTCCCGCATTTGGGGCAGGTGCCGGTGATATAACGATCGGCTAAAAACTGATTTGCCTTTTCATCAAAATACTGCTCTGTTACTTCTTCCGTAAAAACACCTTTGTCGTACAGGTTACGAAAAAATCCCGATGCTGTTTCGTGGTGTATAGGTTTGGATGTGCGGGAATAGATATTGAAGGAGATGCCGAACTCTTCAAACGAGTCGCCCATCATTTTGTGGTATTTATCCACCACCTGCTGAGGGGTTATGCCTTCTTTTTTTGCTTTGATGGTGATAGGAACCCCATGTTCGTCAGAACCGCAGATGAAGAGGACATCCTCTCCTTTGCAGCGCAGGTAACGTACATAAATATCAGCCGGCAGATAACATCCTGCCAGATGGCCGATATGAACGGGGCCATTGGCATACGGTAATGCTGCGGTGATGAGGTGTCTTTTAGGGTTCACAAAGCGATTTTTTATTGTCTTATACGGACGGCAAAGATAATAAATCGGCCTGGTTTGGGCATGCGGAAAAAGGGGAGATCATTTTCTTTCGGCTCTATCATTTCAATCTCCCGATAAAATTTGCTTATTTAGCGGTGTTTTCATTTCAATCTCCCGATCCGGAAAGATGCTTGGTAAACTGTTAAAAATTATAGGTATTCTATTGCTGGCGCTGGTTTCCGTTCTCATGACCAGGACATTTTTATACCATTCGCGTCAGATTGAAGAAGCCCCTGTGGCCAAAGTAGCGGTGAGTGATTCTGTTATCGCTCATCTCTCCGGTGCAGTCCGCTTTCCTACGGTATCTTATGATGATTCCACCCTTACCGATACAGCTGCTTTCCGGCATCTTATTGCGTATCTCCAACAAACATATCCGCACGCTACAGCCACCCTGCATCCCAAACGGATCAGCGGTGCCAGTTTACTTTATTGCTGGAAAGGATCGGATGCTCAGCTTTCGCCTGTATTACTGATCGGTCATATGGATGTGGTGCCTGCACTGGATCCGGATAAATGGGAGCAGCCTCCTTTCAGCGGTGCGGTGAGCAATGGATTTATATGGGGCAGAGGAACGTTGGACGACAAGGTAAATGTGATCAGCATTCTGGAGGCGGTGGAGATGTTGCTGAAAGAAGGTTTTCAACCCAAACGCACTCTATATCTTGCTTTTGGACAGGATGAAGAGGTGGGAGGAGCCCATGGAGCCGGTAAAATGGCAGCCTATCTGGAGCAGCAACAGGTGAAAGCAGGATTTTTGCTGGATGAGGGGATGATGATTGCCAGAGGACTTGTTCCCGGTATTGCCAAAGATGTGGCGCTTATCGGGATTGCCGAGAAAGGGTATCTCTCCCTGGAATTATCTGTAGATGCCGAAGCAGGGCATTCGTCCCTGCCACCCAAAGAAACCTCTATTGGTATTCTGTCAACGGCTGTTTCCCGTCTGGAGCAACATCCTATGCCTGCCGGATTTTGTGAGCCGGTGAATGAATTTCTGGATCATGTGGGCCCGGAGATGCCTTTTTTTAGTCGTATGGCATTTGCCAACCGCTGGCTTTTCAAACCCCTGATTCTTCAAAAATATGAGAGCACCCATGCCGGACGCTCGGTGGTAAGAACGAGTACGGCTCCTACCGAGTTTCACAGCGGGGTAAAAGAGAATGTAATTCCGGGTCATGCCAGCGCCATCGTTAATTTTCGCATCCTTCCCGGAGAAACATCGGAACAGGTAATTCAGCATGTAAAAGAGGTGGTGCATGATGAGCGGGTCCATCTGAAACGGTATGGACATGGTAATGAACCAACAGCTGTATCGGATTATCGATCGGACAGTTATTCGGCAGTGAGGAAAACAATATCCCAGATTTTTCCGGGGGTGCTTGTGTCCCCTTCGTTGGTGGTGGCGGCTACAGATGCCCGGCATTATTCACCGGTGGCAGCCAACCTGTATCGTTTTATCCCCATCATTGTTCAGCCCGATGATCTGGATCGTATTCATGGACTTAATGAACGTATTGCCGAAGCAGATTTTAAAAACTGTATCCGGTTTTTCAGGCAATTGATTCTTAACTGTAATCCTTAATACCTTACGGATGCAAACACCTCCTTTTCTTAAAGCCGGCGATACCATCGGAATCGTTGCTCCCGCACGTAAAATTACAAAGGAGGAGCTGGAGCCTGCTGTGGAAATATTGAAGGGATGGGGATTGAAGGTGAAAACGGGGAAGAATCTTTTCGGAGCTTGTAATCAGTATTCGGGTACGGATGAAGAGCGTCTGGCCGATATGCAGGAAATGATAAACGATGGCACGGTAAAAGCCATCCTCAGTGCAAGGGGAGGTTATGGTACCTTGCGTTTTGCCGACAGGCTGGACTTTTCGTCCTTGCTCCGAAACCCCAAATGGATCATAGGCTATAGTGATATAACCGTATTGCATACCCTGGTGCATGCTATAGGGATAGAAACCCTGCATGCTACCATGCCGGTGAGTTTCGGGAAAGATGCTGACTCTGTGGAAAGCCTGCGAAAAGCCTTGTTCGGACAAAGACTGGAATATACACTGCCTCCTCATCAGCTGAATAGAGCCGGGAAGATAAGTGCTCCTCTGGTGGGAGGAAACTTGTCTCTCATCTATGCCATGTCAGGAGGGAAAAGCGATCTGGATACCAATGGTAAAATCCTTTTTCTGGAAGATCTGGATGAATACCTCTACCACATAGACCGTATGATGATGAATCTGAAACGAAGCGGAAAGCTGGATGGCTTGGCAGGAATGGTGATAGGAGGGATGACAGAGATGAAAGACAATACCATTCCCTTCGGAAAAACAGCCGAGGAGATTATCTATGATGCAGTAAAAGAATATGACTATCCGCTTTGCTTTGGTCTCCCTGCCGGACATGGCATTCAAAACAAAGCCCTGATTATGGGAAGGACCTGTGTGTTGACAGTAGGGGAGCAGAGCACCCTTGTTTTCTAATCATTGTATTCGCTACAGCGCATAAAAAAACCCGGTCCATCAGGATCGGGTTTTTAATTTGCTTAGAAAAGCTTATTCGTATTTTTTATAATCTTTCGGGATGTCAAATTTGGAAGCATCTACAGGCTTCTTTTCTATTTTAATTACTTCCAGTCTTCCTATTTCTTTACCGCTCATATCGCTTTCAATGGAAAGCATAGGCATCATACCCTGTGTATCTTTAATAGCACGGAAATAAACAGAAGCCTTGTCTTTACGATTCCATAAAACGACAAACGGCGAAAAGAAATTAAAGTTGCCGGGCGTGAGCCAGTATGTAATTTGTGTATTATCGCTTTTTGACTTAACCGTGTATCCTACACATTTGTTGCCGTTTATTACTTTGGCCTCTTTCAGTTTGATAACGGTATCAATTTTATTGGTAGCAACAGACTTGCTTACAACCACATCCTGATACACCTTTCTGTCAGGGCTCAGCAGATTGATTTTGTTGGTACCCAGATCAACCAGAACAGTGCCTCCTGCTGATTTGGATAAACTGCTCATTTGATCGAGTTTAATTTTATTCCCCTTTACGTAATAAATGTTTGTCGTTGTATCTTTAGCAGTTAGCTGTTTGAATTCGATAATTCCTTCGAAGCCCTGGGCCGCAATGAATGCAGTGAAACCAAGAAGGCAGGTGAGACTCAGTAGTGCTTTTTTCATGAGGTCGGATGGGTTTTCTCTGTAAGGATTTAACAATTTGTGCACTAAAATAATAAATATTCCATACAATGATTTAAACGTTATGGCTGAACATAATGAACTGGGTACGGAAGGCGAACGAGTAGCCCTTCGGTACCTGCAAAGCAAAAGCTATGCCATCCTTGACACCAACTGGAGACAAGGGGCAGGAGAGCTGGATATCATTGCCCGTGATGGGGATCAGATCGTGATTGTAGAGGTTAAAACAAGGGCCGGCCGGCAGATAACCGAAGCTGAACGCGCTATAAGCAGGCAAAAACAGCGCAGGATGGTAAAGCTGGCCAATAGCTATATCCTTAAAAAGGGACTGGATGGGGAGGTACGGTTTGATGTGCTTATTATCGTTAAGAAAGGGGAAGATAACTATGATATCAGGTATATCCGGGATGCTTTTTATCCCCTGCTATGAGGTGGTAGCAGGTAAGTAACATCCGATTTTTTCTGCTTCTACCGGCTATTTGGGTATCTTTGCAGAAAAACAGACCTTATCATGCCCCCATCTTCCCGCAAACCCGATTATTCAGGCAAAAAACGCTCTACATCACAACGTGGAGGCGATGCCCGCAAAAAGCGCGGAGCGTACGGTGAATCGGCCGATAAAAGAGCTTTTAACCCCGAAAACAAGGATTCCAGAGCTCCA
The DNA here is from genome assembly GCA_013288325.1 of Bacteroidota bacterium. Taxonomy (GTDB): domain Bacteria; phylum Bacteroidota; class Bacteroidia; order Palsa-965; family Palsa-965; genus Palsa-965. Next base: position 8,857 of record JABDCB010000070.1, read on the forward strand.
CGTGGAGATAAAAAGCCCTTTTTCAAAAAGGATAACAGGGAAGAAGGCGGCTTTGAAAGAAAGAAATTTCAGGGTGGCAGCGATGAACGTCGCTCCCAGGGAGATGCTTCTGAAAGGAAGCCTTTCCGCTCCGATGATAGTAAAAGAGGCCCCCGAGGAGATAAACCCGGGTATAAAAAGCCTTATTTCAAGAAAGATAACAGAGAAGAAGGCGGTTTTGAACGTAAAAAGTTCGGTGACCGGGAAGATGGTCCCCGTAAAACGTTTGGCGACGCTACCGGCAGACGTACTCCAGGTAGTGAAGACCGGAAAAGAGAGCCACGCGGAGATAAGCCCTTTAAAAAACCCTATTTCAAAAAAGACGACCGGGAAGAAGGAGGACGTAAATCATTCGGTGATTCATCGGAACGCAAACCTTTTAACCCCGAAGAAAGACCAAGGCGGGAATCGCGTGGTGACAAACCGTTTAAAAAGCCTTATTTCAAAAAAGACGACCGGGAAGAAAGACGTCCTTCGGGTGAATTTCGCGGTGGAGAAGGAGAGTCCAGAACATCAGAAGAAGGAGCTACGGAACGGAAATCATTTGATCGTCCGGAAAGAAGAGCACCAAGAGGCGACAAGCCTTTTAAGAAACCATACTTTAAAAAAGAGCGTGACGGAGAACGCGGGTCGGAACGTAAAAGTTTCAGAGGCCGTGAAGAAGGAGGAAAGCAAGAAGGTGAACGTAAGCCTTATGAACCGAAGCCATTCCGTGCCAAGAAGAGTTTTGCTTCCCCGTCTCCTGCATCGGCAGACGGTCTTATCCGCCTGAATAAATACATTGCCAATGCCGGTATCTGTTCACGCCGGGAAGCTGATAAGCTCATTGAAACAGGGGTTATCTCTGTGAATGGAAAAGTTGTGACCGAACTCGGATTTAAGATATCGCCTACCGATGTGATTAATTTCGGTGGACAGACGCTTAAGCAAGAGAAGATGATTTACATCCTGCTCAATAAACCCAAAGATTATATTACCACGCTGGACGATCCGGAAGGAAGAAAAACTGTGCTGGAACTGATCCGCAACGCAGGCCGGGAACGTGTTTATCCCGTGGGCCGTTTGGACAGAAATACTACAGGACTGCTGTTGCTTACCAATGATGGAGACCTGACCAAGAAGTTGACTCATCCCCGTTATGGTGTAAGAAAAATATATCAGGTAACACTCGATAAAGCACTTACCAAGGGAGATATGCAAAAGATCGCCGATGGAGTGGAGCTGGAAGACGGCCTTATCCGTGCCGATGATATCAGTTATGTAGGTGATGGCAAAGAGAAGAATGAGATAGGTATACAGCTGCATTCGGGCAGAAACAGGATTGTAAGACGACTGTTTGAACACCTGGGTTATGATGTGGTGAAACTGGATCGCGTATATTTTGCCGGTCTTACCAAAAAAGATCTTCCCCGCGGACGGTGGAGAATTCTGACACCCATGGAAATATCTATGCTTAAAATGGTTCCTTCGGGCGAAGGAGCCTGAAGTATTCCATACCTATTATACTAATCAAAGCCCCCCTTTCGTTAGCACATCATGGCCGAAATCACAGCACCCCCTGTTATTCCAGCGAAAAAGCCTTCACGGCTCAAGCGGATTCTGAAAATCTTTTTTCTTTCCCTGCTCAGTCTGCTGCTGCTTTTGATCGGCACAGGCGTTATCCTGGCATGGAAATACCAGGATGAAGCCAAAAAACTGGTGATTGACAAGGTCAATGAACAACTGAATGCTCAGGTCATTTTATCTCCTCAGGATATCGATTTTTCAGTGCTGAAGAATTTCCCCAATGCATCCGTCGACTTTAAGAATGTAAAAATGCTGGATGCTATTCCGGATGACAAGAAAGATACCTTGTTACGTGCCGGACTCATCTCTTTGCAATTTAACATCCGCGATCTGTTCAATAAACATTATGTAATCAAACGCATTGATCTGAAAGATGTGGAACTGGATATCCGCATTGATAAAAAAGGGAATGATAACTTCCACTTTTTGAAATCATCTTCCGATACCACCGCTGCTCCTCCCGATACCAATGCCTTCGCACTCGATAAGATTGTGATGAAAAATATCCGGGTAAAATACCGGAACCTGAAAACCAAGGATGATGACGATCTGACTCTTACCAAGGCGGAGTTCAAAGGAAAGTTC
>JABDCB010000071.1 GCA_013288325.1 Bacteroidota bacterium
AAAATTTCATTAATCTTTAGCTGCAAAAAACTACAACTTCTAACCCTTCCTGACCAAATATGAACGCACTCCTGGAAGATACAAGGGACTTTATGAGATAATAAAACACAAAACTTTACATCCAAATCTCCTATAACCGGATTACATACCATGAAAAAAACGACATTAATAATTTTAGCAATCGTAGCCTCATTCTGTGTTGGTTTCGCTTTCAATCATATCATAACAAAACAATCAAACGATAATGGAAATGTGAGAAAAGTAACCGGTATAGGCGGTATATTTTTCAAATGCAAGGACCCCAACAAGATGAGGGAATGGTATCAAACACATCTTGGACTAAATGTGAACAAATACGGAGCTGTTTTTGAATGGAGACAAGGAACTGACACAACCAAAAAAGGTTTTACCCAATGGAGTCTGTTTGGTGAAAAAACAAAATATTTTGCACCTTCGGAAAAGGATTTCATGATCAACTATCGGGTTGAGAATCTGGTATCCCTGGTTGAAAGTTTAAAAAAAGAAGGAGTTACCATTACAGATACAATCGAATCCGTTAACTACGGGAAGTTTGTTCATATCATGGACATGGAAGGAAATAAAGTGGAACTGTGGGAACCCAACGATCTGGAATACGACAAATTAGGTAAACAAATGGGCAGTAAGACAACCAAATAACAGGTTAGAAAGACTGTAATTAAATACCGTTTCCCCTATAACACCTGCAACGGAAAATCACTGTGTTGTAACAGATACTGATGTGCGGCAACAATAGATTTGCCTTGCTTCATCTGAGCTGCTACTATCTTTTTCATGGTAAGAGCTCCTACCTTGTAACACAAAGCTTGTCCGGGCCAGTTGGTAATCCGGGTTATTTCTCTTTCGGCAATTTCATCCTGACCCTTGATATTATCTTTCCAGTATTGCAAGGCCTTGTCTCTGCTCCATCCATAATAATGTATTCCTACTTCCATCACCAAACGGGCCGATCGTACCAAATCCCATTGCCATTTACCTAAATAAGTGTAATCGTTTTGATACAGGCCCATTTCCTTTCCAAAATCTTCTACATAACACCCCCACCCTTCCGCATTTCCAAAATAAAAGAAACTGTTTGTAATCTTTAAGCTGTCTGCATGCTGGCTCCGAATCACATATTGAAGATGATGCCCCGGTATCCCTTCGTGCATATACAGCCAATCCATGGCTCTGACATTGTGCTTTTCTCCGTAATAATTAAACTGAAATACAGCTTTCCCCGAAGGACTATTTTCTTTATCCATATACATACCCGGTGGCGTGCTGGCAGTGGCATGGGGCCATTCAATAATACGTACTTCAGGTACTTCGCAATGGGGGAACAATTTACTCAGATTACTCCTCACCGTTTTATCAATTTGAGCATATCTGTTTAAAATGCTTACACTGTCATGCAGATAAAACGTATCTGTTTGAAGAAATTGGTAAAATGCTTTATCATCAGAATAGCCCGCATGTGTTTCGATAATTTTTATTTCATGCTGTATCTTCTTTACTTCCCTATCACCCATTGCATAAACCTGCTCAGGGCTTATATCCATGCTGGTAAAATGCTTTACGTAATAACCGTACCAATCCTTATAATTGCTCATAGAGTGTAATCCGTTTTCCGGTGTCTTCCGTCCTTCCGCATCCCACTTTTGCTCCAACTCAATCCGACACAAATTCATCCTGATCTCATATTGAATCTGATGATAACGAAGCGACTCTTCCTGGGATAGTTTTATCGTATCAATAGCAGCTGCCAATTTCGTGTATAGCTTAAAATAAGCCTCTTGCTTTTTCAAATCCTCTGCATTCTTTATATGAGAAAAATTGACCTTATAATCCATTTCTGTTTCGGGCATAGAAAGTCCTTTATAACCATCCATAAAGGCATTGGAAAAGTTGCTGAACAACTTGGTTTGGGCAAGCAGAACATGGGACGGGGCCAACACACTACAAACCAGTACAGCGATATACATCAACTGTTTCTTAAAAAAGTCAGAACATACACCGGAGTGTCTGGTTTCAGAAAAAGAGGGCATAGAAATAGTCATAGGACTAAGTTAGCCATTTTACACTTTACTAAATTCCAATTATTTATTGTCTTTGATATAATATACGGATCGGTCTTCAGGAAAAAGGATTTGAGTAATGAATGGTCCTTCTTCAATCAGGATTTTAAATTCCTGAACTGTTTTAGGTAGCGAAAACACCATCTTCGTTTCCAATGATTGATGTAGTTCCAGCCTTTGATCCAGATCGGGTTGTTTCCCGCTCTTTGTTTCCGCTAAGTGTTGTCCGCGCTTCGAATATGCCCAGAACTTACCGTTGCTATCTATAATATGAATCCTGGGTTCAGAAGGTTTTTGTGCAATCCCGCGGGCATGATTCGACATCTTTACATCCAGAACTACCCAGTTGCTATCCGCAGCAAGTGATGAAAATTCGTTTTGTATGTCTGGCCCCTTTTCAACTCCCGTTATGCTGGCACACCAGTCATCAAAACAGATATCGGTACCTAACGACACTGAGGTATCTGCCCTCCGGAACCAGCAAATCATCCAGATCAGCGTATAACAAATAATCAGTGCCACGGCTTTTATAAGGATTGCCTTAACCGGCTTATGCCTCATCAGCCTGACAAAAAACAGGATGCTGAGCACCAACAATAACAAAACACTTAATAGAAAAAACAGGGTAGCCATTCCTTGCACAGTATATTTTTATTAAATAGAGCCCCCTCTTATCTATCCAGCCAATTCTTAAAATCAACCACCCGTTCCCTGCTCACTACCCCATCATCTCCCTGCAAAAGATCGGAGCCCAGCTTAAGACGTCCGTTAAAATAGGAGCTCACCTTTTGAACCGAGTTGATATGGAGATAAACCCTTCTGTTGATTCTGAAAAAGGATTCAGGAGATAGTAAGGATTCGAGCTGATCCAAAGTATAATCAACAGGATAACGTTTGCCACTTGTGGCTGAAAGCAAAACAATACCGTCCTCGGCAATGAAATGGGTGATATCTTCTGTTTTGATAGAAACGATGGTATCGCCCAGCTTGACCAGAAATCTGTTTTTATACGGCTTATTCAGACTTTTATAGGCACTGGCAATATTCTCCAGCAATGCCGAATGTCCGCTGTTACTATACTTCTTGTATTTATCAATGGCCCTTTTCAGTTCGTCTGTCCCAATCGGTTTTAGCAGATAATCAACACTATTGACCTCAAAAGCCTTGATGGCATATTCATTATAAGCAGTTGTAAAGATGACCGGTGTATCAACGATTACTTTGGAAAAGATATCAAAGCTCAACCCATCGGCCAGATGTATATCAACAAACAGCAAATCCATTTTCAGTCCCCTGCCAAACAACGCTATGCTTTTCTTGACAGAATCAATAATCTCAACCACCTCAATAGAAGGATCGATCCGTTTCAGCAGATTGCAGAGATGATCTGCCGATAATTTTTCATCCTCAATGATAACAGCCTTCATCGTATCTCCAATAATGGAATTCGTACCACAAACTGATCTTTTGTCTGAATAACTTCCACCGGCTTATCGGTAAAGAAATGATACCGGTCTTTGATATTCTGTAAACCCGTATTGGAGCTCGGTTCCTTATTGATCCGGAGCTGAAGGTTATTACTTATCTCCAACACATCACCGATTGTTTTTATATGCACCGTCAACGGCTGCTCGGTTGATATTTCATTGTGTTTGGTCACATTCTCCACCAGAATCTGCAGTGACAAAGGAGGTATCAGTCGCTTGGTCAGGGCCTCTCCTACTTCCATCACAAACCGGATATTATCGGCAAAACGGATCTGGAGCAAAGAGGTATAGGACTGTATAAAGGACAGCTCTTCTTCCAGTCTCACCAATTCACTGTTCCTGTTGTCAAGCAGGTAACGGTATACTTTTGACAATTGATTGATAAAATCTACAGCTTTGTCCTGATCCTTATAAACCAGCGACGACAATACACTGAGGTTGTTAAACAAAAAATGTGGATTGATTTGGTTCTTCAGGTTTTGAAGCTGTGCCTGCAGGCTTTCTGTTTTATATTTCTCTATTTCCACCAGACTTTGTTTCCATTGCATAAAAAACTGACTCCCGATTTCGATTGAACAGATAATCAGGGTTACCAGCACTCCTATTGTAACCGACACCGTGATTAACATATCCTTTTGGGCTGAAGGCATCTTACATATAAAGTAATTGTATAAAAGACAAGGGAGGTAAATAGCCAGAACACTGAAAGTGATTCCCAACAGCAGATGCACAAACAAGCGGCGCCCGGGCTGATCGACCCAGGAAAACCACTTGTTCATCCGGCTATCGATACGAAGATTTCCTTCCCATACCAGGAACGTAATAAATACAGACAACCCAATATCATAAAAACGATTATGACCCGGATAGTCGGCTCCTAAAGGAATGAGCATTTGGAGAAAAAAGGAAATCCCGACTCCCAGCAAAAACATATACAAAAAACGAATCTTCCTTTTTTTCACGCGCTTAAATTAGTTGATTATATGGTCCTGTTCTTTATCCTTCAACGAAAGACTAAAATTGCACCTTATAAACGAAGTTCGGGAAAAAACCAATCTGATATGCAGTGTTCAATGTGTTTGTAACCGGATTGTAGCGTATAGCAAATACATTCTGGTTGTTTGTCACATTCTGAACATCAAAAAAGAGTGACTGAGATAGTTTACGTTTTTTGCTGTTATGGGTATACCCGGTCTTTACATCCAGGCGAAAGAAATCGGGGTTTCTGGCGCTAAAGGCATATGCATCCCCTTTCAGCACTTCTTCATGTACCAGCTGAGAGGCTGCCAGATCAACCGGTGTATAATATCTTCCTCCGGCCTGAGTCATCTTTACATCCACAGAAAAAGCATCTCTTCTTTCCTTTCCTACTTTAATTTCCTTACCCACTAATATGTTGTATACAAACTTCCCGTTAAAAGCAGTATTGCGTTCTATTCCATCGCTGCCTTTGTATTTAGAATCATAAACTGAGCCGGTGAGGAGTGCATAGTAGCCTTTACTGAAAAATTTCTCAATGGTGAGCTCCGCTCCATCGTTTGTCCCTGATCCCTGATTACGCAGATAGCCCTGATTGGATGGATTAAAGCTGGCCCCGTCATTGAGCATGGAGAAACTGCTGGGAGCAATAGTTACCGGTACATCGGACAGTATCTGATAGTATAGCTCCGCTTTGATTCTCCAATCTCTTGCCGGCAAATAATCATATCCGATTACAAAATGCTGACTGCGGGTAAATCCAAGATCTTTGTTACTCTCGTCATAGGTGCCATCCGCTTTCAGGGAACGGTAAAAATAAACATCAGCGGGCTGCATCTGGCTATGCATTCCATAACCCAGACTAAAAGTGCTTCGTTCGCCAAGCTGGTATTTCAGCCCCAGGCGGGGCTCTACAGAGGAAGATCCGTTCAAAGTAAGATACTGGCTATGTAACCCGGCGTTCAAAGTGATCTTGTCGGTAAAATTGTATTTAGCTTGTGCATAACCCTGGAAAAGGGATGTATAATCAGCATAGTTCCAGATCTGATTCCAGTTACCATAATCCAGCTGACGGTAAAACAGATTATTGTCCATGATTTCATCCTGTACTCCTATCTTGATAAAGAGTTTGGAACTTATTTTAGAATTAAAGGAGGTACCCACGGAATAGTGAATCTGCGTAGCCCTGTTTTCAACGGTTCGTGTGGCGCTCTGATCGGATTTTGAAATAGAGTCCTGATTATATACCAGTGATGCATAGGTAATGCCTATGACTGTACTGAAATAGGATCGTTCTCCTGCCTTGATAATATGTTTTAAGCCAATAAGACCCAGGTTACTGGTAAAATAACTATCCTGACTAGGGTTGGCAAACAGATCAGTGCTGTCGATTTTGTTGTGTAAAAAACTGATGGAGCTGGTTCCTCCCAGTCCGAAGAGTGTAAAACGTCCGAATTTGGTATTGCCTCCATTAATCTTGAAAGACAGATCCTGATAAAAAGGAGTGGCCGTGGTACCAATGGGAATACCCATGGCCTGTGCCAGCCCAGTAAATGAATAACGATACCCGATCAGATAGGACGATCCTTTGTCTTTATTGATTGGTCCTTCGGCAACACCTTCCAATCCGGTAAGAGCGCCAAACTGAAGTGTATATTCCGGTTTTTCTGCATTCCCATTCCGGAAACCCAGATCAAAAACGCCTGCATTAGCATTTCCATATTCAGCAGGAAATGCAGAAGTGAAAAAATCCGAGCTCCGTAGCAGGTTGGTATTGATGGCACTTACCGGCCCCCCGGTGGTACCTACCGTGGCAAAGTGATTCGGATTGGGGATATCGAGCCCTTCAATACGCCATAAGACTCCTGTAGGAGAGTTCCCTCGTATTACAATATCATTGCGCGAATCATCGGGAGAACTGACACCGGCAAAATTAGCCGCCAGGCGGGATGGATCCGAGCGACCGCCTGCATATCGGTTTACATCTTCCATGGAAAAGGAGCGGGCACTTACGGTGGCCATTTCATTCTTCGTCTCATTCTTTTTCGAACCGGCTACCACCACTTCCTTCAATGAATTGACATTTTCTTCCATCCCTATTTCCATCACCACTTCCTTTCCCGTTGTTACCACTACATTCGGGATCATTACTTCCTTGTATCCCAGGTAGGTTATTTTCAGGTCATACCTGCCAGGAGCAACCTCGGTTAGCCGAAAATGTCCTTCAGCATCGGTACTGGTTCCTTTGGGGGACTCAACGCCCATCAATACAACGGTGGCCCCAGGAAGAGTAGATAAGGATTGTTTGTCCGTTACAACGCCACGGATGGTTTGTGTAGATGTCTGAGATCCGAGGGGGCCCCAGACGAGTATGGCAAGAAAGAAGAGGAAGAAAGCGGAGTTGTTTTTCATTTCATTGGGTTTTATACCGCAATAGTATAGTTGCCAATGACTGTTTGAAAGGTCAAAACCGATGAGTTGTAGAAAAAGGGAGGTGAGTTGTAGTTAATGCTGTAAAAGAGTACCACTATCCCATAAAACGAACAGGTTCATCAGCAATTTGCTGACGAACCTGTTCGACTGAAACATATGTTTCGATTACCTTACCTGAAAATGAAGAAAGTATGTATCACTTCCCTGATAATAGGTAAGCCAAAGTTCTGTGCTGGACAAACGATCGATCAGGTAATTCTTTACTTCGTTATTAATGTTTATGGATATGCTCTTTTTGCTGTCTATAAAAGACCAGTTACCATCGCTGGAGGTACGAACCGCGAAACCGAATATCGTACCTTCTTCTGTTTGTGTAAGGGTCGAATTATTGTGAATATCCCATTCGCTGTAAGTACCCGTCAGGTCTATCACTCCATCATTTTTTTCGTATTGAACCAATACCCAGTCCTGCGACATACGCGTCATCCGGGTTTCAAGAGAAATGAGGGGGTCGTCAGGGCCTTTCTTAATACAACCGGTTTCAAACATAATGGCCATGCCAACCAGGATAACAAAGGACATTTTTTTTAATAGGATCATAATATTACTTTTTTGAGTTTTATATCGATGGGTAGTTCCCCTCGTGGTATGCGTTCTTTCTTTAACGTTGCAAAGGTGGCAACTGGATGTCTAATCCTGTTACATAACAACGGTATCTAGTTGTAAAATTCACATATTTGTAGGGCAGCTGCTTATCCATCCAATCAAAATGACCTTCCACAAAGAAGGAATTGATGTATCTTTACCCTCCAAATAACCCACTATGAGCCCTTTTAAGCTGCTGATTGACAATAAAGACGAAGATTTTACTCCTCCAACGGCAGATTGGAAGGTCGGCACGAGCCTGGGGATAAAGGATGAAACGTATCTGAAATTTATTCCGGTGATGAACGGGGGCTATTATTTTTCCCGCGCCTTGCATATTTATGGACTTTGTGCCGAACCAGCCAGTCATAGTATTTCATATATCAATGAGTTATTCAATAAAGAATATGAATCCATCATAGGTCCTCACTTGTTCTTTGCTTGCGACTTATTTGGAAATCAGTTTAGTTTCAGCGACAAAGGCATATCGTTTTGGAATATAGAAACTGCTGAATCGGAAATAGTAGCGGCTGATTTTAAAGAATGGATTCAGGTGCTGGAGTTTGAGCTGGATTACTTTACTGCCGAACCCCTGGCTCTTGAATGGCAGGATGGAGATACTCCTTTGGGATTTGATGAGCGCCTTACCCCCAAAGAGTTGTTTGTATTGGGAGGAGAATACGGCCTGGATAATTTAAAAGCTGAACCGCTGGATAAAATTATTCATTTCAATTCCGTAATTGCTAAACAAATTGTCGATCTCCCCGATGGAACCCCCATTGATACCGATTCCATATATGTACCGGATGACCTGTAATATCGTGTCTCTTTCTTCCCATCCATTCTATGAACTTCATTTATCTTTGTATCAATGAAACAAGCTAAACCTGCTCCGATCCCCTTTACGGGCTATCAAAAATTTGTCATTTTCATATTAGCCATCACGCAGTTTACCGTTATTCTGGATTTTATGGTCATGAGCCCCTTGGGCGATATGCTCATGAAATCGCTTAGCCTTAAACCGGCACATTTCGGAATAGCTGTTTCTGCTTATGCGCTCAGTGCAGGTACAGCGGGGCTTCTTACCGCAGGTTTCGCCGATCGGTTTGATCGTAAAAAACTTCTGCTATTCTTTTATATCGGTTTTATCGCGGGAACCGTATTATGCGGTATAGCCACTTCGTACTATCTGCTGGTAGGAGCACGTATCATTACCGGACTATTTGGCGGGGTGATAGGTTCTATCTCTATGGCCATTATTACCGATTTATTTGGCCTCCAGCAACGCGGCCGTGTAATGGGTTTTGTACAGATGGGCTTCGGCGCCAGTCAGATATTGGGTATTCCGGTAGGTTTATACTTTGCCAATGCCTGGGGATGGCATGCTCCTTTTATCATGGTCGCATTGCTGGCCATCGTTATAGCAGTATTTATAGGCTTTAAGTTACAGCCCCTCACCCGCCACCTGGCCATTCAGCATGATAAAACGGCTATAACCCACCTGTGGCATACCATCGTTAAAAAAGACTATCGCATCGGATTTACGTCTTCCGCTCTTTTATCCATTGGAGGTTTTATGATGATGCCCTTCGGTACTGCCTTTGCCATCAATAACTTGAAAATTACTCAGGAGCAGCTTCCGGTCCTATTTATGATTGCCGGATTAAGCACCCTTGTCATTATGCCTATGGTAGGACGGTTAAGTGATCGCGTTGATAAATTCAAAATTTTCGTAGTAGGCGCCTGCTGGATGATCGTGACGGTGATTCTTTATACCAATCTTTCTGTTACCCCTTTCTGGCTGGTTATGATCTTTAACATATTGATGATGGCCGGCATTATGGGCAGAATGATTCCTTCACAGGCCCTTACCACCGCGATCCCCGAAATGGAAGACAGAGGTGCTTTTATGAGTATCAATGCCTCTATTCAACAATTTTCAGGAGGTATTGCCGCCATCTGCGGGGGACTGATTGTGGTACAAAAAGATAAGTTCAGCCCTCTGGAACATTATAACACCCTGGGATATGTTATTGTGGTGATCAGTATCATCAGCATGGTGCTGATGTACCGGGTAAGCCAGATGGTTAAAAGAAAGCAAAGGGCCAAGACCGAACAAAACGGACAAGCTCCTGTTGAAGATCAGGTGATAGTGACATCTGAAGTATAACTACGGACCAGCTTGTCGGCAAAGACGATTACTTATTGTTTTGCAACCGGATATAAGATCGCATTCATCTGCGATTTCAATGATTCCATCTGTGCCGATAAATCGGTCTTAAGAGCTCCATTTTCTTTTTTCAGGGCATTAATTTCTTCTTGTTGTTTCACCAGCAGTTTATACAACTCCTGCGTAGCTGATATATTCAGTGTAGAGAGACCTTCGTAATCCACAACCCTGAAATCGTTTACTTCCTGACCGTATACAAATACCTTCTCCCCATCATTTATCTCTGGCAACTCCCCTTTTAAAATCAAGGTTCTGGCATCAGGTGATGATACAAAATCCATATCCCGGTTTCCATTGCTGGTAATAATACGGATACGTTTAGTGTCCTTATTTATACTAATGTCTGCAGGGAGACTGATTTTAAAGCAGGAATCTGAATGCGATATGCTGGCTGTGGTATAGATATCAGGAACAAACCCGGTAGTTTTATTTACCACTTGTGGATAAACCGCTTCTACTTCCTGAGCAATAATTTTTTTGAAACGGGTATTCCCCCAAAGCACTTTGTCCTTCATTTCATAATCGGTAATCTGAATAGTATTCAGCAGTTTCAGATCATCTGCAGAATTGCTTCTGCCTTTAATATCTTTTATACGAATGTCAGACTGAGCCACGAATTCGGGACTTACCACACGTCCTGAAAAGCGGGCGCTGAAATTCATGGCACCGCTGGAACTAGATACATAGCCCGATACACCGGAAGAATTGAGATATCCGAAACTGGAAACACTGGTGCTGTAAACGCCCTGTACATCCAGCGGATATATAGGGTTGGCTGTGCCGATACCTACATTTCCGGCATTGGTGATACGCATACGTTCGTTAAAATAAGGTGAGCCAGCCTTACCGGTAGAGAAGATGATGGATTTGGTATTGTTGGCATT
>JABDCB010000072.1 GCA_013288325.1 Bacteroidota bacterium
TTGATTTTGGATCATGCAAATCATCCAGATCGGCCATACTCATTCCATTCACCGAACCCAGCACCACTTTTCTCATCCAGGTGAGCATAGACACCAACGTACCCACCTGAGGCGTATATCCTTCTTTGGGTCCTATTAAATTCAAATCCCCCATGCCCGAATCCGTACTCGCTAAAGCTATCTTCGGAAGCATGGATAAGCCTATCACGCCTGTGGTGGCAACAGCCGTTTTCATCAGAAAGCGACGCCGGTCAATGGTATTGGTTGGGTTGGACATATATGTGTGTTTTGCTTTTATGATTAATTACTCCTTGGGGACGTATTTATTATTTGATCATTCTAAAATCCGGATGATTCATTGACCAGAATGCAAAGGCATACCGATCAGCTGTCTCCTTGAAGAATGTGATATTGTCTCCAGCAGAGTGGCCCGAATCGTAGGACACTCTTAACATAACAGGCTTTGCGGATGCACTGGAATTTTGCAAAGCTCCTACAAATTTTGCCTGAGACCAGGGAACAACTCTTGGGTCATTCATTCCTGTAAGACATAAGACAGCTGGATATTTCACTCCATCTTTTACGTGATATAGAGGATCCATTTCAATTAATGCAAGACACTCTTCTGGATCCTTAACGGTTCCAAATTCAGGGATATTTGCCGGCCCACCCGGTTGAAATTCACTGAGCATAGGGTTCATTTCTCCAGAAAGAGTTATCGCAGCACCAAAAAGATCTGGTCTTTCTGTTATGGCCCGACCAATAATTATACCTCCTGCGCTTACTCCCTCTGCCGCTAATTTTGTGCTGCGAGTATAATTATTATTAATTAGGTATTCTGCGCACGAAATAAAATCATTCCATCCATTTGACTTTGCTCTCTTCATTCCAGCCTTATGCCAAGCGAACTGGGTGATGAGGGACGAAAAGCGATCAAAGGCAATACCCTGGATTTCTACCTCAGCACCCTGGATGAAGTAAGGTCTAATACTTTAGCCGAACTTAAAAAGCGTGATGATAAATGGCTCCTCACCGAGGACAAGACCTGGCCCTGGAAACCCGGTCCTACCAATAACTATTGCAAGTGGTTTCATGTATGTGAACATGAATCCAATCACAACGGGCAGATTAAGTATTTGAAAGGCAGATTGCCGGGTGGTAAGGAGGAGAAGTGAAGCTCTTCAATGCCCCACCAGGTCACCGCTTTCCTTGCCATGTGATATCTTATTGAATTTTCCTTCTTTCACCTGAAAATATTCTTTTCCTATTTTTAGGATATCACCATCGATGAGATCGGCCAGGTTGATGATGTCTTCTTCAATGGTGTGGATAGATCCTCCTGTTACGCGTGCCAGATCCAGATAGGCGGTGTTGATGCCATAGGCTGTTCCGCAAAGGATAATCTTTACCGGCTTTGTCACGTCTTTGCCCAGAATGAGATCGCGGGGGGTGGCTCCGTTATCGGCTATCATCACCACCATATTGCAATCCGGGAATTTACGTTCTCCGTAAATAAGGGCTTCTACATTGTTCTCGGGACCGTCGCCTCCTCCTCCGGCCCGCATTGCTTTGCTGGCCGAAGCGATCACACCGTCTATGGTTTGGGCGGTGGTGTCGTAAATGCCACCCGTTCGCCCAATCACCTTTTTATCATCGGGCATATTGTTACCGTCGTTAAAGAATACATAATCTTTCACCCGTTTCTTTTTCACGTTCAGGTTATGCCAAAGCAATACCTGTCCCGTATAGGGCGACATGCTCCCGGTTACATCACAAACAATCAGCATCTCGTTCCATTCCGGATTGCGGTTCAGCACCTTGATCACGGTGGAGTCGCGCAGGGGATATTTGCCTTTTGAATAAGCGGTTAATGTTTTGAGTTCCGACATCACCGACTCCGCGGTGGGGGTAGGCCGGAAGTTGATCACAAAACCATGAAACATGGCGTTGGCTGTCTTCTCGTCTTTGCAGGCCGTTTGTTTTACGATCCTCCATTTGATACCGGGATCGGTAAAGAGAGAAGGGGCCACCTGTTTGAGTGCGGCAAAACGCCGCGTGTTGAGGGCTTCCATGGCTATGGATTTGGGATAGTCGGTATAGATCAGGTCTATGCGTTCTATCACATTGCCTTTGCATAGGTCCAGATCTTCGGGGTTGTCTATCTCCGATTGGGAGTAGGGCATTTTCAGGTAGATCTGAGAAATGCCCAGCCCGGTAATTTTGTAGGTAGGTATTTCGCTTAGGTCGGGTACTAATCCCAGATAAGTTTGGGCAGGCAACAGGGAGACCAGAACAGCAAAAACAAGGGTGGCTGCTCCTCTCCGGTAACAGGATGTCCGGGGTGTTTTCATGGGCAGGAAGGGTTGGTGAGGGATGCTGCGTTGACTGAATAATACTATAACGCAGAAAAGAGACAAAGTATTTTAGTTTACTATCTTCCTGCCTGACCCTTCCATACCCTCATTTGTAGCTCATTAAAATCGTGAATATAGCTCAAAAACGGTTCTTTTTGAGCTATATTTGCTACCTTTGTGAGCTACAAGTAATTAAATGGCCAGAAAAAAGACCGATATCACCCCACAGATTCTTGAATTTATCAGGGCCAATCCTCGTTGCTCATCCAAAGAAATTTATGAAGGAATAGGAAGTGAACCCGGATATGCAACGGTTAAACGATCCATTCAACAACTGCTGGAAGAAAAGTTGATCAAGCTTTCGGGAAAAGGGAAGGGAACAAAATATGAGACTAGCCCGGGTTATGATTTCATTCGTACGATAAATGTTGACAGGTACTTCCAGCAAGAAATTGATGACCGCAGGATCCAAAGTAGTTTCAATCATTTACTGATAAGCGAACTGATTCCTAGCTCTTTTTTATTTACCGATGAGGAGGTCCATACCCTTACTTCATTACAAAACCAGTACAAGGAAAAATCATCGAAGCTAACTCCCAATGAATACAAGAAAGAGTTGGAAAGGTTAGCAATTGATTTAAGCTGGAAGTCTTCCCAGATTGAAGGCAATACTTATTCCCTGCTGGAAACAGAAACCTTACTGAAAGACAAGCATACGGCTTCCGGCAAGACAAAGGAAGAAGCAATCATGCTTTTAGATCATAAGGAAGCATTGGATTTTATCATTGCCCAGCCAAACTACATTCAGCCACTGACTCTTTCGGGAATAGAGGATATTCACAGCATCCTGATAAAAGACCTGGAAGTAGATCGAAATATCCGAAAACGCACGGTGGGCATTTCCGGAACAAATTACAGACCCCTTGATAATGAATTCCAAATCAGGGAAGCGATGGAAGGAATGTGTATACTCATTAACTCACAGGAAAATGTTTTTGCAAAAGCGTTGCTTGTGCTGTTACTGATTTCATATATCCAGCCTTTTGCGGATGGAAATAAGAGAACAGCACGCATTATCAGTAATGCCATTTTGATAAACAACAACTATTGCCCCATTTCATTCCGGACTGTTGATGCCATTGATTATAAAAAAGCGATACTGATCTTTTATGAGCAAAATAATATCAGTGCCTTTAAAAAAATCTTTATTGAACAGTTTGAGTTTGCTGTGAAAACATATTTTTAGCATGCTCATAAGCGCCCCTTCGCTCAGCCACCAGTGTTATTTCTTCTGCTTCCCTTCCAAAAACGATCTCCTCGTAAGTATATATTTCCGGATCAGGAGTTGATCATCTTTGTTCAGATGGGCTTTGTGACACATTTCTGGGAGACAATCGAGCCAACTGTCTTCGCTATATTCTAATGGTTTGTATAGCTGGTGACATTTACCGCAATGACTCATAAAGAGTGTCTGTCCCGCTTTCAGTGAAGTCAGATCACTTTCCTTCCATCGCTGCTGCGCAATAGGCACATCGCCGGCAACAGGTGTAAAAAGATCGGCCTTGCATGCTGCCATACACAGCAGACTGATGAAACAAAACGCAAGACTTATTTTTTTAACTAACGACATGATTTAATAACTACTTTTTTAGGATCATAATCCCTGACATCCTGACGTGATAGGCCGCAGATTATTATGATCATCATGATGTTCGCTGATTGTCTTTATCATAATTAATCATGATCATCATGAAAATCAGCGGTCTATTCTTAAACACAAACAAAGGTCATAAAAAAACGCACTCCTTATTGCTAAAGAGTGCGTAGTACTAGAAACATTAAAAACCTATTTCAGAATCATATTGGTGGTCTCTTTATGATCGCCCATGATCACAGAGACAGCATAAATTCCTTTTGCATGACCACTCAGGTCGTACTGAAACTCCAGCAGGTTGGATGATTTAGTCACCTTTTGAGAAGTAACTTCTTTTCCGTTTACATCATAAATTTTTATCACGGCCTCACCGGTTTGATCGGATGTGTAGCGCAGTGTAAAAGCTCCTTCCATGGGGTTGGGTAAAATAGTTAACGCATTGGCTTTTTCGCTTACCGTGGAAATTCCGGTTGCCGTACAGGATGGGGAAGCTGTTTTATCAAGGGTGAGTGTTTCCACAACGGCATTGGTCTGGTCATAATCCGTAATGGTTATTTTGCAACCCTGTACATCAAAATAAACATAGTTATACGTTTCATCAAACTTGGCAATGGCCCAGGAATCTGCCGATCCTGTAGTTTCAGAATATAAACCGGCACCGGCCCCGCCGGAAATAATCTGTAGCCTGCCTTGTCCTGTAGCACTTCCATATTGAGCCACCGGAGTTCCTACAGGACTTGCACTTAAATTAATCGGGTAGGAGCGCTGGTAGTTGTGGTCATGTCCGGTTAATACCAGATCCACTCCATAGGTGTCAAAAGCTTTCCACCAGGTGGTACGGGTATCATCCATATCGCCGGTATGCGTTCCGGTATTGAAAAAGGCATGGTGACAGGAAACTATTTTCCACATAATGGTAGGGTCGGCAGCAGCATTGGCCAGGGTTGTTTTGAGCCAGGAAAACTGGGTTGCATTGCTGGTGTCGTTTGAATTCAAAGAGATAAAGATACAGTTGCCATAACGGAAGGAATAATAAAGATTGGTAGAGCCCGTCATCGGCAAGTCCCACAGATTGGAAAACATGCTTGGGCTGGCAGCATCGTGATTTCCTTCTACATGGTAAACCACGTTATTGGCCAGGAAGCTGGATGCGGCAGTAAAAAAAGTATTGTATTCGGAAGCCGATGTTCCTGCAACAGTCAGATCGCCGTTAAATAAAACCAGGGCCGGTTTGCGGGCGCTGGCTAAGTTAGAAACGGTGGTGAGGGTAGAAGGATAATCGCGGCAATCGCCTAATGCACAAAATGTAAAATTGCTGGTCACGTTTACCTGGGGAGAGGTGGCGAAGGTTTGTTGTGTACCCCAGGTATGTGCATGCGAATCATACAGTTCATAGTAAATGGTTGTACTTGGAGTTACTGTTGGAAACACATATTTGAAAAACAAGGTCCCCGAAGTATATCCTGTTCGGGAGGTGCTTTTAAATTTCCCTTTTTCAAACGAGGTGGTATACCCCCATTTAATGGAGTCGCCTGTTCCATTGTTACTCCAGGTAATGGTGAGTCCGGTAAGCGGGTCTCCGGAACTTCCCCAGCGTATCTGACTGATGGTGGCTTGTGCATGGTATATGCTGCCGATAAAGAAAAGAAAGAGTAATAACTTTTTCATCGTTTTATATTTTAAGAATTTTTAAATGTTCGTTTTGGCGTGCAATGCTGGCACAATCATATCAAGGTACTAAAATTATGGCTATGTTAACACCTAAATCTGTATCAATTCTGGAGGGCGTCTCCGGCCGGGGAGCATTTGATGCAGAATCGTTGTTTTTCCCTGCTTTAGACCCTATTTATTTGCCCAAACACAATATAATTGCCACATTTACCGTTCCTTTTCTCGCTATTAAACCTTATACTTGTGAAAAAGCGGTACATGCGCAATATTTTCAACTCTGTTGTTGCCCTGCTTGTCTCTTTTGTTGTTTCTGCCCAGATTCCAGCCATCGGTCAATGGAGAGATCATTTGCCTTATGCTAACGTAATAGCGATGGCCGAAGGTCCCGATCGTGTTTGGGCTGCTGCTCCGGGTGGTATTTTTGCCTATGTAAAAGCCGATAACTCCATTGAAAGGCTGAATAGAATCAACGGTCTGTCGGATATCTCCATCAGCACCATCAATCTGAACCCTTATAATAACAAACTCGTGGTGGCCTATGTAAATGGCAACCTGGATATTGTATCCAACAAGGTGGTAACCAATGTACCCGATATCAAGCTGAGCAGCCTTATCGGAAACAAAACCATCCATGCCATTTTCTTTATCAATCAGTATGCCTACCTGGCCACCGGTTTTGGAATCGTGGTGCTGGATACAGATAAGATGGAGATACACGATACCTATATCATCGGTGCCGGTGCCACCTATATAAACGTGTATGATATCACCTCCGATGGCACCAACCTGTATGCCGCCACAGCCACCAGCGTTTATACCGCTCCGCTCAGCGCCCCCAACCTGGCCAATTTTACCTACTGGACCGTTATGACCGGCAGCTCCGGTGTACACCTGCCAGTGGGCATCTATAATACCATTGCCAGCTTTGCAGGGAAGGTATTTGTGAATTACTCTACTCAGCTTACTTCCAATTTCGTTACCTGGGGTGCTGATACCACGTATGTGTATGATCCGGTAACTACCATCTGGACCCGGTTTATGTGGAACGGTTCCGCTACCAGCACCGGCCAGCGTTATCCCCTTAACTGTCACAGCCTGCGTGCCACTGCCAATTACCTGCTTGCTACCAACGACGGAGCTGCTTATTTGTGGGATAATAACATCATGACCAACCCTCCGGTAAACAATTTCAACAGCTACAATTTCAATGGCAACGGAGCCCCTATCAATGCCAATATGGGTATCAAGGCCCTGAACGGATTGGACTGCTGGTTTGCCGATCGTTCCTATGGTCTGGTGTATAGTGTCAACAGCTATTCGTCACGCAACTATCAACCTAACGGACCCAAGAAATCGGATTGTTATGCCATGACCTACAGCAACGGGATGATATCCATGGTGCCCGGAGCACATGCCGATAACTGGGGTAATACCTATAACAATGCCGGCCTGAGCACCTATACTAACGATACCTGGAGAACCCTCAATTACCTTGACTATACCATTCTGGGAACAGACTTCGACTTTATTGCCACAGCCATAGACCCCAACAACTCGGGTCATATCATGTATGGATCCCTGGGCTTTGGCGTGTTTGAATTCAACAACTGGACGCTTAGCAATATATACAATCAACACCATGCCAACTGTAGCTTGCTGGGGCGATCGGCTTCGGATACCATGACCGACGTAGGCGGTTTGGCATACGACCCCAACGGAAATTTGTGGGTAACCAATATGCTTACCAATTCGCTCATACATTGCCGCGATGCAACAGGTCACTGGTATCCTTTTAATACCTCCTCCGTTATAGGACAGGTGGAAATAGGATCTATCATCGTAGGTACCAACGGAATTAAATGGGCCATCCTTCCGCGGGGAAGAGGCATTTTGCTCTACGACGATCACGGTACTATTTCCAATACCAGTGATGACCGTATCAAACACCTCACCTTTGTAAAAGGAGCGGGAGGCATTCCCGGTACGGAAGTCTATTGTCTGGTGGAAGATCAGAACCAGCAGATCTGGATTGGTACCGATGCAGGTATCGGCGTGTTTTATAACCCCGATCAGATGTTTGCCAGCAGCGGTTTTGATGCCCAGCAAATACTGATACAACAGGGAGCCTATGTCCAGATTCTGATGCAGGGACAAACGGTGACAGCCCTGGCTGTGGATGGAGCCAATCGTAAATGGATAGGTACTTCAGGCGGAGGGGTGTTTTTGATGTCGGCCGATGGCACGCAGCAGATCTATAATTTCAATACGGCCAACAGTCCCTTGCTTTCCAATAATATCAACGCCATTACTATCAATGGAGCTACCGGCGAAGTGTTTTTCGGAACCGATCAGGGTGTTATCTCTTACCGCAGCACGGCCACCGACGGAGGCCAGGGCTTCGGCGATGTATATGCATTCCCGAATCCGGTTACACATGATTATCAGGGACCCATTGCCATCAAAGGCTTAGCCACCAATGCCGATGTAAAGATCACCGATATTGCCGGCAACCTGATTTTTCAAACCACCGCATTAGGCGGACAGGCGATCTGGGATGGAAATAACTTTAAAGGGGAACGGGCACATACAGGAGTATATCTTGTATTTTGTTCGGATACCAATGGACAACAAACCAAGATTACCAAGATCCTCTTCATTAATTAAACCTGCACAGGGCCCGGATCCTATCCGGACATCATCTGCTCATGCTGCATAAAACACGAGGCCTCGTTTTCAGAACCATCCGCTACTCCGATTCCAGCGTCATCGTTCACATATTTACCGAAATGTTTGGATTGCGCTCCTACCTGGTTCCCGGAGCTCGTTCCAAAAAAGCAAAGATCAAAGCTTCTCTTTTCCAGCCCCTGGCTTTAATAGAAATCAATGTAAGCAACAGGGAAAAAAGTTCCCTGCATCGTATCAGTGATATTACCTCGGTGCAGAGCTGGAACAATATTGCGGCTGACATACGAAAAAGTTCCGTGCTTCTTTTCCTGAACGAAGTACTATACAAAAGCATCCGAGAAGAGGCGCCGCATACCGATCTGTTTCTGTTTATCAGTCAGGCTTTGCAAATGCTGGAGCTGGGCACGGAAAACAATCCCAACTTTCATCTGGTGTTTCTCAGCAAGCTGGCAGGTATGCTGGGTTTTGCTCCTCAGGGTAATTACAGCCCCGATACGCCTATCTTTAATCTGGCTGAAGGACAGTTCCAGTCGCACGAACCATCGCATGTTCATTTTATGAGCGATGATGCTTCCCGTATTTTTAATGAAATCCTGAATCTGAATTTTGAAAACGGTCACGAGCTGCAGATGACCGGCCCACAACGCCGCGATCTGGTCCGGAAAATGATTGAGTATTACCGCCTGCATATTGCTTCGGTAAAAGAAATCAAATCACAGGCTATACTGGAAGAGGTGTTGGGCTGAATACTGTGTTGGCTGCCTCCGGTATATGATCAGGGAGCTGATTCGTTTTTTTATTCCTTAAAAATCTCCATCCACCGGTCGGGTTTGGATACCGATTTGAAACCGAACTTTTCATACAGAGGATGTGCATCGCGGGTGGCGAGCATAAAACGACGCAAGCCTTGCAGCTGTGGATGAGCCAGAATCACTTCCATCATCCATCTGCTGAGACCTTGTTTGCGGTGTGACTCCAGGATATATACATCGGCCAGATAAGCAAAGGTGGTATAATCGGTAATAACCCTGGCAAAACCGATCTGCTCCCGGTTGTGATACACACCGAAACAGAGGGAGTGATCAATCGTACGCAATACCTCTTCCATCGTTCTTCCTTTGGCCCAGTAGGAATGATTGGATAGGTAGTCGTGAATGGCTTCCGGATCAAGTCTTTTTTTGTCCGTACTGATGCTGAAGGCTCCTTTGATAATGTCTGTCATGGATTTACTTTTGTGAATTCGTAAGGCATGAAATCAATGAATCCGTTTACTTTAACGGTAACAGAAACTACTTTGCCGTCTTTCTCTGTAAACGGAAATTCTTCCACACCATACTCCGGATCGGAATACGTGCACAGAAAAGTTTCCTTATCCAGATACTGCATATTCCCTTTCAACGAACGATGATGTGAAAAATGTATACCCCTTCCGAAGCCATTACGGATATTGCAATGCCGGTTTCCTGACGGCAGGTGAGTTGATTCCTCTTGTTACCGACACCACCTGGGATGATTTTCTGCGTTATCATTTTTTCCAGCCTCTGAATATGACACATACCTCTACCACCTGGAGCACCATCAATACCGATAAAAACGCCTGTAAGGCCTATACGCTGGTAGATGATAAACTTGTGGTGATGCCTTATGTAAATGTAGACAACCTGGGTCCTGCCGCTTCTATCAACTCCTGTGTGAACGATCTCTCGCACTGGCTCCTGATGCAGCTGGACAGTGGACGCTATGATGGAAAACGGATTTTCCCTTTTGCCGTTCTTCAAAACACCCGCACATCCAATACTGTGGTACACGACCAGAACAATCCAGCCTTTCCTTCCAAACATTTTCAAACCTATGGGCTGGGCTGGTTTCTGGAAGACTATGAAGGAAAAAAGATCATCAGTCATGACGGAGGTGCCAATGGTTTTGTAACCACCACCTGTTTTATTCCCGAGTTGCATCTGGGTATTGTGGTGCTTACCAATACAGATCAGAATTCCTTGTATGGAGCCCTGCGTCAGCAGATCATTGATGCTTATTTAGGCAAAACCGCTATTAACTACAGCCAGTATTATTTAAAAAGGAGTAAGCTGGAAAAACTCCGGGAAGACAAGCAAAAACATGTCTGGCAATATGCT
>JABDCB010000073.1:0-87 GCA_013288325.1 Bacteroidota bacterium
GTAAATAATATTAAAACACAAACAGTTAAAGCATCTTTTTTAACTAAAAAGATGAAAAAACCCCTTTGAAACAAACGGCAGCTAAAC
>JABDCB010000073.1:97-10409 GCA_013288325.1 Bacteroidota bacterium
TTCCATATATTGCCATGTTAGTGTTTCCATACAGGGTCTTCAAAAGGCTCTTCAGGAACATCGAAAGGATCCGGTTCATCATCTTTATCCGGAAATTGTTTTGGCAATAAGGGTATTTCAATCGGGGCAAGCTGAAAGGATGTGTCTTCCGTTTGTTTTTTTTCTTTAAGACCAGTCATGATAGAGCATGGTTTGGTTCATGTATACAAAGGTAGTGTAGGGAGGAGGGCTTGTCAAGCATAAAAAACCTGAGCCCGAATGAAATTAATCATTCGGGTAAGGGAGATCCGTTACCGGAGTAGCTCAGGCGGCACTTTCCTGAAAAGGAGCATTATATTGGGCTTTTAAAGGAGACCGGTAACCCGAATTGATAAGGTAATATCCAACCGGAGTATCGGGGTATCCATGAAGAAGACAGAGGATGTTTTTTCGTTGTACGGGCTGATCGGCTCTTGCTAATTTCAGCAGTAGGTGATTGGGTGATTGAGCTTTCCAGCGACTTAGGTTGATGGGATTAGTAATGGCTGCGTACATATTGGAGCAATCCATGAGTTCAATCAGGTGGTAAGCTCCTGTATCAAAGCCGATTTTACTGGGAGTATAGCAGGCATCGATCAGCATGATGATGCCGCCGCTATCGGGAATATTGTTCAGGGCGGCGGTCCGGTCGCTAATATCCCATAGTCCTTCCCAAAATAGTTTCAGCTCTTTCATGTTTTCGATGTATTCAAGAATGTCAAAGTATAGTCTGTAATACTATTTACTATATAAAAATACGAAGGTGGGGCACTTTTGTAAGGGACAAAAGGATGCCCTCTTGACGTTCATATTAGGGTTCATAAAATATAAAAACCCCTTTGTGATGAAGGGGTTTTTATATTTGAGAAAAGGAGCCGGTGTAGGCTGCAAATGAGTTTATAAGGAACGATGTTCCTTATTGAGGCAGATCCTGAACGGCTACTATTCCGATAGTTGGGTAATAAATAACGTGTCCTCCGTTTGCCAGAGTCACCAGGTAATTACCAGATCCATCGTTCATTAGGGTTATAGAGCCGACTTTGAAACCAAGATTTTGTACCAAAGTATTGACCTGAACAGTGATGTTGGAAGAGGCGGCTGCAGTAGGAGCAGGGGTGGCACTGCCAGGTGTGTTTCCGGCAATTACGTTACCGGAAAGGAGCAGGGTGCTACTGAGTAACAGGGCTGCGAATGTTTTGTAGATGATGGTTTTCATGGTCAAGGGTTTTAGAATTAGTTAGCTGGTGCTCGTTTTTTTCAGGTTATCTCTTGGTACAAAGTAACTATCAATCGGAGGCATAAAGGGAGACAGATCTAGATAAGTTTGACGCTCATACCAGTCTGAATTCCCAAACGACATTGGATAATTAGACCGGAAAATTAAGAATAGTATGTACATTTATGTAATTTTATTTGACGCTCATATTAGGTTATGGATAAGTTACATTTTCTGCTGAGCAATCTTTCGGGTCCCCAATGGAAAATGCTCCTGAACTACTTACGCTATTTTTCTGTCCGAAAGGATGCTGATACTCAGCTTATCCGCCTGGCAGAAATTATCCGGGGTCATAAGGAAACCAGCCCATCGCTCGACGATTGTTCAAGGCTTTTGTATGGAAAAATGAATTATAATGCCATTCAGAAGGCCAAAAGCCGTTTGCAACGAAAAGTGGAAAATTTACTCCTGCTGGATACAGGGACTGAAAAAAGATCAGACGAACTGGATGAACTGGATAAAAATGTCATCCAGATCAGAAGAAAAGTAACCCTATTCCATATTATCCTCCTTCATAAAACCGATACGAAACAGTTTCTGAATTCGGAAATGGAAGAAATAATACGGCTTTCCAGAAAGTATGAACTCTATTCAACCTTGGTAGAGCAACTAAAATATAAAAAGTGGATGTATGGCTTACGTCAGGGAAAAAAAATATTTTCTGAAATAAACAAAGAGATCGCTTTTTATCAACGCTGTAATGATGCTCTGAATAAAGCTGCAGATTGCTACTACCTTGCTGTTATACGTTCCGTTCATTCCAGCAAATCGGATCTTGCTACGTTTAGAAAATTTCTGAGAGAAAGTATTGGCAGTTTACGGAACGAGTTTCAGGTAACCCAGTCCCCGCTTGTTTTTTACTACACAAAACAATTGGAAATTATGTTGTACGATTCGGAAAATGACCTGGAAGCCGCACGAACGGCTAGCCTGGAAATGATCCGGATCATTAATGAGCATAAATCTGTTTTCAGAAAACAACGACTGGCGGTGGCATATGATCATCTGGCATCCTGTGAAATCAGATCGGGTAACTACGAAAGTGCAGCCCATTTTGCCCTGGATTCAAAAAAATATTGTAAACGCAATACGGTTAATTATTATGCCGCAATTGAATACGAATTCCTTGCCCGCTTTTATCAGGATGATTTGAATGGCAGCCAACGGCTAAGCCAGGAGCTTCTGAGAAGCGTAAAAAAGGAAATGGGTGATTTCCTGTTTGCCAAATACCTGTTTTATCAAAGCAATGTCCTTTATATGCAGCAGAAATTTAAGGAGACATTGCGTCTGCTTAATTATAAACTCCAGCTTAGCAAGGATAAACAGGGATGGGATGTAAGTATCCGAATTCTTAAAATTCAGACACTTATTGAATTGGGCAGACTGGATGAAGCAAGTACTCAGGTAATTAGTTTGCTAAAGCATGCCGACAGATCCTTTTCGGGTTCCGAATTAAAGCCCAGGGAAAAACTGATCATCAGAACATTGCGTATGCTTAACAGAGAAGGTTTTTCAGCCTCCCGTATCCGGGTCAAAATAAAAAGGTTCACAGCGGTTTTGACTGAAAATCCGGCCTACCAATGGGAACCTCTTTCTTCTGAACTGATTCCTTTTGAAAAATGGATGGACTCGCATTATTTTTCTGCGAAAAAGATAAGTGTTGAAAAATAACTGACCACGAAACAGAGATTATTCAACAGGAATTAAGCAATATCATTGACAAGAGATGTCTTTAATGCGATGAACGTTGCAAATACCGGGATAAGATATATTACGTATAAATGCTTGATATCCAGCTTTTCAACTGTAACTTTGCGATATAATATCCGTATAAGGATTAAAGCTATCAAAGAGTAATAGAATTGAATTAGGGAGTAACTGAATTAAGAGTATCCGCCAACATCTACACTTTTTTGATGAAATCATTTAGTACTCAATTCATTAGGAATTGGTTCATTTCTTTTGTTGTACTGGCAACAGGACTGTATAATAACGTCCTGTCTCAAAGTATGGCTAATTATGCTGTTACCCGATCTACCGGCATTGCTTATACTTCTATTGCTGCTTCAGCAACGGCTTTTTCGGGCTGGAGAAATGCAGCCAATCTGGATGATAACCGAAGTACGCAAACACCTATAGGTTTTGATTTCTGGTATGACGGTGTGCGTTATACTCAATTCTCCGTTTCTACCAATGGGTTTATTGATTTTTCAGCCAATGCTGCTGTAGGATCCGGAGCAGGAGCTTATGGAAATACCAACTCCCAGTTTTCTTCTTTCCCTACCGGCACTTATCTGGCGTTGGCCCCTTTATACTGTAACCTGGAAACACAATCCGGAACGGCCGCTTTAGGAAGTAGCATTTTTTATGAGGTAACCGGCTCTGCTCCCAGCCGGATACTGACTATTGAATGGCTCGCTATGGCAGGCTCCGGCAATACTACACCCAGCCTTAATTTTCAGGTAAATCTGCATGAAACGACGGGAATTATTGACTATGTATATGGCACCATGACACCGGGGACTTTTGCATTTGCTTATACCTGTGGTATTAATGCCAGTACAATGGGGGCTGTTCCGTCGGCGGCACAGCTTAAGACACAACAGACCGTAAATACAACCACCTTCAGTAATGCCCCTCAGAACGCATTGGCAACATTACCTACCAGCAATTCTAAATTGACATTTACTCCTCCTGTGCCGGCTAACCCGGGATCCATATTAACTTTTACCGGGGTAAGCGGTAGTGGTATGACACTCAACTGGACCAATTGGGCCGCGGGTAATCTGGGGTATGTTATTTATAATTCGACAGACAATATCAATTTTACATTTGTTTCTCAAACAGCGGTGAATGCAATTTCACTGGCAGTAGCCGGCTTACTTCCTTCAACTACTTATTACTGGCAAGTGTATGCTGTTAAAGAAGGGACGCTAAGTACTGCATTAACAGGTACCAAAGCCACGCTTGCCAAAACATCCAAGGTTTCAAATGCCACCGGCAACTGGAGTACCCCGGCCACCTGGCTTCCGGTTGGTGTACCGGCACTTACTGACAGTGTAACGATAAGAACCGGCAATACGGTGACCATGGATGTAAACGGAGTTTGCAATGCTCTTAACGTCATCGGTACATTAAAACTTGGAAACAATGCTACTGCACGAACACTCAACGTAAGTACCAATATTACTGTCAATGCTACCGGTTTGCTGGAATCCAACAATGCATCAGCAGCCACGCATACATTAACCATGTCGGGAAATATTACCAATAACGGAACAATCAATTTTGCTACCGCAGGCACCAGTTTGTGTAATGTTGTTTTTAATAATACCAGGAGCGGAACAATTAGCGGTACAGGGGCTACCAATAAATACAACCGGATAACCCTTAATATGGGTAGTACCGCAAATAATATCATGGATATAACAGCATCCAATTTTTCGGCAGCGGTCAATTTTCTCACCCTCACCAATGGCACTTTCCGGCTTTCAACTGTGAATGCAGTTAATGTGACCCCTTTTAATGTTGCCTCAACGATAGGCAGTACGACAGGACTCATTGTTAACAGTGCTGCTGCTACAGTTAACACTACGGCCGGAGTTATCACCCTGACAGGAAATATTACAGTAAACAGTGGTATACTCAATATTGGAAATGCAGCAAACGATGATTTACTGGCCAGCGGAGGCGCTCTGACAATTAACGGAGGAAGTGTAAATGTGGCCAGTAAATACTATGTGCCTAATGTGAATACAATTGGCAATTTTACCATGACTGCGGGGACACTTACCGTTGCAACGGTGAGTTCTACCAATGCTGCTATTGCACCATTTCAACTGAACAGCCCAGGCTCGAAATTTAATATGTCGGGCGGAACCATTGTTATTCAGCAGGAGGGCGGTACCGGAGCCCAGTTTCTTGGATATGTCAACAACAATACCACTACAACCTTTACAGGAGGGACATTACAAATAGGAAATGCCTCTACACCCGCTGCCCAGACTATTTATATCAATACCAACGAGCCTATCGGAAATCTGGCAGTAAACAATGGTACTGTATCGGCAAAAATATTTACCAATTCGATTACCGTCAATGGGAATGTAAATGTTATAGCAGGTACCCTGGTAGCTAATAACCTGAATATTACGCTCGGAGGAAACTGGATTGATGCCGGGACTTTTACTCCGGGAACGGGAACTGTTACTTTTAACGGAGCCAGTGCAGCATCAATTACCAAAGCAGCAGGTGAAACATTTAACTTACTTGTTATTTCAGGTACGGGGATCAAATCACTTGGCGGGCCCATTACCGTTTCATCTAATCTCACTATTAACGCCGGAGCCACGTTAGATGCCAGCGCATCTAATTATACCATCAATGCAAATGGAAACTGGCTGGATAACGGAACCTTTAATGCCAGATCAGGACTGGTTACCTTTAACAGAGCTACGGCCCAGACAATTACCAAGGCAGCCGGTGAAACATTCAATAATGTAACCCTTACGTTAGCCGGAGTTAAAACGCTTGGTGGCCCTGTAACTGTGAATGGAAATCTCACCAACACAGCATCGACACTTGATGTAAGTGCCGCTTCTAGTTTTGCCCTAACTGTAAATGGGAATTGGCTTAATACAGGAACTTTTACACCCAGAACAGGTACCGTAACCTTTAATGGTACAGTTGCACAGACCATCACCAAGGCAGCTGGAGAAACATTCAGCTCGGTTGTGTTTACCAATACAGGAACCAAAACCCTTGGAGGACCATTTACTGCTTCCGGAAGTCTCACTATAGGAGCCGGAGCTACACTGGATGTAAGTGCAAGTAATTATGCAATCGGCTTGAAAGGTGCATGGACCAATAACGGAACATTTACGTCCCGAAAAGGAATCCTTACCCTGAATGGTGCTGCAGCCCAAACAATAGGTGGAACAGCTCTCACCAACTTTTACAGTATAACACTTAACAATGCTGCCGGTGCAACCATTACAAGGGCTGAAAATCTGGTTGGTACGCTTACCCTTACAAGTGGAACATTTACCACCACCGGTCAGACCTTTACATTGATTTCCACTGCCAGTAATACAGCCCGTATCGGACAAATTACAGGCGGTAATTTTGCAGGGAATATCGTTATGCAACGCTATATTCCGGGAGGAGCTACCGGGTGGTATTTTTTAGGTGCTCCGATTTCTGCAGGGCTTACCCTTCAGGATTGGGCAAGCAGCTTTTACACCAGTGGATTTACCGGATCTTCAGATCCTTCTTACGGTTTTGTAAGTATATACTCTTATAAGGAATCAGTATTAGGAATACAGGATTCTGGATTTGTTCCTGCCACAAACACCACTAATCCGGTGGCAATGGGACAGGGCTTTTGGGCTTATGTAGGTCCTGTTCCGCTTACCGTAAGCACACATGGCCCTCCGGGAAAAATGAACTTCACCTTTCCAGTTACGTATACCAATTCCGGAAGCCCTCCGGATGACGGATGGAACTTAGTAGCAAATCCATACCCATCTTCTATCGACTGGAATGCTGCAGGATGGACAAAGACCCGAGTAAGCGGACAGATACAGATATGGAACCCGAATACAAGTACTTTTTCGACCTATGTTGCCGGAGTGAGTGTAAACGGTGGAAACCACAATATAGCTTCCAGTCAGGCGTTCTGGATTCAGACAACGGGGGCGGCCCCTTCGTTGAAGCTGACAGAGGCCTGTAAGACCGCCACAGATACCATATTGTACAATATGGTGCCAAATTATTTAAGCATCCTGAAATTGCGTCTTACAGGAAACGGTTATTATGACGAGACGGCGATTACCTTTAGCGACAGTGCTTCTATACATTATGATCCTAATTATGATGCTCTCAAATTTTTCAGTTCCAATCCGGCTGTTCCCAACCTGTCCACTCTTATAGATGGAAAGGATATGAGTGTCAACAATCAACCCTGGTCAAACACTTCTCTGTCTATTCCATTGAGGGCTATTATCGGATCCGGTACATCCGGAATGTACACCATTAACCGGGATAGTATATTAACTCTGCCATTGGGAATCTGTCTGGTGATGGAAGACTTGGCAACTGGAACAATGACGGATCTGCGTTCCACCCGGTCTTATACTTTTTATATTGCGGATACTACCGTGGCACCTCGCTTTATTATACATGTGGGACTACCTCTTGCAAAGATTACGCTGCCTACAGTTTGTCCCACTTCAACAGATGGAACTGCTATTGCACAGGGAGAAGGACCTGGAGCCTGTACTTATAAATGGTATGATATAAATAATAACCTGCTTAAAACGGATAATAATATTGTTGGCAATGATACCCTTTCCAACCTGGCATCCGGAACCTATAGTGTAGTGGTAACTGGTAATGCAGGATACTGCAGCACATTGAATGATACGTTTTCTGTCGTGTCACCTCTTCCGTTTTCCGTTTTCAATACCATCACGAATACCAGCTGCAGGAGTACCAGTGATGGAGGGATAGGGATTAATGCCACTTTCGGCGGAACTACGCCTTATATGTATCAATGGTCTAACGGCATGTCGGGTACATCGCTTACCGGGCTTTCAACAGGCAACTATACGCTTTATCTGACAGATGCGCATCATTGTTCGTATTCAGCAACCTATTCTGTAGGATCGAGTTCAACTTTGCAGGCTCTTTTTACTGAAAATGCAGATACTGTTTATCTGAATTCAGGGGGACAAATATCCTTTATCAATCAGAGCGCAGGTAATCCTGCCGAAACATGGAATTTTGGGGATGGAACCCCTGTAAATACTACTGTAAATCCGGTACATCAATATTTGACACCGGGTACGTATACAGTTTCGCTTGTTGTGGGTGATGGAGTATGTAATGACACGGTGAGACATACAGTTGTTGTCATGACTTCTGTTCTTACGAATGTATCATCCCTTGTTTCAGATCAGAATGTAAAGATAACACAGGAGCAAGGGGCTTATTATGTTCAGTTTTTCATGGATCAGACCACAGATGCGGTAATAAGTGTGTACGATATGCTGGGGAATAAGGTGATGAAGGATATCAGTTGTTCGGTTTACAGGGATAAGGTGAGGGTTCCGCTGGATGATGTTGCTCATGCGATGTATATGGTCTCGGTACATATAAAAGGAACTATGGTTAATCATAAAATAGTGCACTGATCTTTTTTTCGATAAATGATTCAATCTCCGGAGCTGCCTTCGGAGATTTTTTGTTAAATGAGCGTCAAACATGTAAATGATTTGTCGTTTCAAATTGCATATTCTCCGGTTACATTTGGACTATGAACAAACCAAAGATCATACAACCATGAAAAACCGATTTTCGAGAAGAGCCCATATCAGCGAGGCAGAATTCAAATTGATCCTGAAATATTTTTGTCAGGAAAAAACAGCCGTTGAAATATCTGAAATGACAGGTATTAGTCGGGTAACGGTGAATAAGTATCTGGGCGACATTCGAAAGATGATCCTGCTGTGTGATGATGATTTGTTAAAGCAGGATGCCCGGAGGCTTTCAGCGAGTACGTTTACAGATCAACGTAAGAACAAAAAGAAAAACGGGGATCTGGAATCCAATGCTGGGAAGTCCGGCAAAAAGAACATTATAACAATGGCAGGAATTGAAATGGAAGGAAGTAAGCTGAAAATTACTCCTATTCATGAACTTCGCAGAAACCGTTTTTTGCATCTTGCCCGGAGCAAGAAAGCAGGTGCCAAGAAGGATGGCTTTTCACAAAAGTTCTGTGGCCTGGTAGATCTGAAAGAAAGACAATACTATAGGCTTAATGGAGATACGACCTCCAAAAACGGGCGAGGGGCTGCTGTACCGAATGCCGATCGTTTATGGGAAATCTTTCGTAATCGGATTCATCGTAGCAAAGGCCTTGCATCGAACACGATTTTTCTTCACTTGAAGGAATCAGAGTTGCGTTGTAATTACCCCAGAACAGCTATTTATGCCATGCTGCTCAAAGTAATGCATCGTCGCAATGTGGAAGTAGAACGTGCCGCCTGAAAAAACAGCAGTGGTTTTAGGTTTGTATTACACCTACATTATAAGGTTTGGTAAGTGGTGCATGGTTTGCCATCTCTATTCCCATGGATATCCATTTACGGGTATCGGCAGGATGGATGATGGCATCCAGCCATAACCGGGCAGCCGCATAATAAGGAGATGTTTGAACATCATATCTATCCTTTATGCGGTTAAATAATTCACTTTCCACTTCGGGAGTAATGACTTCCCCCTTTGCTTTTAAGGATGCTATTTCTATTTGAACCAGCACTTTTGCCGCTTGGGAACCTCCCATCACAGCCACTTGTGCTGTGGGCCATCCCACAATGAGACGAGGGTCGTAAGCTTTGCCACACATGGCATAATTACCCGCTCCATATGAATTCCCGACAATAACAGTAAATTTCGGCACTACGGAGTTGCTCATAGCATTTACCATTTTGGCCCCATCTTTAATAATTCCACCTTGTTCAGAGCGGGATCCTACCATAAAACCGGTTACATCCTGAAGAAATAGCAATGGAATTTTTTTCTGATTACAATTCATTATAAACCTGGCCGCCTTATCGGCAGAATCAGAATAAATCACTCCTCCAAACTGCATTTCACCTTTCTTGCTTTTTACCACCTTACGCTGATTAGCAACAATACCAACAGCCCAACCGTCTATTCGCGCCAGGCCGCAAAGAATACTTTGACCATATGCCTCTTTATACTCTTCAAATTCCGAACCGTCTACCAAACGTTCTATGACCTCATGCATATCATAAGGCTTCTCCCTGCTATCCGGAATAATTCCAGGTAATTCGGTAGGGTCCTTTTTAGGAGACTGGGCTGTGACCCGGTCAAAGCCCGCTTTATCATAATCACCTACCTTATCCATGATATTCCGGATACGTGTAAGACAGTCTTTATCGTCCAGGCATTTGTAATCCGTCACTCCCGATATTTCGCAGTGAGTTGTTGCGC
>JABDCB010000074.1 GCA_013288325.1 Bacteroidota bacterium
TCCTTTGTCTTCAGGAAATATTCAATACTCCCTATTTCTGTCCGGGGCAGGATGCCAAATGGTATGCTTCGGCCGAAACAGTACCAGGCCCTACTACAGAGCTGATGGCAACCTATGCCAAAAAATACAATATGGTGATTATTGTTCCTATCTATGAAAAAGAACAGGCCGGTGTATTATATAATACCGCAGCTGTAATTGATGCCGATGGAACTTATCTGGGCAAATACAGAAAAAACCATATTCCTCACACATCTGGTTTCTGGGAGAAATTCTTTTTCAAACCTGGTAACCTGGGATATCCGGTGTTTCAGACCAAATATGCCAAAGTAGGTGTTTATATCTGTTACGACAGGCATTTCCCTGACGGGGCGCGTTGCCTGGGACTTAATGGAGCCGAAATCGTTTATAACCCCTCAGCAACCGTAGCCGGTTTATCCCAGTATTTATGGAAACTGGAACAACCTGCGCATGCTGCCGCCAATGGTTATTTTATGGGATGTATCAACCGGGTAGGTACCGAAGAACCCTGGAATTTGGGCAAATTTTACGGCACATCTTATTTTGTGGATCCAAGAGGACAGATCTTTGCCTGTGCTTCCGAAGATAAAGATGAGTTGCTGGTTGCCGACTTTGACCTGGATATGATTGAACAGGTAAGAAGCACCTGGCAGTTTTTCCGCGATCGCCGTCCGGAAACATACGGACCTATCACGGCACTTTAATCATTAAACAACACCTTATGTCTATTCAAAACAGCCGCCTGAGTAGTGAAGATCTGGAAAAGAATTTTTCCGATCTCCATCCTCCTTTTGATCATCCCGAAGGAGCGCTGCTCGAAGCCAATCGATGCATCAACTGTTTCGATGCTCCCTGCACCAAGCTATGCCCTACCAGCATACAGATACCGTTGTTTATCAAACAAATTGCTTCCGGCAATCTGAAAGGGTCTGCTCACACCATTTTTTCTTCCAATATAATGGGTGGTGGCTGCTCTAAAGTTTGTCCGGTAGAAAAATTGTGCGAAGGGGCCTGCGTATATAACCTTCTCGAAGAAACACCCATTGCTATTGCAAAACTGCAGCGCTATGCTACCGAAAAAGCCATCGATGAACAATGGAAACTTTTTACACGTAAACCTTCCAATGGCAAAAAAGTAGCCATCGTGGGTGCCGGCCCGGCAGGATTATCCTGTGCACATAGTCTTTCACTCGAAGGAGTGGATGTTACGGTGTTTGAAAAAGAAGCTAAAGGCGGGGGACTTATGACATACGGAGTAGCGGCCTATAAAGTAACACCCGAATTTTGTGAAGCCGAAGTGAAATACATTACTTCCATCGGTGGAATAGAAATCAAGTACAACCAGGAATTGGGAAAAACAATACACCTGGATGAACTGAGAAAAAAGCATGATGCCGTTTTTCTTGGAATCGGAGTAGGAATAGCACGTGGCTTGCAAATTCCGGGAGAAGAGCTTCAGGGTGTGGAAGATGCCATCTCCTTTATATACAACCTTCGCACAAGTGATTATTCCAAGGTAGGCGTCGGAGATAATGTAGCTGTAATAGGCATGGGCATGACTGCCATTGATGCTGCCACACAAAGTAAACGCCTCGGAGCAAAAGAGGTCACACTCCTGTACCGTCGCACAGAACAGGAAAAACCCTGCACCGATGTGGAACTTGAACTGGCACGCCTGGATGGATGTAATATCCTCTGGCTTTCGGCTCCCAAAGAGATAATAGGAGAAAATGGTAAAGCAAAAAAACTGGTTTGCTCCAAAATGAAACTCGGCGCTCCCGATGCTTCCGGCCGTAAATCACCGGTTGATACCGGTGAAACGTTTGAACTGGAAGTGGATATGGTAATCAAGGCTGCAGGACAAATCCCGTTCGAGGATCTGGTAACGAAATCGGCGATTGAGAATAAAGAAGGGAAAATAAAAATCGATAAGTCCGGCAAGACAAATATTCCCGGTGTGTTTTCAGGCGGCGATGCAGTAAACGGAGGAAAAGAAGTGGTGGATGCTGTGCAGGCAGGAAAAGATGCGGCTGAGGGAATACTGGAATATTTGAAAAAGCAGACTGGAAAATAATTTAAGATTTTTGATTTGAAAGAAGATATGTTTTAAAATCATAATTCTTAAATCTTAAATCTTAATTCATAAATCTTAATTCTTAAATCATAAATCATACGATGGCTGACTTACGTTCCGACTTTCTGGGCATCAAATCTCCCAACCCTTTTTGGCTGGCATCGGCGCCTCCAACCGATAAAAAGATTAATGTACTCCGGGCTTTTGAAGCCGGATGGGGAGGCGTGGTATGGAAAACACTGGGTACACAGGTAAAAAATGTTTCTTCCCGCTATTCGGCCCTCACTTATAACGGGCAGAAAGCAATGGGATTTAATAATATAGAGCTTATCTCCGACCGGCCTCTTGATATCAACCTGAAAGAAATCCGCGAAGTGCTGAAAGAGTTTCCCGACAGGGCCATGGTAGTTTCTTTAATGGCCGACAACAACAAGGAAAGCTGGCATGAGATGGTAAAAAAAGCACAGGATACCGGTGCTCATGGATTGGAACTTAACTTCGGTTGCCCGCATGGAATGGTGGAACGGGGAATGGGAGCTTCTGTTGGACAGGATCCGGAAATAGCCAAAATGGTCGTGGAATGGGTCATGGAAGTAGCACAAATTCCTGTTATCACCAAGCTTACACCCAATGTTCATTCGGTAGTACCTGCCGGAAGAGCTGTTACCGAGGCAGGCAGCAATGCACTGTCACTGATCAATACCATTCAATCGGTTACGGGAGTTGATCTTGATACCTTAGTTCCCAATCCAAATGTAGCCGGCAAATCGGTATTCGGCGGCTATTGCGGCCCTGCTGTGAAACCCATTGCATTAAAAATGCTTACCACGCTTGCTCAGGATGAAGTAACCCGCAAAGTGCCCATATCCGGCATAGGAGGTATCAGCACCTGGAAAGATGCTGCTGAATTTATTTTGCTGGGAGCCTCCAATGTTCAGGTATGTACCGCCGCCATGGTACAAGGTTTTCGGATTATCACGGATTTATGCGAAGGTCTTAATAACTGGATGGATGAAAAAGGTTATAAAACCATTTCTGATTTCCAGGGACTGAGTGTACCTTCTCTTACCCGTTGGGAAGAACTGGATATCAATTATCACATCATTGCCAATATCAATCAGGATAAGTGTATTCACTGCGGATTATGTTATATCACCTGTGAAGACACCTCTCACCAAAGCATTGATATCAAAAAAGGAATGCCCTATAATACGTATACCATCAAGGATGAAGAATGTGTAGGTTGCAACCTTTGTAAAATTGTTTGTCCTGTACAGGATTGCATTACCATGGAAGTTCACCGTAAAGCACCTGAATATCTCAACTGGACCGAGTTTCAGAAAAGAGGATTGCCGCTGAATGACCATTAATTAAATAAGAAGTCAGAAGACAGAAATCAGAAGCAACGTATTATCTTTAACACCCAATTCTGTCTTCTGTCTTCTGTCTTCTGTCTTCTGTCTTCTGTCTTCTGTCTTCTGTCTTCTGTCTTCTCACTTCTCACTTCCCCCCTCCCAACCGTATCGCTACATCCAGAATGAGCTCATTGGGTGATTGAAAGGTGGTATTGCTTGATCCGTTCGACATATTACTGAGTCCCTGATAAGCAAGTCCCACATTCAATAATCCAAGCTGTACATTGGCCCCTACCCGATAGCCTAAACCGGATTGCTGCAGATGCAAACCCGGATCTGCATTTTCGGATACCATAAACATCCAGTTATATACCGGACCGGCCTCTATTCCTATAAAATGAAAAATAGGGATCCCGATCATTACGGGCACTTCCAGTTTCCCATCTTTGAAATCGGCATTTTTGCTGGTTCCGTCTTCGTAGTTAATGTTCAGTTGCCCTGACTGATACCCTGCCAGCACCATGGGTTTGATATACAGAGGGCCCAGCCCGAACTTTCCATATACACCTCCTTCAAAACCCGCTATGCCTTGTCCTTTAGCAGCCGACATAGCGGTGTTTCTAAAATCACTGAGTTTAACAGAGGTGGTAGATGCGCCAATGAGTATACCGGCACTTCCGTTCTGTGCATTTATTTTTCCTACCAACATCAAACCGGTGAGGAAAAGGATACCAATGATTTTTGTTTTCATAATATGAAGTTTTATTTCGGTTAAATAATTAATAAAAACAATCAACCTTATCCATACCAAAAGCATACCACTAGCAATAAGTAATTATCACGCTGATTGACAGTTCTTTTTGATAATACGCAGCTGAAAACACTTTCCAGAAACGGGAAAGTATTCTATAAAATAAAAAAATTAGGGAGTTGGGAGATGCCCCTGCAGCTCTTCTTCTGACTTCTGATTTCTTTCTTCTGACTTCTATTTAGCCGTCTGCGAATACAAACGCAAAGAACCCAAAGCCGCTAATATGCTTCCAATAATAAGGATGGCTCCCAGTAGGAATGGAGCTCCAGGAAAATAAAACGAACCGCCTTTTCGGGTGAAAAAAGAAAAGAGATTGGTCATTAATAAAGGACCCACAACCATGGTAAGGCTGGTGAGGCCGGTTAAAGCACCTTGCAGTTCGCCTTGCTCATTGGCAGGCACCTGCCCTGCCATAATCCCTTGAAGGGCCGGCCCGGCTATGCCACCCAAACAATATGGAATCAAAAAAGCAAACATCATCCAGCCTTCATTGGCAAAAGCAAAGAGTATAAGACCAACGGCATAAAGACAAAGCCCAAGTATAACGGATCGTTTCTGTCCCAGTTTAGGATTCAGTACGCGAATCAATCCTCCCTGCACTATCGCCACCATTAAGCCTACAAATGCAAGCGAATTGCCCACCATCATTTTACTCCAATGAAATTTTTCGGATGTAAAATAGGTCCAGGTACTTTGTACCGCATGTGATGCGAGATAGATAAGTATATAAGAAGCCACCAATCCATAAATAACCGGATATTTTTTCAGGTGTTTTAAGGATCCTCCGGGAGTAGCTCTTTTCCAATCAAATTTGCGTCTGTTTTCTGGTTTCAGTGATTCGGGAAGAACAAAATATCCATACAACGTATTCAGTAAGGCCAAACCGGCAGAAGCATAAAATGGGATACGTGAACCATACGTTCCGAGAAGCCCACCCAGCCAGGGGCCAAGAATAAAACCAAGACCAAAGGCAACACCTACCATTCCAAAGTTCTGTGCCCTTTTTTCAGGGGTACTGATATCAGCAATATAAGCGGTAGCGGTTGTGATGCTTGCGCCTGAAATACCGGCCATAATTCGTCCTACAAAAAGCCAGCCTATAGTGGGGGCCACAGCCAGAACAAGATAATCAACACCAAGTCCTAAAAGGCTCAGCAAAAGAATAGGGCGACGGCCGTAGCGATCGCTCAGGTTACCCAGAATGGGTGAAAAAAAGAACTGCATAACAGCATAAGAAAACATCAGCCAGCCACCATAAGTAGCAGCCTGACTGAGATCTCCACCTATCAGCTCCTGTATAAGAGCAGGCATAATAGGAATGATAATTCCCAGACCAGTAATATCAATTAAAAGGGTAATAAAAATAAAGCCCAGTGCCGCACTACGTTTTTTTGACATCGTTTCCGGATATAGGCGTAAAAATACAAGGAATTTAATGCCTTTGTTCAGGCAGGAAGGATTTTCTCAGGAAAACAAAGGGTGATTCAGGATTTTGCTTTACCGCCTCCTGTAGATACAAGAAGCTCTCTTACATCTACATCCAGCACTTTAGCAATCCGTATAAGAACAGGTACACTTGGCTGAGCTTTATTGTTGCAGTAATTTGTCGTTACTACATAACTTTTCCCAATAGCTTTTGCAAGCCATGTCTGGGAACGTCCCTGAAATTCTAAAATTTCTTTGATCCTGTTCATCTGTTTCTTAAGGGGTACAACTATTTTCAACAGGAGTAGATAATAGTTTCTAGCAGTAAATATAGCTCTTTTAAATGTAAAACCTATATATAAAACACATGAAAAACGATCTAGGCTTAATCCATCACAAACTGTATTGCATTATTATATTTTAGTATATACAGTTATGTTATATTTATAAATAGTTTGCACACTGGCTGCAGGATTAAACACCTTTCAATAAAGGCTGCAACACCGTATTAAAGCGGGAAGTGGCAATAAAAAAGAGTTCCCGGTTGAAATGATGTTCATTGTACCAACCTGGATCCCTATTAATTATATCGGTAATGGATCACAGATCGATATAATGCAAATGTCCGTTAGAGAAACCACAAGTAAGAGATTGAAGCATGATAATGAAATCAGCAATCACTACACAAGAACCTTAACTGACAAGACTTTCGATTTGTTCACCTGTATTCGATTTATGAAGTGATCAGACTCAGTATAGCCGGGTTATCAAGTGCCCCATCTTTGCTGATTACTGTTGTCTTAAAGTAATATCTGACACCGGGTGTCAAGCCTTTATGGATATACTTTACTCTCAGCCCGGAATAAATAATTTCCCAGCTATCCGGTTTGGACGGATCGGTGGTAATTTGATAGATATAAGCCGCCCTCTTTAATGCTTTGTTATTCAGGATTACCTCCTCCGGCACAATACCCTGTTTAACACTGAATATCTTGGGAGCTCTTACCGCAGCTTTCTTTACCGTCATTCCGGCACTCAGTATAATCGATTCGGCAAGATCAGGGTCTGCATTGGCCACCGTTTCTACATAGGAAGCCAGTTGTTTCAATGAAACTTCAAGCACTTTGAGCACTGAATACATAGCACTGACTGCACCTTTTTGTCTGGTCTGTGCCACAGTATAAGCTGTCTGTACCTGAGCAATCTGGGTTTGTATGGTCGACAAGGAAGGAACTGGATTAGGAAAGTCTGCATTGCCACTCATTTGATCCACATATAAATTAGCATCAGCAATTATCTGAGGAACTGATTTTTTTGAAAGGAAAAGTGCTACACTCTTCTTATTCATTTTTGGTTTACTCATTGTTATATTTTAAAACTGTGAAGCCCCGTTTTTGTTATGAATCGTATTATTTATAAAACCTCATTTATAATACAATCACATTGCAAATAACGGGCAATATTTAAAGCTAATGCTGGAATAAAGACTCTTTTTTAATTCAACTTGTATATCATATTATGTTTTTGCAAACCCAATCTAAGCCTCTTTCCATCTACTAATCAATTGATTGAGTTGATTAAATGATTTTTTCGAGCCAAATAAGCTCCAACTATTCATTTTGCTTGGGAATGTATCATTTCATGTATGAAATTGATTAATTCCAATAAGGTGTTTTTAGTTTCTTCCGCAGTTATTATCGTTTCCCATATGGAACAGATAATTTCCAAACAGGAAGCTAAAGCTACCGAGCGGGAGGTTATTATTTATGATAGGGAGGTTATACTTATAGAAAGGGCAGTTGAAAATTACCAGAAGGTAATCCTGCCGTCCTCCATGGAAATTCAAGAATTGAAATGGGAAACGATCCTTTCTGAAAGGGTAATTATAAAATCTCCGAGGGAATCTATAGTTACCGGAAAGGAAATCATACATTCCCTGCCGGAATTCATCATATCCGGATGAGAATGGATATAAACCTACTCCATTTCATTAAGAAAAATATTTTTTCTTAACCGAGTCGGTCGAAAGCAATAAAATCAGTGGATTCGATGGGTCCTTTATAACCGTTCTGGCGCATCATCATGATGACTTGTCCCCGGTGAAAGGTAGCATGGTTAAATACCTGCCAAAAGATGGAGCTGTTGACGGTGGTAAACGGTTCTCCTTTCATATTTTTATAGGAAGTAGATTTACTAAAATAGGAGTCATCCTGGGACTGCAGAAACGCAAGATGTTTCTGATCCAGCACACTCAATACATCCATATCGGCACCTATTTTGGATGGAATACCGGTCAATGCCTGCTCCAGATTCATTTCCGTAAGTCGTGTATACCAGAGATATTCTGCATCAGCCATGTGAAGGATGGTTTTACGCAACGAAGTATGGCTTGACGAATTTTCCTTATCCAGAAATGCAGACCCTTCACTCTTGACCAGCTTCAACATGACGGAATTGGCCCATTCATTGTAATGGGCGTATTTGATAAGGGTTTGTTTCATATCCATTGCATTCACAGTTTTTAAATAGCGCAGTAAAATTAGGCTGAAAGGAAGGAGAAAACAAGGGAGCTCACATTATTTCGACTGGCTCTGACTATTTTCAGAATTTCTATGACACAACCGTTCACGCCCAGGTATGTCCGCATGTTCCTTGTTTGGAATCAGGGGCGGGAGCCAGCTGCCCGCATACGGGGCAATGATTATAATAAATGGTGTCTTTATGTGTTTCGGCAATCTGCGCTGCAGTCGTTTCCAGAAAAAGCTGATAATTTTGTTCTGTGTATTTTTTCAGATCTTCAGCATGAAGGTCATGCACAGCCAGCAATTTGTTTACTACTTCCTGATTCTCTTCACTTCCTTTCATCACTACCCGGACATTAAAAACATCCATATATTTTTTGAGCACAGCGGAAGCTTCCTTACTCATCAGGGGGAAATAGTTTTTTAATACATAATCCGATTCGGCTGGGGTCATGAATTTTGTTTTGACAAAGATAGGGGTTGTAATTGGCACAGCCGGAATCAGTACCGAAACGGCATAAAAGGTATAGGAGAAAGACAAGTGATTTATTCGGGGTAACTGAACAGTGGAATTTACTCCATAAATTCCAGTTCCTCCTGATTCAGAATTTTTACCTCCCGATGGCTTATCTCCAGGATATTACGGGCTTTCAATTTGGCCAGTAAACGCGAAACCGTTTCTCTTCTGAACCCGGTCATTCTGGCAATTTCTTCTTTAGGAGCATTAATGGTTCCACGGGAGTCTTTTAAGAGAAGCAGGACATATGCCAGTCGCCCCAGGGATGAGCCTGAAATCATGAGGTTGGTATACTTCAGGTTTTGTTCTAACCCCCGTTGTATATTCGAAAACATCGTTTTACAGATGGCTGTATTGGAAAGAACCAGTTGTTCTATGCTGGACTGTGGGATTGTACAATAGGAAACATCGCTGAAGGAGGTCGCGGTGACCAGGTATTTATTGTTGGCAAACAGGGCTTCCAGCCCCAGGTAGTCTCCTTCCTGCTTCATTCCGATAATCATAGGACGAAGGGAGTAATTGCCATATTCCAACTTTACCTTTCCGGAACGGATAATGTAAAACTGAGAAGCGCTTTTACGCTCCGTATAGATCACATTTCCTTCGGAAATATCCTCCATGGAAATATTCCCCTCCAACTCCGTCAGTTCCTTCTTACTCAACATGGAAGCGAAGCATTTGACAAATATTTTACACGAAAAACATGAATCTGTATTACCCATCCTCATCAACAAATTATGACACTTATTAGCAGGTTTTAAAGTAATATAATTTATACGAAAAAATATGTGATTCTGGTCACAGATCCTGAAAGTGAAGCGATTACCGGCGTAATATCCCTTTCCTTCCTAAATCCGAATTCACCTTATTGTATCTGACATTCGGAAAACATATCCCCGATAGAAATCGCTCGTTTCATATGTGTCAGGCCAGACTTTCGCATAAAACAAAATTACCTTGTTGTGATTCTGTATCCCATGACTTTCGTCATGTGCGAATATGAAACTTGTCAATATTGACAGGGGTTATACAAAAGCAGGATCCCTCCTAATAACTTTCTAATAACATTGGTAACTTTGAATTAACATTTTCTTTACTTACCTTAGACCTTCACACAGCAGTGAATATCCTACAGGATTCTGTTTTTATAGACAGCAGAACGTCCTGAACCACTCGGCCCAAACAAACCACAATGAAGACAAACAAACATTCCGCAGGGGCTGCAGAAAGCTTATTCCCTGCACACAAACATGAATTGCTTAGAAAGAGAAGAATACTGATTCCGGTATTATTATTTTTTGCGGCTCTCTCCACACAGCTTCCAGCCCAGCAAAACATTATGAAATACATTAAGGTGTATTTCACACAACCTGTTAATACC
The DNA here is from genome assembly GCA_013288325.1 of Bacteroidota bacterium. Lineage (GTDB taxonomy): Bacteria > Bacteroidota > Bacteroidia > Palsa-965 > Palsa-965 > Palsa-965. Next base: position 10,107 of record JABDCB010000074.1, read on the forward strand.
AGTTTATCAAGCGGGGTGAATGCAGTTTACCTCAACAATACGGTATTCGATACCCTCGCAGCATATATCAACAGGGCAAAATATACCGTGGACCTGGCCCAATATGAGTATCACACATACACTGGCGATCCTATTGCCACAGCCATTAATGCGGCCTATACCAGAGGTGTCAAAGTAAGATATATACAGGACAACAGCCAGGCATCAGGCAATACAGGCGTATCGTTACTGAACAGCGGAATCCATGTGCTAACGAGCCCAAGCG
>JABDCB010000075.1 GCA_013288325.1 Bacteroidota bacterium
TAAAACAGCCATTGCAGAAGGACTGGCACATCGTATCCTGAATGGTGATGTACCCGAAAATCTGAAAACAAAACAGATTTACTCCCTTGATATGGGGGCACTTATTGCTGGTGCAAAATATAAAGGTGAATTTGAAGAGCGATTGAAATCGGTGGTGAAGGAAGTAATTGGTGCGGAAGGAGAAATCATTCTTTTTATTGACGAAATACATACGCTTGTTGGTGCTGGAGGAGGGGAAGGAGCGATGGATGCTGCCAATATATTAAAACCTGCCTTGGCCCGTGGCGAACTGAGAGCCATAGGAGCTACCACGTTGAATGAGTTTCAGAAATATTTCGAAAAAGATAAAGCGCTGGAACGTAGATTCCAGAAAGTAATGGTTGATGAGCCTTCTGCTGAAGATGCCATTTCAATCCTGCGCGGTATTAAGGAAAAATATGAGACCCACCATAAGGTGAGGATCAAAGATGAAGCTATTATTTCGGCAGTAGAACTTTCTCAGCGTTATATTACGGATCGTTTCTTACCCGACAAAGCCATCGACCTCATGGATGAGGCAGCCTCCAAATTAAGGATGCAGATCAATTCCATGCCCATTGAGCTGGAAGAAGTGGAACGCAAGACGCGTCAGCTGGAAATAGAACGGGAAGGAATCAAAAGAGAGAATGACGAATCGAAACTTGCGGACCTGAACCGTGAAATAGCAGAACTGAGTGATAAAAGGAACAGCCTCAGAGCCCGCTGGAAAGGAGAGAAGGAAATAGTAGAAGGAATACAGAAAATAAAAGAACAGATAGAACAATTTAAGTTTGAGGCAGAACAAGCCGAGCGCAGCGGTGATTATGGAAAAGTTGCCGAGATCCGCTATGGAAAAATAAAAGAGGCAGAAATCAGCTTACATGATTTTGAGAAAAAACTGGGTGACCTGCAAGGCAGTGGCTCTGCAATGATTAAAGAAGAAGTGGATAGTGAAGATATAGCAGGAGTTATATCCAGCTGGACAGGTATTCCCGTGAACCGCATGCTTCAGAGTGAAAGGGAGAAGCTCCTTCACCTGGAAGATGAATTGCATAAACGGGTAGTAGGCCAGGATGAAGCCATTCTTGCCATTTCAGATGCCGTACGCAGAAGCCGTGCCGGACTGCAGGATACCAAACGCCCTATCGGATCCTTTATATTTCTTGGAACCACCGGAGTGGGGAAAACAGAACTTGCCAAAGCCCTTGCCGAATTTCTGTTCAACAATGAAAGCTCCCTGACCCGGATCGATATGAGCGAATACCAGGAAAGACATGCTGTAAGCAGGTTGGTAGGTGCTCCTCCGGGATATGTCGGATATGAAGAAGGGGGACAATTAACGGAAGCGGTAAGAAGAAAACCTTACAGTGTAGTACTCCTTGACGAAATAGAAAAAGCACATCCTGATGTATTCAACATTTTGCTGCAGGTGCTGGATGATGGACGTCTGACAGATAACAAAGGCAGAACGGTGAATTTCAAAAACACCATTATTATCATGACTTCCAACCTGGGCTCTACCCTGATCCAGGAAAGTTTTGAATCCCTTACGGATAAAAATTTGGAAAGTCTAATGGAAACGACAAAAGCCGATTTGCTGGAACTTTTGCGCAAAACCATTCGCCCCGAATTTCTTAACCGGATTGATGAGATTATCATGTTTACTCCGCTTAGCAAAAAGAATGTCTATCAGATAGTAGAGATACAGTTTGCCGGTATCGCTAAAATGCTGGAAGAAAATGGCATTCACCTTAGTGCAAGTAAAGAGGCCATTGAATGGTTGAGCCAAACAGGATATGATCCGCAATTCGGAGCCCGTCCTGTAAAACGAATTCTGCAGAAAAAAGTCTTGAACGAATTATCCCGGCAGATTTTGTCCGGAAAAGTTCATAAGGACTCCAATATTGTGCTCGATGTTTTCAATGACGAATGTATTTTCCGAAATCCTATCGAGTTAGACAAACGGGAAAGTCAGGGGAAGAAAGAGAAAAAATTAAAAGAAAAAGCAGAATAGAATCCTATAGAGTCTTGATTTTTTTCGAATTTTAATATATATCACATAAATTTAATATAAGAATTATCTATTATTTAATCAATAAATCAGGTTGGTAAATAGGGCTACCAGCACAGCCCAGCTTTAAAAAGAGGCTTTTTTTTATTTGTCAAAATATTCTTAGCTTTGGAGCAATTCTACCAATTTATAATTTAATTTAATTACAATGAAAACAGGCACAGTAAAATTTTTCAATGAGACCAAGGGTTATGGTTTTATTAAAGAGGATGCGACAGGTAAGGAAATCTTTGTTCATGCTACAGGATTGATCGACAAAATTCGCCAGGATGATAAAGTCACCTACGAAGAATCTGAAGGCAAAAAAGGGTTGAACGCCATTAACGTAAAGAAAGCTTAATTGATTCCATAAGCTCCAAACCCTAGTCCCGCTGTTGCGGGACTTTTTTTTATCTTTCTCTTCATGAAATATTCCCGTTTTTATTTATTTTCTTTTTGTTTTTTAATGCCGGCATTTCTTTTTTCGCAACAGAGCAATTTACAGGCATCGGATTGTATTCCCAAACCGGATACCCTGGATGGACAAAAAGTATTTCGCCTCGCCAATACACTGGCGCAGTATCCGGGAGGTGATGCCAAAATGATGGATTTTATCGGGAAAAATTTTAAACACTTAAAAGGAAAGAATACCGGAAAAAAAACGCTTACCATTACCATCGTGATAGATGCATCCGGAAAGGTTCGCAACCCTTGTCTTATTAAGAGCAAATCGGATATGGCCGATGAAAATACAGAACGTGAAATTATCCGTGTTTTCAATGCTATGCCCAAATGGACACCCGCCGAGCTAAACGGGAAAAAAGCATACACACGTATTATAATGCCTGTTCAGCTATGGCTGGATTGATTATACTTCGGACACTAAATGGGGGGATGAATTATCAGAGTTTTTTCTGATTGCTAAGGGTTCCTTTAGCATATTCTTCTTCGGCAGTTTGTTTCCCTGTTTCGTCATATACTTTCCAGGTACCATCTTTTCGGTAATCATCAGTTCCAGGCAATAATACTATTCCGCCTTCTTCTTTCACCTTACCATTCTCGTAATAATCAGTCTGGTAGTAAATCTTTTTCTTGGGGTTTTTCAATTCCAGAAGTGACTGAGGGTTCCCATTTTCATAATAGCTTTTACGGCCCAGGAGATATTCCATTTTGGAGTCGTACTCTTCCTCAAAATCAGGTTTTCCGCTTGGATAAAATTCATTCGTTTTCATGGCCGCTCCATCTTTATAGAGGATATCGGAGCGAAGCTGACCATCTTTGTAGTAGATAGTCATTTGTGATTTTGAAAAGTCAAGGAAACGGAAGTTGCGTTCCATCCGTCCGTTTTCCCAATAGTTCTTATATACCTTGAGCTTACCATCAATATAGAATCCTTTGTGAAGGAGCTGTCCGCTTTCATAGTAATCCTCAATCCAATCGCTGGCTGCATACCCTTTGGGTGTCTGACGGGTAGAGTCGCCGATTGCAATATTCATTTTATCGTAAATAGCAATTCCCCGATCGGGGTCTACCACTTGAGAAGCTTTGTATTTATTGGGAGGTGGTGGAGCACCGACAAAAGTAAACTGTGCATGCAAAGATGCTGTCGCCACCATCATGAAGGCAAGAACGGCAAGAGCTTTATTGAAAGACGGAAAAAAAGTATAATTGAAAACCTTCATCATTTAATGAAATCCGTGTTCTGCCAGATAACGTTCGGCATCCAATGCCCCCATACATCCGCTTCCGGCTGCTGTTACGGCCTGCCGGTATACCTTATCCTGTGCATCGCCTACTGCAAATACCCCCGGCACATTGGTACGACTCGTTCCTGGTATTGTTTTAATGTACCCCTGCTCATCCATCTGAATCCAGTTCTTAAATATCGATGTATTCGGATTATGGCCAATGGCTACAAAAAAACCAGTAACGGCTAAAGTACGCTTTTCCCCGTTATTCACATTTTTGATAAGAACCCCATCAACAGCTTCATTACCAAGAACTTCTATTGTTTCTGAATTCCATACCATTTCAATATTCGGAGTATTGAAAACCCTGGTCTGCATAGCTTTGGATGCCCTCAATTCATCTCTGCGCACAATCATATATACCTTACGGCATAATTTACTCAGATAAGTAGCTTCTTCGGCGGCAGTATCCCCACCTCCAACCAAGGCTACATCCTGTCCCCTGTAAAAAGCACCATCACATACTGCACAAGCAGTAACCCCGCTGCCATTTAACCGGTGTTTTTGTTCTGATTCAAGACCCAGCCATTTGGCAGAAGCTCCTGTAGCAATAATTACAGTATCCGCCTCAATAGTTTTGGTTTCATCTATGACAACCCTATGCGGATGTTTCGAAAAATCAACCGAAGTAGCAATACCGAACCTGACTTCCGTTCCAAAACGCTCGGCCTGTTGTCTAAATAATTTCATCATTTCAGGTCCTTGAATACCATTTGGATAACCAGGGTAATTCTCCACTTCAGTTGTTGTTGTTAATTGACCACCCTCTTCTATCCCAGTGTATATCAATGGCTTAAGATCGGCCCTGGCAGCATATACTGCTGCCGTATAACCTGCCGGACCACTTCCTATTATTAGACATTTTACATGTTCTGTATTCCCGCTCATTTAATCAGTTATTAGGATTTTCATGCAAAAGTAATCAATTGCCCTCCCTTGAATATAGAATTTATACTTTTTTTAATAGGTATTTATTAAATAAAAATGCCTGTTCGTATACCCCCAGGTAATGCCAACAGGCGCTTTGGGAATTACTTACATGAATCCCTGTAAGTACACGGAGGTGCGTCAGGGATGTGGCTTATCTACCAGCGTATCAAAAGAGGTTGTAAATCCTGCCCATATTCCAAGCCCACCACCCACAATATTGGTCTTAATATTGGATGGTGATCCAAACGGGTTACCATTACTAGCCGCAGCGGCCTCATAACTGGAATAAAAATTATAAGAAGCCAGATCGATCGAGCAAAACTTAACCACTACGGTATCGTGGATTTTGAAATACCCGGCTTCTGCATTGTTATCATCAGCAGCCGTTGAGTTGGGTTCGCTTCCCCGGTCGTACGCAAAATCGAAGCTTTGTCCGTTAATGAACTTATCATTAAACGTGGCCCCAATCGGGGCCAGAAATTTCTTGTCTTTGTTTATCCGTTTGGCATACCAACGGTAGTAATTCTGTTCGGCAGCCGGATCGCTCAAATGGGCCCATACAAAACCGAGCGAGTCGCTCGGAGGCTGAAGCTTAAACCACACACTGTCTAATTTTATTACTGGATTGGGCATGGTGGTGGTAGAAGTGAATTTTTGTCCATTCACGATAACAACCAGATTATATGTTTTTCCCGGCTGACCAATGACAGTAGGGCTTGCTTTTTTATAATACCATGGTATATAGGTTGTGTACAGATAATTGTCCGGTTTGGGTAAGATGTCTATAAAAAAAGGCAGCGTATCGGTATGTAAACCATCGGAAACGATAACGGTTGCATCCCTTATGATCGAATTAAGAACGGCATTAGTATCGAGCGGAGAAAAATACGGACTGTTGCGCGTAACTAATACATAGGCGCCCTGACCGGTTTCAATATGTCCCTCAATTACTACCTGGCTAGGAGCAGGAGGAAGCGTAATATTTATATTTTTTTCACACGAAACCAGAAAAACAGAAGCTACAAGACAAGCAGCAGCTTGTCTGCCAAAGCATAAGTGAAGCCTGGTCACCAGGCCAATGACAATGGGCAATCGGCAATTGGCAATTCGTGCCTTTATTTTTTTGCCAACTGCCGATTGACTAATGGTCACTGAGCGATTTATATCCTGAGTATCTATTCTCATTCTTACCACTTGAAATTATAGGTTACTGAAGGAAGTATCGGGAACAAAGAAACTTGCTTGGCCTGAATACTCAGGTTTCCTTGTTGAATACTGCCTGAGCTGTCAAAATAAATAAAGTAAGGATTCATCCGGTTATAGACATTGAAAATGGAAAAATTAAGATTCTGTTCCAGCCGTTTTGTTTTTTTCAATGTCCAGGTGGCACTTATATCCAGCCTGTGATAAGGAGGCATACGCAATGCATTCAATGCACTGTACTCACTCACAATCGTTCCATCAATAAAATATCTGGCAACCGGCAATGTAACTGCATTACCCGTTGCATATACCCATACAGCAGAAAAGGTCCATTTCGGAGATAAGGTATAAGTAGACACGATGGAAATATCATGACGCCTGTCGTATTTGGCATAATAGGTCTGTCCGTTATTCAGGTCGGGAAATGTACGTGTAGTCCAGGAAAGTGTGTATCCCACCCATCCCGTTAGCTTGCCCAAACATTTCTTGAAGAAAAACTCCGCACCATACGACTGCCCGGAGCCAAATACAAAATTATAATCCGCATTATCTTTTGTATCATCAGTAGGTAATGCGCCTTCCTTATATTCTACCTGATGCTGCATATACTTGTAATAGATTTCCACCGATCCCTCGTATGTATTCTGATGGAAATTTTGAAAATATCCGGTGGATACCTGATCCGAAATCTGAGGCTTTACGATATCAGAAGTAGGCACCCATACATCGGTAGGAAGTGAAACCGAACTGAGTGATGCCAGATGGATGTATTGATAGTTATGCGTATAATTAGCTTTCAGAGAGGCATGATGGCGGAGCGAATAGCGGATAGAAAGACGAGGCTCCGGTCCTCCGTAATCAGCTACACGCTGTCCTTCCCCGTAATGTGTGGTATCCACAATTTTTCCTGTCACATCATGGATATAGCGGTCAAACGGGCCCACCATAATAAAATAGGATTCACGTATGCCCATACTCAGCCTTATCTTATCGGTCACATCAAAATCATCGCTGAAATACAAGGCTACCTCATGTGCATATTGTTTCTTTATCTTACCCAGATCGAATACCACATCTCCTTGTTTGGCTGTCGCATTGCTCGGAGTAAACGTGTGGAAAATATAATTCATTCCGAACTTTATCTCATGCCGGGTATTAGGGAAATAGGAAAAATCCATTTTGTAGTTCCAGTCACGAATACCGGAATAGAGTCTGAAATCAAACCCGCTTTCTGTAGCGCCGAAGGAGAACTGATAGTCGCTGAAAATCGCTGAAGTATTCAGAAACAGTTTATCATTGAACAAATGATTCCACCGCAATACTCCGGTCGCATTTCCCCATGGAATATTTACATTGAAATTGGAAACTGTATTATTGTAATTGAACTCATCTCTGCCAAAATAACCGCTTAGAAACAACCGGTCCTTATCTGACAAGCGGTAGTTTACTTTGGCATTCATGTCATAAAAATAATACCCCGTTCCGTAGTATTTGGATGTTTTTGAGATGAATGGTTTAGCCAGAATATCGATATAGGTTCTCCTGGCTGATACAATAAATGAGCTGGTATCTTTTTTAACAGGTCCTTGAATGGTCAGACGGGAGGAAATCAATCCTATTCCACCGTCTACATGATATGTTTTATCATTCCCCTCTTTCATTGATATATCCAGAACCGAAGAGAGCCTTCCTCCGTATTGAGCAGGCATTCCACCTTTTATAAGATTCACATCCTTAACTGCATCACCGTTAAAGACCGAGAAAAAACCAAGCAGATGTGATGCATTGTACACCACAGCCTCATCCAGAAGGATCAGGTTCTGATCGGGTCCCCCTCCCCGCACATAAAAACCGGTATTGCCATCACCGGCAGATGCCACGCCTGGGAGCAATTGTATGCTTTTCAGTACATCCACCTCTCCGAGAAAAGCCGGTAACGCTTTTATTTGTTCAATACTCAGACGAGCAGTTCCCATCTCTGTACTCTTTACATTCTTATCATCTCTTTCTCCGTTAATAACTACGGTTTGTGTTTCCACTGCTTTTACTTTCATATCCACATTGATCCGGAGGTCTGAAGAAAGCTCTATATGCTGGTTGAATTCATCAAATCCCAAATACGTAACGGCAAGCGTATAGCTGCCTTTGTCAACAGTAATAGAATAAAATCCGTATTGGTTTGTATTAACTCCTTTTTGAATCTCTTTAATTACAACCGTTGCTCCAATCAACGCTTCCCCGCTTGCGGCCTCTTTTACATATCCGCTGATTGTGAAATGAGCATTCTGGGCAGAAACCTTATTAAGGATGCCAGTACCCAGGAGAATAAAAATGAGAAATTGCCGGAACATATTAAGTATCAACACAAAACTAAGGAAACAATTTGGAGGCGTGAAGTTTCCTGTGCTATTATTACAACAAAGAAATGCGCAGAGAAGGAATCCTTTATTACATTTCGGGTAGTTAAATATTTTTGTACTTTTACGCCCCAATACCAATTAGTTCGGGGTGTAGCGTAGCCCGGTTAGCGCGCCAGCATGGGGTGCTGGAGGTCGGAGGTTCGAATCCTCTCACCCCGACATAAAAAAAGGTCCAGCAACAGCTGGACCTTTTTTATGCTTGTCATTTTCTTATCTGAATACCACACCGGTATATCCTACCCAGTGTTTCAGGGATGCTTTGGCTGTGACACCCATGCCGATATCATCAACCTGAATAGGGCTATGGTCTATGGAAGTACAATAGTCAAGCCCTATACCATTTAAGGGAGGGGCTCCCTGCTCCTGCTGAAGAGCTATTGCTGTAAGCATACCAAACGGAACGGAATACCGTCCGCACCAGGTCCATTTATATATTCGAAAGTCATTTTCCTGTACTGTTGCCAATGTAAATTTCCGGATCTTCTCTTTCACCAAATCACCGGTTAAAAAATCATGCATTATACCATGCTCTTTCGATATGGCTTGATTATATCCTATGCTATCCGTGCCAAAAAAAGAGTAATCCTGACCGCCCCATCCTTCATCCCCATAATGTACTGCATCGGTAGAGATAAGAAGAGACATTTCCACTCCCCATTCTATATCTCTTTTCTTCAATACTTTGGCCAATGCTTTACCCAGGCTTTGAGAAATTTCTGTCATGCGGGCATAGGACATCGGGGGCACCAGGATGGATATGATCTGAACATCTCTGTTGTAGTATTGTAAAAAAGGAATTTCCGCTTCCACAGAATGCTCTATAGACTGCATGCTATCATTAACAGTATACATATCCTTAGGCAGTTCCCTCATAATATCTTCCCGCATAGAAGACACCTTGATATTACCGTAAGGGCCTTTCCAATGGGTATAACTGTCAAAAATCAATTGATTTTCCAGTTGTAGTTGTTTGGCTTTATGTGCCACTCCAAAAATAATGATTGTCTTGGCCTGTACATTTTTCAGAACCAAAGGATACATAAAGCCGGCATAAGAGTAGTCATCATGGGGAGCAATAGCTAATCTCCAGGCATCTCCACCGGAAATATCAAACTTTTTGCGTATTGCCGCCAGGCGATCTCCCTGGTCTTTGTCAATCCGTTGCAAGATAGTTTCCAGTTGCTCTTTATTGGTAGCATAACCTACGGTGTCAACCAGCTTACGTAGTCTTATTACCGTATCTGCAGGCTGCATTGGATCATGCGTTTTAGGACCAATACGTTTATTCTGTGCCGGTACAAGTACAGCCACAAGGAGCGAAAGAGGGATCAGAATTGTTTTCATAGCATTATCCTAAACGAAGGTATAAAAAAGAGAGTAAGCCTTTTCAGTCCGGAAAGCAAAAGAAATTGGGCCATAGAAAGCTGGCATCTCAAAGCTATTTGCTTACCTTAGCTTCCCGATCAACGTACGCATTGTCAACAGAGCAACTTCCTTTCTCTAAACAGATCGCTTATGCGTCAGGCATGATGGGATGGAGTATCCTGACCAATATTATCGGAGTACTTCTGATCTATTTTTATCTTCCTCCGGCCAATTCAGGACTTATTACCCTTTTATCACAAATAACAATTCTGAGTGTGGTAAATCTGCCATCGGCTATCACAATCGGAGGGCGGCTTGTAGATGCTTTCTATGATCCTTTTATAGGTCAGGCCAGCGATCGGAGCA
>JABDCB010000076.1 GCA_013288325.1 Bacteroidota bacterium
TGCTGATATTTCCACCAGGAATACCCTTTGCAACCGCAGTTCACCGACTGTTGCAACGTATGTACTGCAAACGAGCTTTGATCGGCAGCAGTACCATAAATGCTGGGCTCGCCTCCATTGGGTGTATCGGTGCCAGCATATCCTGTTTCTCCTATTATCCAGGGCACAGTCATCGTTCTGCTGAGCCAGTAATAATAAGTATCCATGAGACTATTGGCATCTGTAACATCATAATGATTGGACAAAGGATAAAAATGGAAAGAAACAAAATCCAGGGGTAGCACAACCGGATCAAATTCAGAAACACTTCGGGGGCTCACTAGTCCTATGGTTGTTAAGTGATTGGGATCGAATTTTTTTATGGCGTTATTCCATTCAGTCACCATTTTAGTGATGTTGTATTTGTCATTTGGTATGGATTGCCACAAGGTGTATTCCGGTTCATTGTACAGATCGTAGCCCATGAGGCTGGTATTGGTAGCATAGTGCGCTGCAATGGTGTTCATAAAACTTTTATATGCAACGTTGTTTGAAAACGTATTATTTCCGCCTCCCAGAATAAAGATGACCCGAATGCCTGCCGTGCTGGCTTGTGACATAAAATGATCCAATAATGTAAAATAGGTTGTTTGACTTCCGGTGGGATAGGTTGCAACTCCTCCACTGGTAATGTTGATTCCCACTCCGGATAATCTGATTTCGGTAAAACCCAAACCTTTTATCCGGGCCAGATCAGCGGGTAGTTTGCTTTCCGACAGTGATACATTTGAAGGACTGTTAACATGATCACCCGAAATGGAGTCGAACATAAATTTAGAATCTGGTGTACTCCAATTTCTGGAGTATCCTTGTTCGGGTGAAATAAACCAGTTCCCAACATCATCCTGAAGGAACTGTATGCCGTAATTACATACCAAAGGACGGTATGGATTTCCGCTTCCATCTGTAAATCCGCAGGAGCTGTTAACCGTTACATATTGCGCCGTGCCTGTAAAGGATAAAAAAATCAGGAGAATCAAAATGTTAATCCTGTTTAATGTCGAATAATTTTTATTGAAGATAGTCATGACAGAGCTTTTTAACTGTTACAATAAGCCTTTAGGCAAAAATGTTGTTTCCTATAACATGGAATGGCGGCGAATGTCCAGTTGATGAATGGCTAATATAATATAATCATGCCGATCAGGACAAAGCAATTGAGTATTTGCCATGGGCGAATGAGTAACAAGTAGGTTTGGGTGAATAATAGGTTGGAGGCAATATTGAACACGCTTAACATATTAAGATTACCACTGATGTAAGATTTTCCTGTTTTTTGTGTGTTTTGAAAAGCAGATTCTATGCTTTTTGATCTATTATTGCATGTCATCAATAAATGCGATAATCTCGATAAGATCCCTTCCATGCCTGCAAAACTCCTCGCTCTTGGCGACTCCTGGTTTCATTATCCCAATGCCTTAAGCAGAGACGGTGTACCCGTGGATGCTTCCGTTGGGGTAGGAAATATTCTTCATCACCTGATTCCGATGTGTCCTGCAAGTGTTAATTTTCAGGAAAAGGAAACGACAGAAATATTCGATTCCTTAACCGGAGATATCATCCCACCGGATGATGATGCGTTTGGAAGATGCGGAGAGGAACTTATGCTGATGGTATACGGCTATTCCAGAAAAGATCCGGGCACAACGGTGTATTCTACCACCTGGCTGGATATGTTAGTAGACAGGATCAACAGTTATAAGGATAAGTTCGATACGTTTCTGATCCTGCTTTCGGCAGGAGGGAATGATATAGCGGATAAGAATCTGCCGGATTTTCTGAATCCTTATGGAAGTGCCGATCCGGTAAAACAGGATGCCATTAACAATGCCATCCATGTAGATCTGAAAGGAGCTTATACGATTCTAATGACAAGGATCTGCAACCAGTTTCCAGATAATACCTTTCATTTTCTCACGCATGGTTATGCCCGTCCGCCGGTAGATGGACGCAGTCTGTTTGATCTGGATAAGAATTTCTTTGATAAATGGCTGCATAAGATGGCTCCCGGTCCCTGGCTGAAACCCTATTTCGAAGATCCTTCGGTAAAAATATTCAGACCTCAGTCGGATGCCATCATCGGCGATTTTATCGACCGGTTTAATGTGATGATGAGCCAGCTTACCTGTAGCAGCATAAAAAATAACGGAACATTGCACTACATTGATTTAAGAGGAGTGCCCGACCCGGCTAATATAGAAGGCAGCTGGTGCAATGAGCTGCATCTGGACCGGAACTATTTTATTAAAGCGGCATCGAGTTATAATACGGTCATATCATCCTTGCTGGCGCCCAAGCCGGCAGTTTGAAAATAATCAGAGCAATGGATGTAAAGCATTACGTAATCACTACCCGTCCGGTAAAACTGGTGCAAGTGCCCGATGTGCCCGATCAGTATTGGTACGAATCGGATGAAAACAGTGATTCGGAAAGTGCCGTACCTTATTTCCGTTGTGGACAGTATACCGATAATAACGGAACAGCCGATGCTCCTTTCTTTTTCGATCCTCAGGGAGAAGATGCCGACTATCCGGCTACCCCGGCACTCATCGGCGCTTCGCAACAACAACCTAAAGGAGGCTCTCTGGAAATGCTCACCAATCTATTCACCGAACTGGATGAGGAAGGAAAAGATCTGCTCATCTTTATGTTTGGATATAATAACGGTCTTGTGAAAGAGTATTCCCACATCATGAATATTCACAACAATTACATCAACAGCGGTAATACCAATATAGGACGCTTGCTCATGATAACCTGGCCTTCCCAATGTTTTGGAGAATACAATCAGAAGCTGGGTATTGTAGGAACGCTTGGAAAGTTGATTGATAAAATAACAGGCAAGGAAATTCCTTCCAAAACTCCCGAACAGATCAGCAGCGATGCAGGTATTACGGGCGATGCATTATCTGTTTTTTTACTCAAGCTGAATACGTTTGTTGCCAATCGTTATGCTACCGGCACACGACCCAAAATCCATTTCATTGTGCAAAGCATGGCCAATCATATTTTGGATCAATGCTTTCTCAATCTGTGTTCCCTTCATCTCAATACCCAGGTTGATAATCTGATGGACAACCTGATGCTGACCTCTCCTGATATACGGAATGATGTATTTCAGCAAGGGCCCGGTTACCGTCAGTCAACCGCTATGGCTAAGAAGGCATTTGTTGTATTCAGTCGCCAGGATCCTATCTTAAAGCTGGCCGATGCGGTGCATCCTATTCCAGGAGCAACACGTCTGGGGCTTACCGGTCCCAGCACAGGAACCATCCTTCCCGATAATACTACTACCCTCGAAGTAGTACAGACCGACTTCCGTCCCTCGCCGGTCGATTTCAATCACCGTTATTTTGAATACAATCCCGAAGTAATCCAGGAGTATGCAGCTGTGTTTAAAGGAGGAGTAGTGGAGGCGGTGGTGAACGCTTGAAAAGCGGCAGGAGGTAAGATCAGGAGGCAGGCGCAGGAGGCAAATCGTAAATCGTAATTCTTAAATCATAAATAAGTAAGCAGCAGGAGGCAAATATGTCCACTCAACGTGGTCATTCTGAACAGAAGGGGTGGCATGTGAATGAGGGTGAAGAATCTGCTGGTGTGATGGCTTGCTTACCCATCCATGTGATTTCAGTTGGCACGGAATGACGGGCAGCTGGAGCGATTGCTTATCCGTGCCCATCAGTAACAAGGCACGAATACCTTGCCACGCAGACAACGCTGCATATTCGCGCCGACCGAGCAGGGGGAGGAAGAATCAGAGCGGAGAGCGAACGGCCTTTGTCAGATCGTTATTGTAATTATTATTATAAATAAGTATATTGAAATTATTTTATAAAATATATAATTTGTATATATATCTATAATATATTAGCGCGATTATTTACCTGTTAGTACTACTTAATCAATCATAAATAGCTATAAATTATGAGATTGTTTTTAATCAAAACAGTAACAGTTCTGTTTGTATCTTCTATTATTTCGGGATGTACAATCTGGACGGATAAAAAAGATATAAAGCCCCAAATACCTGCTCATTGTATAGATGGGATACAGAATAATGGAGAGTTGGATGTGGATTGTGGAGGAGAATGTAAATCTTGTGGTGTAATTGCTGCGTCTTGTCAGATTGATACCAACCGTCTTTTCCTTACCAATCCATTGGTAATTCCTTTTCAAGCTTCAACAGAAACAGTTATGCTTGGATCTGGCTCTTTTGATGGTCAGACCTATGATGTTCTGGGCTCAACAAGTTCCGGATATGATTTTGATTTTCGTTTTTCCGGAAACCGTCAACCCGTTTCAAGAGCCTATATTCTTGGCGGAGACACGTATTATGATAGCTTTTTTAGTGACAGTCACGCCGTTATTCATATGGGGATGCCTGCCGGAGACATTTCCTCCATTTCCGGAAAGTTGTTTGTTACTCAGCTTCCCAATGGCAAATTAATGATCTCCTTCTGTGATGCTACGTTCGCTTTGGAATCAAGTTCCGGTCCAACAACAATCGTTTATAACTCAATTAAAGGAAGAGCTGTCTGTGCCAACTGATTTTATCTATTGATTGAGCTAGTTTAGAAATAAAATCTTCACGCTATCTCTGATAGCTAATTAAATGATATGAAAAAAGCAATTTGGTTTCTCTTCTTTCTTTTGATCAGCATTTCATTTATTCATGCTTATCCGGGTGATTTGCTTAGTGGGCGGAAAGGGAAAATTCGGAAACATAATAAGTTTACTACAGCCATTTTATCCATGAGTGCTAACAGTGATCATGCGCCAGTCTGGTTTGCTGATTTGGGTACAGACCTGTATCATGCCCAGGCTAAATTAGATGGTTTGTACTATCCCTCTTCCGGATTGGAGTATGAAGGATATGTCGGAGGGGTGGCAGTCAGTGTTGGAGCTTATGTTCCAATTTTCACGTTTTCTGACGATTTTAGTGCAGGTGCCACTTCAAATATAATGGTATCATTGGCTCCCGGTTCCTTTATAGGGGCGAAATTGCCGATTTATGCATGTATACATGCTGGCAAAGGATCGGCCAGTGATAATTCAACGAACTGGACTTTTGCTGCGGGGGCCGGATTGGCTTTTCAGTTTCTTCATTTTAATGATAGTTTTGAATATAGTTACCTCCAGTGTACACCTGCATTAATGATACAAGGCGGTGTAAGTGATTATGTCTTCCGGCTTGAGTATATGCTGCGAACTCAAAAAGAAACCTTTGACAGTGCATCTACAGCAAGTTTCCAAAACCTGTCATTCACCTGGGTGCTTTTCTTTCCTTACAGATCCTATTACGAAGAGTAAGGGAAGATTTTATTTCCGCAGTTGGCGCGGATATGACGGGCAGCTGGAGCGATTGCTTATCCGTGCCCATCAGTAACAAGGCACGGATACCCTGCCACGCAGACAACGCTGCATATCCGCGCCAACCGGTAGGATTGAATTTATTTCGAAATAATATAGTGTTTTGCTTTTATCATTGTTGGCGGAGCCTAGAGCAGGTATGCTGCTAGGGACTCGCGGGTTGGGCCTGACGGCACGTGCGGCATTCCGCCGGTGGCGGAATGAGCGAGCCTGTGGGATAGAGAATTGCTTGTGCGGTAGGAATCGTGCCGTCTTGATTTTTTTGTTTCTTTTTTTGATCAAGCAAAAAAAGAAATAGAATAAAGAATAAGCCTTTCCCCTTACTCCCCCCTCCGTAAAAACACCATGGCCCCCTCTGTCTTTACACGTATTTTGCATTCCCAAAAGGTAAAAAGCAACCTGAATTGTTCCCACTTAGAATCACCGTGTTTAGCTTTGTTTGGTAAAACGCCGGAAGGAATAAAAAAAGCAGACCTTGTTCTGTTTCTGCCGGCACCATACAAGACACCATGTGTGCACAACGAAAAATACAGAAGGTACAGGCAGCACTTGGATTACAGAAACTAAGTGTGCCACAAATCATGGCCAATACAAAATCATATCTTCAGCAGATGACGGGAAATAGTTATTTTCCATCGCCTGTTCCAACACTGGCTGCAGTGGAGGCTCAACTGGCTAAACTGGAAGCAGCGTATACCACTAGCCAAACCCGGCAGAAAGGAACCGTTGCCGATATGCACGCAGAGCTTAAAACTTTATGTCTTCAACTTAAAATGCTGGCTATGTATGTGGAAGATACCGCCAATGCCAACCCCGAAATGGCTGTTGGCATCATGGCCAGCTCCGGTATGCCGGCCCGGAAAACACTGGAAGTACCACCCAAACTATTTACCGTTAAACTAACGGGAATACCTGGCGAAGTAAGATTGAATAACAAAGCAGTGCCTGGTGCCAGCTATATATATGCCATGACTACCGATCCGAAAACCTCAGCAACCTGGGTGAATATAATCTTTAGCCGCGAAGTGAAAAATGTTTACGGAGGACTTGTATCGGGTACTCGCTACTACTTCCGAACTGCCATCGTGCAAAAAAGTGTTCAAGGCCCCTGGAGCGAAGTGATAAACATGATCATTCCCTGAACAACGACGAAGATCTGCATTATCTAAGTGTTCGTCCCCCTTCCATCTGCTCATAAAAGGTGTACATCTGTACTCGCCTCCATTTTATGTGCTCATAAAATGTATTTATTCATGCTTGTACCTGTTTTATGTGCTCATAAAATGTGTTTGTTCATTCTTGTATCCATTTTATGTGCTCGTAAAATGTATTTATTCACGCTTGTACCTGTTTTATGTGCTCATAAAATGTAATTATTCATTCTTATCATCACTTTATGTGCTCATAAAAGGTAATTATTCATTCTTATCCTCATTTTATGTGCTCATAAAATGTATTTATTCACGCTTATCATCATTTTATGTGCTCATAAAATGTGTTTGTTCATTCTTATCCTCATTTTATGTGCTCATAAAATATGTCCGTCTATGCTTGCACACCGTCCTTCTGCTTAAGGAGTCACCGCCTTTATCAATATTGGATGTTCTTCTCCTTGCATATCGTTTCCGGCTATTGATGTGCAATGTGAGTGCACGTTTAGATGCCATCCATTCACGCTTGTCCGGCGTTCGTCTGAATAGTTAAAAATGCCATAAAGAACAGGGTAGGGGATAAGCTCCTCTGTTAATTACTCACTCAAGTTATCCAGTTACTCATTGAGGTGTGTGAATTACTCATTTGGGTATGATTTAATATTAAAGTAAAAGCAGTTATTCTATCTTTCGTTTAAAGTTCGTTACTACAGACAGCGAATTTCCAACAAAAAAATACTCCCATGCGAACATTAAAACAGGCAATCCTTGCACTGGCTATTCTTTTCTCTTTTTTGGCCACTACAAAAACAAATGCTCAGTGCTATACCCTTGCAGGAGCGGAAACAGTTACCCTGCCTTCGTCGGTAACACCGGTGCTTAACCTCTCGGTTTGCACGCAATATAATATGACCTATAATCTAACTTATTCAGGTATTGCAGGACCACTTAGCGATAACCTTACATTTAACCTGCCACTGGGTATTACGGCTTCTTCACTTAGTTCTTATTCAGGATCAGGAGTCACGGCCAACTTTGTAAGTGGTGGCGCCAACCCGGTAGTGTCTGTAAGCGGATGGCAAGCGGGTAGTATGCTTACGTTGGTGTTGTCGGCTAATTCGCCTTCCTGTGGTGCTGTGGCTCCACTCAACGTGGTAACAAAGATCAGTGGTGGCAGTAGTAATTGTGCTCCTTTTTCTGTTTCCAATTCCCTGACCATTCCCGTGCCCAATTTGTTCGTGGCTAATACAGCCTCCAATGTGCTGGATAAGAATATAGGAGATGTGGATGAGATTGTATTTCAAATTGCGAATTCAAGCAACAACGGAGCAAATATTCCTCAGATCAACATAAACTATACGAACGACCCGAATACCACGCCACTGGGTAATTATTATATAAGCAGCTCACCGGCCAAACAACCCGGAAATAATATGTATACCTATGTGCCCGCAACAGCCTCTGCGGCTATTTATATTCCTTCCACCGGAGGAACATCGGTGGTGATGGATCAGACTATTTTCGGTTATTTTTTCAGTGGAGCCACTACATTGGCCGATGGAAACAGTCTATATCTGCATATCCCTTATAAAGTCACAGGATGTACGAGCCCGAATACGGGTGCTAATTATACATTTTCCTGGGGTTGCGGTTCTACCCCATGCAGTTCCATTCCTTTGGTAACGACTGTTAATGTGGAAGTCGGGGACCCTCAGATGAGGGTAACAAGCTATCAGAACAATACGAATGCCAGTTATTGTGCTGCAGCCAGTGGATCTTCCTATCAGTTTGGGTTTGAATATACCAATATGGGCACTACCGTATCAGGAGCACCGGCAGGCAATGCGATGGCTACCGGTATTAAATTATATCCGTTCAGCACCACTACCATGGGTGCGGTGGATCCCACAAGCCTGTATTTTTCAGACGGAACGCATACACCGATTGCGATTCCACAAAGTATTATCACACCTGTTACAACCGGTACCGGGCTTGGATATACTACCTATGAAATCAACTTTGGTGCCCTCACTCCAGCCATGATGATGAATCTATGGAACCCGCTGGGGCCAAACAGTCTGGCCGATCTGGACGGTGACGGGTTTATAGATGATATGGCAGAAGGCAGCACCCTGCTGATTACCGGCAACTTTATCTACAACCAGAGCACGACTCCTTTTGATGGCGCTTGTACAGGACTCTCCAATTATTTTGCTCCGGCCATTTCATCCAAATATCAGAATCAGTGCCAGAGTATACCCGCTACCGATATCAGGGTAGAAAATTATCCCTGGGAAAATGCAGCATATTACCTGTACCAGATTTCCCGCCGGTCTTCTTCCATGACTGCTCCTTCGGATGTAATTGCAGGAACTCCTTTTAAGGTAAATATTTGTCCGATATATTATGAAGACTGGTTCCCGCTTGGGTTTGATTTTAACTGCCCTCACGGATACCATGATATTCATATTCCGTTGCCTTCGGGTTTTCACTTTGATCATACCGGTCTTGTGAGTGATGGTGGCTCGGGTTGGCTTATGAATCCTGTTATACCTACCGACCCTGGATGTAGTGGGCCACCGGTGACCATTATTCCGGATGCGATAGAAACTCCGGAAGATCTTTCAACCTGTACACCCGGTTATCTGGATATTAAATTAGGGCGTATACCATTCGGTTCGTGCAGCGGAGTGGCTTCACAAACGTATGAGCTTCCCTGTATGGATATTCCCCTGGTGGATAATTGCAGTGGAGGAACAACATGCGGCACCAATTTTGGTCCCGATATATTGACCTTTACCCTGGAATATATTTGCGATCCCGGATGTAGTTCCAGTGTAAGTAGCCTGGCTTGCGGGAATACCGAAACGTATCACCATTGCAACGGATTGTGTAATTCCTATTTCTCTACCGATAATACCGTTTCTTTCAAACGGTCCAATCTGGGGGCTTTAAACCCGCCAACCTATTACGGCTGTACCTCCAATCTCCCGGTACCGGTAACTAATACGACGAGTCCTGCTATTGATGTTTCGGCAGGGTATCCCGGTGATGTGATCGAGGTAAAAGCTACCGGTACTTTTAACGGAAGCCCATCGTCAACCATGGATGTTAATACCGGTGCCAGCTATACCGATATGTATCTGCAGATTCAGTATGATGCCTTACCGGCAGGAACAATTCCGTCAGCCTATCAAACGTTGGGTATTTTCGATTTTGATAATACACAAGGGAATGTGAACGTGTTTAATGGCACTACCCTCGTAGCTAGCGTACCCGCATCGGCTATCACCATCACACCATCTCAGGTATCGGGCGTGAATTTGCTGAACCTGAA
>JABDCB010000077.1 GCA_013288325.1 Bacteroidota bacterium
TACACTAAGATGAAGTAAATCAGTCAACTGTTTTTTGTAATCAAGAGTTTCAGGAAAATGATATGACGTATCAAGGAAGTGAATAGTTTGAGCAGGTTGTATTTGAGTTATAAGATGGATCAGATATGCTGAAGTGGCTCCAAATGAGGACGTAAAGAGGATATCAGAAAAGTCAAGAAATAATTCCCTGATTCTTGATTCCGGAGTGAGAGATGAATATTTTTGGTTTAGTTCGGTAAGAGTCATAGTCATTAACTGAAAGCAAGGATTAATGTTCTGAGGCTAAGAAGTACGACAAGACTACCCACCAGGATAAGTCCGGAGCGAATCGGGATTTTGTTTGATAAATATATGGAAATTGGCGCCGCCAGCATGCCTCCGATCACTAAACCGAAAATAATCTGCCAATGTCCCAACCCAATCATGGAGATAAATGTAATGGTACTTATAATGGCTACAAAAAATTTAACCAGATGAGATGATCCGATGGAGTAACGAAGGTTTCTACCTCCTGCGATTAGGGATGTTGTTACAATAGGTCCCCAGCCTCCACCTCCAACGGAATC
The DNA here is from genome assembly GCA_013288325.1 of Bacteroidota bacterium. Classification (GTDB taxonomy): domain Bacteria; phylum Bacteroidota; class Bacteroidia; order Palsa-965; family Palsa-965; genus Palsa-965. The sequence goes on from JABDCB010000077.1 coordinate 567, forward strand.
AAGGAACCCACCTGCTGCCGCAACAGGAACAATACGTTTTATTTTTTTTGTCTTTCCAGCGTTGGTTCGAATGGTGCGAATAACGATAAGTGCCCCAAGAAAAAGAGTATAACAAGCCACTAATGGTTTGACAAAACGTAAGGAATCCTTACTGATATAAGAAATAGTAACTGCACCAAGAATAGCACCTATTGCCCCTGGTAAAAGCAGTTTGCGGAATAGCCGTTTGTTGATATTCTTATAACGCATGTAAACCAGGGAAGAAGACCCGGTTGTGAATATCTCCGATGCATGCATACTGGCGCTTGCCACTGCTGGGGTGATGGCCGGAATACCAAGGCTTAGGAGAAAAGTAGTTACACTAACCCCATAAGCCATTCCTAGAGAACCGTCAATCATTTGTGCTGTGAATCCCCCCAGTATATAAATGCCCAGGTGTTTATCAAAGTGCTGAGAAACGAACGAAGTCAAATCCTTGATTGTAAACGATGGCAGCAATAAAAAAAGAAGATGCCCTACTATCAGTAAGAAGATAACTGCCAGGGAATAAAGGCTGGCTTTAGCTATGCGTTTAGAGAGATTAACCGGTTTTGGGTCTTTCTTTTCCACCATCACAGATGTAATGGCATTAAGCTTTTTAACCTTTTCCTCAAAATGGTCTTTCAGATTCCCACGTATTGTGCTCAGATTTTCCAGTACTTCCTGGGTCTCATCCGGAATCGCGTCATTCATCACTTCCTTAATTCTTTTAGCCATAGTCGGAGATTTCCCATTTGTACTCACGGCAATCTTCAGATCACCTTTTCTTACTACGGAGCCCAGATAGAAGTCACAAAGGTCGGGTGTGTCGGCCACATTGACAAGTAAATTCCTTTTCCCTGCTCCTTTCCGAATTTGCTCACTTAACACCCTGTCGCCCGTGGCCGTAATTACAAGTCCTGTATCCTCCAGATCCTCTTCAAGAAAAGCTCTCTGGCGGAGTTCTACGGTTGGAAACTGTGCTGCCAGGATAGATATTTCGGGAAGGATGTTGGGTGCTACAAGAACGACATGGGCTGTGGGGCAATTCGTTAAGACAGCTTGTATTTTCTCCAATCCGATCTTCCCTCCGCCCACAATAAGCACACGGATCCCCTCCAGTTTTAAAAAAACAGGAAAGAGGGTATTGCCATGTTTGTGAGGAGGTGTCATAAATTGTTTAGGGATAAATTAGTTAAGAAGATAATGCCATTCAGCCAGGCTTGCAGGGAAGTCGGTGTGGCTTTTAACAACATCACCGATCACAATTATTGCCGGAGCCCCGATACCTTCTGATTGAGCAATTTCTATGATGGTATCAATTGTTCCTATTGCAACATTTTCTGTGGGAAGTGATCCATTTTGTATAATAGCGACCCCAGTATCCTGCCGATCATGATCACGGAAGATAGAGACGATTTCCTTCAGCTTGGATACACCCATCAAGATAACAACAGTGGCAGTACTTTGGGCCGCCAGTTTGATGTCAGAGGAAAGTTTTCCGGTACTGGTAGTCCCTGTTATTACCCAAAAACTTTCACTGGTACCACGATGCGTAACAGGAATTCCCTGAAGTCCCGGAACGGCAATAGAGCTGGAAATACCAGGTATGTATTCAGTTTCAACATTGAAATTGCGGGCATATAGAATTTCCTCCTGCCCTCTTCCGAAAACAAATGGATCACCTCCTTTAAGCCGGACAACATGTCCGTAAGTGAATGCAAAATCAACGATCAATGCATTAATCTGGTCTTGTGTATATGTATGTCTGTTTTTGCGTTTGCCGACATATACTTTTTTGACTCCCAGTGGCACTCGCTGAAGGAGTTCTGGATTTACCAGGGCATCATACAGGACAATATCTGCACTCTGCAGTGCGAGAAGCCCTTTTACGGTAATCAAGTCTGGGTCGCCGGGGCCGGCTCCGACCAAGGTTAGTTTTGGACTTATTTCATTTTTCATTTTTTCATTTTTTAAATGGTTCCGGTTTCTTTTGTCTGAAGGGTGGATTGCTCTTCCTTCAGTTTGTTTCTGTAATTTTTCACTTCTTCAAGAAAGGATTGCAGTTCGGTATAATAACGTTTGGCAAATTCCTCTCCTGGCTCTTCCTGATTAATTTTTAATACTTGTTCGCGAAAGCTATCTTTAAAAGAGAAGAGGCCATTCGTGGTAAAATGCTTATCGAAGTCGTTGATGATCCCGATTTGTGTATTGCATTGTACATCCTTGGCAAGTAGTAAAGCTTTAGCAGCGCTTACAAAAGAGGCATAGCTGAAATAAATGGAATCGGCATATAAGCCAGTACCCAGTGTCTCGGCTGCCTGCGCCTGTTTTTCTTCCGCTTCAAATACCAGCGTTGCTACCAGATCAATCATTACTCCGGCGCATTCGCCTACGCCAATCTCAGTCTTAAACTTTTCATCCTGATCCCAATCAATAAAATCGGTTGGGGTGAGGGAAGAGCTGTCAGCAATAGGTTTCAGCAATTGATAGAAGTAGTCCTTGCCTTGCCGGTCGTAATAACTGTTGAAAATTTCATCCGAAGTTCCATTCTTTTCAAAATCTATGAGTAGTGTACGAAGTAATGCCGGTCCCCTCTTACTCGGTATTTTAATAATCTTGTCTCCTATCCGACCTTCACCTTTTCCAAGGGTTCCGCCCCCAAGTAATAGCTGCAAGGCAGGAACCACCTGATTGCCGGCTTTAAATGAACTTCCATGAAATCCGATTTGAGCAAGGCCATGCTGTCCGCAGGAATTCATGCAACCACTTATTTTTATCTTGATATCGCGGTTGTATATAAGATCCGGAAATTCATCCCGGATAACCTGTTCCAGTGCTTTAGTAATACCCGTGCTGCTGGATATGCCAAGGTTACAGGTATCTGTTCCCGGGCAAGCTGTTATATAAGCAGTGCTGTCAAAACCCGGATCAGCAAGACCAATCGCATTCAGTTCTTGATACAGGGACGGAAGAGCTTCTTTAGTGACATACTTCAGAAGAAATCCCTGGTTTACGGTTATGCGAATGTCATCAGCGGCATAGTGCGTTACGATGTCTGCCAATTTTCGGGCTTTGTCAGAGGGAATGTTTCCAAGCAGCACCCTGATGTTTACTCCGAAGTAACCTTGCTGTTTTTGTTCAAAGACATTTGTTTTCAACCAAGCCTGGAACTTGGGAGCATCCGTAACTTTGAATGTAGTATATACCTTGTTATTGTTTTCAGGTTTGAATGAAGAGGATGTGTGTTCAATGGGATAACGCTGCTGATAAAGAGCTTTTCTTTCTTCTTCAGCCAGCCTCAATAGCTCAGCTAGACCTATCTTATTCAGAAGGTATTTGAGTCTTGCCTTGTGACGACTGCTGCGTTCTCCGTACCGGTCAAATACCCGGATCACGGATTCGGTAAAAGGAATGATTTGGTCATCCGGAAGAAATTCGAATGCAGTATGAGCAAGAAAGGGTTGTGCTCCTAATCCTCCACCAATCATTACTTTAAATCCTCGAGTCAGCTTCCCGTTTTCAATCTGGATACGGGGAATGAACCCCAAATCATGAATGTATGAGAAAGCGGTATCTTTTTCTGAAGATGAAAAAGCGATTTTGAATTTCCTTCCTAATTCCTGACCGAATGGTTTACGAAGAAAATAACTGAACACAGCATACGCATAAGGCGATACATCAAAGGGCTCATCCGGGTCAATACCGGCAGTAGCAGAAGCAGTTACATTCCTAACTGTATTTCCGCATGCTTCTCTTATGGTGATATCATCTTCCTCCAGGCGGGCCCATAGCTCAGGGGTCCTGTCCAGGCTTACAAAATGAATTTGTATATCCTGACGTGTTGTTAAATGAAGATTACCTGTGGAGTATTCATCGGAGATGTCGGCTATTTTAAGCAGCTGACGGCGTGTTACTTTCCCGAAAGGAAGTTTAATACGTATCATCTGAACACCTTGTTGGCGTTGCCCATAAATGCCCCTGGCAAGCCGGAGCGATCGAAATTTTTCTTCATTCAGAGAGCCTTCACGAAAGGCGTGAATTTTCTTGTCAAGTTCAATGATGTCTTTTTGTACAAGAGGGTTTTCCAATTCGGTTCTGAAACTTTGCATTGTATTTTATTTTAAAAACGTAAGTACAAATAATGTAATTTTTCAGAGGTTCCAGGCGGATTTGAACCGCCGTAGTGAGTGTTGCAAACTCATGCCTCGCCTCTCGGCCATGGAACCCTTTTTATTGACTACAAATCCGGCTGAGGCGTAGTACGGAGATATGGTTTAATAATCGTATGCCCTTTCGGAAATTTGGAAGGAATATCTTCCGTTTTAACCGATGGAGCAATAACCACATCTTCTCCTCTTTTCCAATTAGCCGGAGTAGCCACACTATATTTGGCCGTAAGCTGCAAGGAGTCGATAACGCGAAGAAGCTCGTCAAAATTTCGCCCTGTAGAAGCAGGATATGTAATGGTTAACCTTATTTTCTTGTCGGGATCAATGACAAACACGGAACGAACAGTGAATTTGTCAGAAGCGTTAGGATGAATCATGTCATATAGTTTAGCTACAAGAAATACCGGGTCGGCAATAATTGGAAAATTGACTTCAGTATGCTGTGTTTCGTTAATATCTTTTACCCAGCCGAGATGCGAATCGAGGGGATCTACACTCAGGGCAATGACTTTAACATTCCGCGAATCGAATTCTTTTTTTAGTTTAGCGACAGTGCCCAACTCTGTTGTGCAAACGGGAGTGTAATCTGCAGGATGGGAGAACAGGATTCCCCAGCTTTTTCCCAGCCATTCATGAAAGGAAATAGTTCCTGCTGTTGATTCTGCTTTAAAATCGGGGGCGATATCGCCGAGTTTTAGTGACATGATGTGTTGGTTTTAGTAGTTTGTTAAAAAAAAAGCCCTTCTCGCATTTCTTGCGGAAGGGCCTGTAATTTACCTGGGTATTTTCAGGTTAGGTCAGGGAATTCCGCATCCGCAATTTTCATGCAGCAACACATACACATACATGTCAAGGTTGTTATTGCAGTTTTCATATTTTTTGTCATTTTTGTATTTATCAAAAAAAAGGGGCTTTTCGTTAGAAAAGCCCCTTTATATATTTTAGGTAGAACAGGCTTTTCCGGCAATCATACGCACATCATGCAGCAGCAGTTGCTGTAGATGGTAACGTATGTGTTGAAAAAGTATGTGTTCATTTTTATCAGAATCGTAGGAACAAAGATAAACGCTTTTTTCATTAAGAAGCAAGAAATTTCGATAATTTCTATGAATCCCTTATCAGGTATGGCTCTTAATGGCAATTGGAAGAAGAGAATTCAGAAATTTCTGTGAGTTTTTACCCAGTCGGAGATATAGTCAACAATGGTATGCGTATCAGTTCCGGGAGGAAAAAGCTTGGCTACTCCTAATTCATTTAACTTTTTCATGTCAGAATCAGGAATAATTCCTCCTCCGGTAAGAAGTACATCATTCATTCCTTTTTCCTTCATAAGTGACATTACTTTCGGGAAAACAGTCATGTGCGCACCGGACAAGATGCTGATACCTATGGCATCCACATCTTCCTGAAGAGCTGCCTGTACCACCATTTCAGGTGTTTGGCGAAGTCCTGTGTAAATAACTTCCATACCTGCATCGCGTAAAAATGAAGCAATGACTTTTGCGCCGCGGTCATGTCCGTCCAGCCCAACCTTGGCAACCAATACACGTATAGGTCTCTTCATAGAAGTCGTTAGCAGATGGGTACAAAAATAGTATTATTTCCCTATTCAACGGGTAAGGGAGTAGGACCGGGGTAATTTGAACCTATTCTTTGAAAGTCTTTGGTCAACAAACGATTGTTAATAACATAAGTAGACATTTTCATGAATCAAAGGCCCTCTATACTTACCTTTGCGTACTGACATCCATGAATAAAGAGACGCAGAAAATAGTAAGAAAATACGCCAAAGCATATATTGGCGGGACGGTAAGTATCAATGACTTATCGGATAAGGAATTCAGTGGAAAGCAACTGAACGATGAAGAAAAGCTTGCGCTAAGTAACTTTGAAAAGTACCGTCTGGCTAAACTTAATGCAGTGCATGATGATATGGCTTTTCATGAATTGTATCGTCAATTGCAGGTTCTTGCCAATCTTGCAGATTATAAAGAGTTTTTGAACGGAGAATATTCCAAGTTTTAGTACCTGTATAGTTGTATATGAAGAGGCCGCCTGGTAGGGCGGCCTCTTCTTTTTGTTTTCTAGGCTGTTCAGCTGTGGAAACACAGATAGTGTTATTTTTATTAGGTTTATAGTACTATAATAAGCCAGTCAGATGCTTTTCTTCAAAAAACACCAGCAATATTTGCCCGCCATTACTTTCTTCTTGCTGCTGTTGTTTTCCATCTTTCATATCTATTCCAACTTTCCTACGATGGGCGAATATCATATGAGGAACGATGAAGGGAATTATTTTCGTCAGGCATCACTCATAAGCCAACAAGGTTTAGATGGGTATAAAACGGTCATGAGTGATTATCTGACTCATCCAGAAATGTATGATACCCCAACCCCATTGCGTATTTTTCACATACAGCTGGCTTCCATCGCAATCGATATCAATCCATCGATAACATCTTTATCTTTTCTTTCTCTCGGCTGGTTTATTGCACTGTGTATTATGAGCTGGTTTTTTATCAGAAAGGTAAAGAACGAAAAAACCGCATTTGTTGCCTGCTCGATTCTTGCCTTTTCGCCATTGCTTAATGGAATGGCAACAAGAGCTTTGATGGACTCCGAAGTTTGCTTTTTCACCCTGTTGGCACTTTATTCTCTGATGGAATTCATAAATAGCGGAAAATTCAGGGATGGATTGATCATGGTTATTTCATTAACCGCAGGCATATTAATAAAGGAACCTTTTTTGGTGATTTATCCTTTTTTCCCACTGATGTTAATGTATTTCGGATGGAGAAAAAAGACATTTGGATGGAGAGCGTTTATTTTCATCAGCTTGCTTCCAATTCTGCTGGTGACACTTAGTTATTGGATTGTTTTTGGAAATCTTTCAGATGTTATCAAGGTATACCAAGTAATTTCACAGGTAAATATTCTTCACCCGGCTTCGTATACGGCTACCTATTGTTCTGGTCCGTGGTATCAGTATTTCACGGATCTTTTTATGCTTTCTCCTGCTGTTTCCATCCTGTTTTTTTTATTTACAGGGTATTATTTTTTTTCAAAGGATAAAAAAGACGGCTTTTTGCTCTTGCTTTTGTTCTATGTAATCTGGTTTATTGCAACCCATTCCTTGCTTCCTAAGAATGTACGATATGCAACGAGCCTGGAGCCTATATATGCGCTATTTGCGGCCTTGTCGCTGATTAAGATTTCGGAGTGTATTCCTTATCAGAAAATGAAAACGCCTGCGCTGGCATTAATGATTGTGTTTATCCTGGCTCTTCAAATAAGATCATTTAATCATTATTTCAGGGATGGGAAATTATACGATCCTATTTCTTATAATTTGCAGGAGCTGGAAAAAATTATTCCATGAAGGGAAGTGTAATTAGTATATGACCGACACGGTCATTTCAATTTTATGCATACATTTTTGGGCTCCGTAAAAAAATCCAAGGCTTCAAATCCTCCTTCACGACCAACACCAGAGCTCTTCACTCCTCCAAATGGTGTTCGGAGATCCCTCAACAACCAGCAGTTTATCCATACTATTCCTGTATGCAATTCTGATGCGATGCGATGAGCCCGAGTCAGATTTTCAGTCCACACCGTTGAAGCTAACCCATAAATAGTACTATTCGCATATTTAAGAGCGTCTGCCTCTGTATCAAAAGGCATGATGGTGACCACCGGACCGAAAATTTCCTCCTGATTGGTCCGGCAATCATAAGGAAGTCCTTCTATAATAGTAGGGGCTATATAATAACCATCCGCCAGCCCTCCTTCAAGCATTACGCGTTCTCCTCCACATAGTATTTTTCCGCCTTCCTGTTTAGCTAATTCGATATAGGAAAGAATTTTTTCCATATGTTGTTTGGAGACAACAGCTCCCATTTTTGTATTATCATCAGCCGGATTACCGACAGTCATTTTCTTCGTTTTAGCTACAAAATCCGCCTTGAATTTTTCATACAGGCTGCGTTCAATCAAAATACGTGACCCACACAGACAAATTTGTCCTTGATTGGCAAAAGAAGAACGCATGGTGGTACTTAGCATAGCTTCGTAATCACAGTCAGCGAAAATTAAATTGGGATTTTTTCCGCCCAACTCCAGAGACAGCTTCTTAAACATAGGAGCAGCCACTCGTGCAATTTCGGCACCGGTTTTTGTTCCTCCTGTAAAAGAGATTAGCGGAATTTCGGGATGAGCTGTAATTGCACTCCCTACTTTATGTCCGTATCCATGTACAATATTTAAAACACCGGGAGGAAGACCAGCTTCTATGCAAAGTTCGGATAGGAGATAGGCGGTCATGGGTGTAATTTCAGATGGTTTTGCCACCACACAGTTGCCCGCTGCCAATGCCGGAGCTATTTTCCATGAAAAAAGATAAAGGGGAAGATTCCAGGGAGAAATGCAACCCGCTACTCCCACAGGATTCCTTAATGTGTAGTTAATGGCAGTATCTTCCATCGAGTGTGCATGAGAGGCATAGTGCAAAATCCCGGTAGCGTAAAAGTGGAAATTGGATGAAGCACGGGGGATGTCGACTGTTCTTGCCAGCGAAACAGGCTTTCCATTATCCTTTGATTCAGCTTTTGCCAGACGCTCGAGATTTTGATCAATCAGAGCAGAAATCCGGAGTAAGATGGCAGCACGATTATCCTTTGGCATCATGGACCAGGCGGGAAACGCTTTTTTTGCAGCCTCAACCGCCTGGGACACGTCCAGTTCGTCTGAATCTGGCAAGAGAGAGTATACCTTCCCGGTGGATGGGTCATAATTGTCTATATACTGTTTACTTATTGGTGCAGTTAGCTGCCCATTAATATAATTCTGAATTTTTAGCATGGAGTGGAATGGATTGGGGATCTAAAATTACAGCTTTTTGCTGACAAAAGAGGGAGGCAGAAGCTCGACAGAAGATAAACTATAACTTCGGCTTCATAATATAATATGCTCTGAGACCTAAGGTGTTTTGAAGCGTATATTTTGTATCGGGCCCCATATTAACTTTTTCCATGGAAGGATCGTAAACCAACTGCATCATCCATTTACGGCT
>JABDCB010000078.1 GCA_013288325.1 Bacteroidota bacterium
AAATGGTTTTGCCATCAGGCGATATACTGGCTGATGTTTCCATTTCATCCGAATTGATAGGAGCCGGTAGTCGTTGCGGCTCTCCCCATTCTTTGCCTTTTAATACCGATTCATAAATATCTCCGTTTCCTTTTTGTACATCACGGTATAGCAGCATGCGTTGCCCGTCATTGGATAACCCGATGGCGGAGTTATTCCGGTTAGGTGCATTAATGGTCTCGCTCAAGCGTTCTGCTATGCTCCAGATTTTCTTTTTGGGGTCGTAATAGGTTACATACGCATTGTCCATGGCCGGCTTCTTTTTTGCAATCTCCTTTTCCGTTACAGGGCGATGAGAGGTAAACAACATCATTAAACCGTCGGCTGATATGACGGGTGCTGCTTCAAGGAAGGCGGTATTTACATTCTTACCCAGATTTACAATCTTTACTTTAACCGAGTCTTCTTTCGGTTTCTGAGCATAAGCAGGGCTGGACCATAAGCCCAATATCCAAAGGATACCAAAAAAATGTATGGATTTAAGTTGCATAGGAAAGATGCGATAAAATTAGATAAAAAATAAACTCATTTCCAGGTAATCCTGCATCCGGGCAATAAGGCTTGTAAAATGGCTCTGTCGTGCTCGGAGATAGGGTTTCCACTCAGATCTATTTCGGCCAGATTAGTCAGATAGCAGATATAGTCGGAGATATGCTCAATGTGATTGTTTTTTAAGGACAGATATCCGAGGTTTTTAAGTTTGAAAAGCCCTTTTGGTAGTTCGGTGAGTTGGTTTCCGTCGAGTACCAATTTTTCAAGTTGGTCGCAATGACCGATGGAAGAAGGAAGAGATTTCAAGCGGGAATTAACAAGGTAAAACGATTTTAGTTTTTTTAGCTGCCCGATAGAAGGGGGGAGGGAGTCTATTTTCACGTTAAAAAGAACAAGGTCGTTCAAGGAACTTAACTCTCCGAAATTGATCGGGAGTTTGAATGTGTCGGAATGATTATTTTGAATCTGAAAGGATTGGAGGCGCGATAGGTACGCAAACGTGTGAGGCAGGGAATCCAGTTTGGTGTCATACAGTTCTAAAAACATCAGGTTCTGCAAACCGGCAAAATCTTTTGGTATTTGGTGCAACTCATTTTTTGCGCTGGAAAAAAACAATAGTCCATTGAAGCCCAAAAATTCAGAGGGTAGGGTAGTGATCGAATTATTTTCGAGCTGCAGACATTGAAGATTATTCAGTTTGGGGATTTTAGGCGCCAGCTTTGGATCGAAAGGGGTATTAAAGAGCTGCATTTTATACACCTTCTCCGGTTCCTTGAGTGCAATTTTCAGATCGGTAAAAACGGTGGCATCGCTTATTCCTGCAAGGTAAAAAGGCGAGTCGGCCGGAGTTTGAGAAAGTAGTTTGCCGGTGACGAAGGAAAGGGTGAGAATGAAAACAAAAATCGACCTCCTCATATTCTTAAATATTCAGTTAAAGATAGGAAAAAGGAAAGGAGAAAAGTTAGTATTTAATAATCTCCCCTTACCCGATCGTATCGATACGTGAAAAGCATACTGTCACTGCGGTAACGGGGTTTACGAAACGGGCGAAGTCTGCTTTTACTATAATAATATCGGGGTTGATTGGAATGCATGATGGTTTTATAACAATTTCCATTTTTGTACCACTCTTCTTTTATTTCCAGTTTCATCATCAGCTCATTCAGTTGAGTCTGGGTCAGGTTTCGGAAGCAGGCATTCTCAATGGTATGAATACCGGTAAGGTCCCCATCCAGCCATTTTCCCGTTTTTATTCCCATCTGGTAGCTACCCATACTGAATAATTTACCGCTTGCATCCCTGTATAGCCATGGACCATTCTTGATTCCGGAAAGAACAGCCCCCTCGCTGCGTACAATATTTCCCAGGCTATAACCTTTAAAATAGCCATTGCCATCGGTAATAACAGGCATGCCTTTTTCGTCCCAGCCATGGAGGTAATATAGTTCCTGTATTTTGTCCACCACTTCCTTGCTGCAATCGTATTTCTGATCTTCGCTCATGATCAAGGCTTCCAGTGCTTTTGCTCCGGATGGATGCCACGATGTGTAACGTCCGAGATACAAAAGAGTATCGGCTTGTCCATTGATATAAAGTCCCGGGGAATAGCTTATTTCCTTTTCTTTAGAACCGTCTTCCCTCCACCAGGTCCAGGTACCTGCACGTTTACCGTCGGCAACATACCCTTCCTGGGCTTTCTGTCCACCTTCAAAGAAATAGGTTACAAAGGCATTGTTTTCTTCCATCGTGGCATCCTGCGGCATGTAAGAACGGATAGCCACCCTTCCACTTTCATCGCTAAACTTTATCCAGTATTTGGATGGAAGCATAGGGGATGCAGGGGTTTGTAGTTTTGCTTCCGCATCGGTAAGAAACTGGACTTTGGCATTGGCTTGTCCATTCTCGAAATAGTGAACCCATAGCCCTTTCCTCACTCCTTTTTCATAGGTGCCTTCCGTTTTTTTAATGCCATTGTCATACCACTCTTTCCAGACGCCATCTTGTATGCCATTGGTATAATTGTTTTCATCGGTAAGAGTTCCGTCTATGGCCCACCGTTTCAGACACCCATCCATTTGCCCCTTTGAATAATTACAACTGTCTTTCCATTTTCCGTTTTCCCAATAGTGTACTTCTTTTCCGTCTTTCAGCTCCAGATGATAATTAGTTCGGAAGAGAATGCTTCCGAAAGGGTCATACCCTATTGTGAGTCCTTCTTTTTTATTGTTTTTATATTCTGTTGTAAGACTGAGATAACGGAAGGGGTGATGATGCCCGTACATCCGGTAGCCTGATCGGCATGTTTCATAATTCTTGACAATACCTTCCGTGCTGTTGTTTACGAAATTGATCTCCCATTCCAGTATTTTATGAGAAAAGAGGTTCTCTGCTCTGGCTATGAAAGACAGGGGAGGGTTGTATTGATATAGTTTCCAGAGTCCAACCTTTCTTCCGTTCTGAAATACTCCCACGGCACACAAATCTTCTTTTAAATATATTTTGCCTTTCCCGTTTCGGGGTATTCCATTGGAATAATAAATAACCGAATCTTCCTGAAACATGGCGTCAAATTCGTTTCCATCATATTCACTTTCTACCCAATCCTTTGCCATGGCTGCATTTTGGGGGTCTGCATAATATTCAATGGAAGGAGAGAAATAAGACGCTTTTTCCAGCCGGCCTTTTTTATCGTAGTCTTTTTTTATTCTGGTTTTACCAGAATCTATCTGGTCTGTGGACTCAAGTACTCCATTCAGGTAATGACTGGTAGAAATCAGTTTTTTTGCAACGGGGTCGTATACCCAGGAGGAAGTTTCAATGCCATGTTGGTAGTCAATTTCTTTGACATTAATCATGGTCTTTAGTTCTAATAAACTATCAGTACCGCCAGAAATATGCAACATGTGGGTTTTGTGTGAATAGCCAAGTATACTAGACTCATGTGCAAGCCCTCCTTCGGAATCATATAGCCGGGTGATATCAACAGAATCGGGCCAGAAATATTCATAGGATTTAAGGCGCATACCTGGTGCATATTCTTTTTTGATGAATACTGAGACGGTATCCTTATGATACACCAAAGAATCTTTTTGAACGCGGGAAATATTGCCGTTCTGGTCATACGTGGTATCTCCGTAAATCTTTACCCCATATTTATAAAAACTTTTATTTTTCAGTTTGCCGTTTTCCCACCAGGTTATGGCCGGTCCGTTTAAGTCCCATAATTCATTTTCTCCGATTGAATTTGTTAATGTGCCTTTTAACAGGGAAGGATACCAATTATTGTCTACCACATCCATGTGATGAAATTCCGAAGTCAGAATGCCTTTGGGCGACCATTCCCGGTACCATCCCCGTAAAAAGCCTCCGTCAGCCGTACCTTGCTGCCACACTTTACCATCGCGGTAATAGCGGGTGAAAGGTCCGTCCGTTCTTCCGTCTTTATAATTGGCTGAACAATTTATTTTCCCGTTACTATACCAGGATATTTGCTCCCCTTCCATTTCCCCGTCTTTAAAATGTTGTCGGGAATAGGGTTTCCCTTTTTCAAGACTTTCCCATAATCCATTCATAGTGCCCGAGGTGTACTCAATGCGTTCTACGATTTCCTTTCCGGTGAAAGAATAAATATTCCATAGACCATCTTTTTCTCCGTCTTTGTAGTTTCCTTCGGCAGCACGTTTCCCGGCGCGGTTATACGCTCTGGCAAAGCCATTTAGTTTGCCTTTGCTGGCAGAAAATTCGAGGGCTACTTTTTGTGTTGTGTTTGTTGGGGTTTTGCCCTCCGCTGTTTCCTTTTCGGAAGTTGTGTGTTGCTTGGGATTATTGAAATAAGCAATCCATTTTCCGTCCGGTAAAGGGGTGGATGTCAAAAAAAGGCCATGGAATTCTCTGGTTCCTGGCAGATTTGATTCAAAAAATGGATTCTCATAATAGTTCCAGCAATAAAAGGGGAAAGGATAGACGTAAACAGAATCGTTTCCGTATGCTATTTTTTTGAATTGCTCCTGAGCATGCCCAATGAGGACAAGAAAAAAAAGGAGAAGGGTGGCAGGAATTTTTATCAAGGGGATTGGCAGAGATCTGTTATTGAAGCAGGAGTTTAAGATAATGTTTGCTCGATCCGATCGTTACTTCGAGCATATACATCCCTTTTGCATACCCTTCGGCATTAAAAACATATTGATGTTTGCCGGCGCTCTCCTGATTGTTGGAATAAACAGGAAATGTGCGACCGCCAATATCAACCAGTCGTAAGGAAATACTTGAATTGTCAGGCAGCATATAGTTGATATGAAGCTGATCTTTGAACGGATTTGGAAAAGCATCCAGCATAAAGGTCATGGCCGGATCGTTGATTCCGGTACTGAGTTGTATCAGGGTTCCGTCATCGGTGTTGACAAGAGCAGATTGTAATCCGGCTCCATTGGTTGATTTAATACTGAAATAATAAATCTGTCCAATGTTAAGACTCAGCCCGTTTTGTGTAATGCTGGTAGCTGTTCCATTGTTCGTCCACGCAACAATATCACTGGCTCCTGGAGTAGTACCGATGGCAAACGAATAATTAGCAATGCCTGAATTGGGGTCTGACGAAGTGGTCCAGTTGGCCGAAAGCTGCGTGGTACTGTAAGTAGTATCCTGATCAACACCCAGGCCGTCGTTTGCTGTAAATGCAAGAGGTGGTGTCCAGTCTACATTAAACGTCTGACAATTAGGAACCGAAATATTATTGGCCGAATCCCGGTCTATGGTGCATACTCTTCCCGAAGGAACAGACGGACTGGGGTTCTGGTAGCGGATATCGCTGGCAGTCGACCCAATAGTAATCGGAACAGCTGTATTGGATGTACGCGAACGGTAAACTTTAAACTGTTCTATGGCCCAGTCACAATTGCCGCTTCGGAAAGAAACATAATTACCTGTTGAAATAGGGCTGGGGTCGGTATAGCTACCGATGAATTTATCATTCTGGTATACCTGTAATAATCCGGTGGTGCGGTCGTAAACTACCTTCCAGTCGTACCAGGTGCCGGCAGTTGTAGTCATGGCTACTGAATTGACAAGACTAAATACATTGTGGGTACATTTATAAAACTCACAAACATTTTGATCCACTCTAAACCATACAAAATAGTTGTTGCTGCGGTTGGTGGTAGTGGCGCTGTCGCAAAAGATATGAAGTCCTGCACGTCGGTTTGTACCTGTTCCGCTTATCTTACCCTGCCAGTTGTAAAGATATTTATTGGAAAGGGTTTGGGTAAGCGGAGCACTTAGATTCGTATTCGTATTTGTTTGATCTGTTTGATCCAGGATTCCCCCGCTTATTGTCCACGTACCTGCACTGTTAATCCATTCCGGGTTTAGGGTGGTTCCAATAAAGTCATCATTGAAATAACCTCTGGTATTATTCGACCGCCATTCAGTATTGTTATAATCACAAACCTGATAAAAACATTTCTCCAATCCGGAGCCACCTGAATTATCGGCATCGGTAAAGCCACAATTAAAATTACTTGTTATCCATCCTGCCGGAGGAATAACAGCTGTTGTAGGTTTGGTTGTGTCGGGCCCGGGAATGACGGCTCCATTACAGGTCCAGATAGCCTGGAATCCTTGACCGGGAGTAGTTCCTGCCGATTTAAAGCGCATGGTAATGCTTGGACTGGAGCCTCCCACTGCACCGGGAGAATTGGTGCCTGTATATTTTCCAATCAGAGGAGAGGCTGTAGAAGGCCCGTTGTATAGCCAGAGGGTATCTTTTCCCGCTTGAACACTGAAAGAGGAAAAAGTAAGTGAAACCGAAGTGGCGCCGGTAGGGGCTATGGTATAAGTATAGTCTTCTCCGTCATAATAAGCCATGTGCGGACCACCCATGTCATAGATCGTATCCGTGCAAGGGACAACAGCGCAGGTAGAAAATTTATTTTGAATCGTGGTCCATAGTTCCGTATATCCGTCATCATATCCCATGGCCCAGATTCCGATTCCCGCAATTCCGCGTTGATTTA
The DNA here is from genome assembly GCA_013288325.1 of Bacteroidota bacterium. Taxonomy (GTDB): domain Bacteria; phylum Bacteroidota; class Bacteroidia; order Palsa-965; family Palsa-965; genus Palsa-965. The sequence goes on from JABDCB010000078.1 coordinate 6,543, forward strand.
CTACATCATAGCGCCGGCCATAGCTATATGTATTATCAATCCAGCATTGGTGCCAGGCTCCGCTTATCTGGTAGGGATAATAAGGGCTATAACTGTTGGGCTCCCATTCAAAAGTACTGTAGTACCCGCTGGCATTGGTTCGAAATGTATTATAGATTACTGCAGTGCCGGTACCGCTGGTGGAACTTGGTGCCGTGTTTCCTGCTGTTGGCCATGATTGTCCATAATAAGGAACTCCCAGACAAAGTTTACTGAGCGGAACTCCGGCATCCTGATATTCGGTAATGGATTTACTTTGATTGTAATTATATCCGGTCTGGAAATCATAAAGCGGCCCGGAAGGCCCTGCTGTTGCACTGCCTCCGTAATAATAGTCGTAACCCATGATGATATACAGGCCAACATCGTTATTCAGGGTAGGGATGTCAAATACAGGACCCCAGTCAACAGCATAAAGACAGATGCTTACTTCATAAGTAGGATTAGCTGCTTTAAGGGCAGTATTGAGCTGATGGATAAAGCTGGAAAAGTTGGCTTTGTCACTGGCGGCCATACCTTCAAAATCCACATTAATGCCTTTTGCACCTGGGCGGGCATTCAGGTCACTGATGCAATTATTGATACAGGTAGTCATGGCAGTAGAGCTGCCAAAAAAGGTGGTAAAGCTGCTGAAGAGTGTAATGGTAATTTCGGCTTTTACTCCATTGCTTAATGCCGCTGTCACGCCTGCATCTGTTCTCCATGCATAAGAAGTATTACTGTTGGCGCCGGTTCCCGGAGTGACGGTATAATCAAAATAACACAGATCGCTGAGCAGGTTCCATTGGAAATGGCTGTACGTACTACTTTGCCAATAAGGATACCAGCCAAATACACGTTTGTTAAGCGTACAGGAGGAACTCATGCTTTTATTGGAAGGGGAGATGGAAGAAATAGAAGGACTGCGACCAAGAAGACTGTCCCATTGTTCACTCTTGGTAAAGTGGAACTGACTGTAATATTCACTCTGTTCCTGCATAAAAGATTTATGCCTTCCCTGAGCTAAAAGACCCAGGCAGGAACCCAGTAGAAACAAGCCTGTGCCAAGTATAACTTTCCGAATCATGAACCCCGTTTTAGATCAATGGAAAGGTATAAAAAAAGAATGATAATTAGTAGATAACAGGATTAGTTGCCCCTGAAATAATCAAGGATACCTTGATAATAAGAATCGGCCACCTGCTTTATGCGAGAGGAAGTTTTAATACCCTGTTCATTCTGTGTTTCCTGCATCAGGTTAAGGCTCTCCTCCTTATTGTCCTGATAAAGGGTTTCTCCATATACCAGAGTGCCATGGATGATGCGGGTGAGAATCAGGTTACGGCAATAAACTCCTTCCGAAGAAGTGGAGAGGCAGTTGTCACGCAGATAGGTAGCATCATTTTTACCGGCTATAGGGACTTGAAGGGTTTTTGAAAATCGTTGTACCACACAGGATGATAGTTTCTCCGATCTTTCCAGATTGTCTGTAACTGCCATCCGAAGAAACTCAAACCGCTTTTCCGGTTTATTAAGTTCGCCGGGTGTCATACTGCCTCCGATAAAAGTCATCACAAAATTTTTGTCCGAAAGTTTTTTCCAGTCCGTATTTTTTTCATCCACGTTGTAATGAATGATTACCGTAATGTCAGGGTGAAAGGCGTTAATCAGATCAGCCCGTTTCTGAAGTTCCAGATCCCGGAACACGTCCATAAAGATTTGTTTGTCGGTGGCTTTGGTAAGAAAAAAGGTTTTGCGGGCAGGGGTTATGGATTTGCATGTCACAAGACTATCCAGTGTATGATGAAAATATTTCTTCTTCCACTCCGGAAAGGTTATTCCGAAAGCAGTCTCATGCGGGTTATTATGAGTGAGCATGACTTCAGCTCCAGCCTCTTCCAGTTTCTTTTTTAACAGCATAGCAGTAGTCAGGGTCAGGTGCCCTTCTACCAATTCCACATCCTGAGCAATACCATGCAAGGAATCTTTGGGAATCTGAATATACTTTTGTTCCGTTTTTCCCGATTCGATAGACCCTGCAGTATGACCTGGATCGAGGGCTATCCGGATGCCTTTTAGAGGCTGATTCTTGGTTATATAAAGGCTTCGGTCATCTGTTAAGCTATAACCCGTAAGAGGGCTTTTTTCAAGATGGGATTTTTCGCGGGAAAGCAACTCTTGTGCCGGGGATCCAGATTGGAGTAATAAGAAAAGTTTGAATTGATCCAGATCGGCCCAATAAAGAATGTATTCGTGTTCTTTCTTTAATTTTTTTTCAGGAGAGGAGAATACTTCAAATCCTTCATCTGTGATGGAATAGTAGTCACCGAGGGTATGATTCTTGTCGAGGTAAGTATCGATCCTGTGCTGGGTCTCGGATTTTAGCTTTGAGATATCCAATGATTGGGCATTAACCAGCCCCGAGATACAAATTAAAGTCAGAAATA
>JABDCB010000079.1 GCA_013288325.1 Bacteroidota bacterium
TTGAAGAACTGGGAGGACAAATGCATAATTCAGCTCATCTGCTTAATAAATCGCGGGAAGGTTATGCCGCCTGGATTCGGGAATTGCATGTGTTGAATTTGCAACTAACCGCTTTAGAAGCTAAATTTTCATATACCCTTGGCGAAGGCTCCCGATGGCTCGAAAGTCTTATTCTGAGAATACTTTTTCTGGTGGCTTTGACAGTTGAATGCTCGGGTCTTTTTCTGACGATATCCGTAAGTAGTGGAATAACAAGAGGGATACAAGAAATTATTCGATCGTCCAGACAGGTTGCCAAATCAGATTTTCAAACGGAGGCTCGTGTATTTTCCGGTGATGAAATAGGCGAGCTGGCAAAGGCATTCAATCTGATGGTCGGGGATCTCCGTCATAAAACACAATTACAACAGGAAACAGAACGGGACCTGATCCGGCAAAAAGAATTGTATGAAACACTTGTATTTGCCCAAAGTGAGATGGGCGAGGGAATGATAATAACACGGGGTTCGGCAATCGTTTATGTCAACGATGCCTTGTGCCATATGTATGGATACACCGAAAAGGAGTTGATGGAGATGCCTACCTATCTTCAACTCATTCCGGATATAGAGCAGCAGCGTGTAGTACAGAGAAATACGGATAGGGAAAAAGGGCTGCCTGCAAAAGGGGAAACCATGATCAAAAAAAAGAATGGAGAACTCATTCATATAGAATATACGAGTAATGTCATCAAAATGGCAGGCACCCAACAGCTTGTTTCTATAGTAAGGGATATTACAGAGCACAAAAAAACCGAGAACAAAATCGCTGAACTTGCAGCAATTGTGCAGGCTTCGGGAGATGCCATTATTTCCAAGTCAATAGTAGGATCGATCCTGAGCTGGAATGCAGGTGCCGAACACCTGTATGGTTACAAAGCGGAAGAAATAATTGGAACCCCATTTTCCATACTTTGCTTTCCGGGAGAAACGGAGGAGTTCTGGAATTTGCTGGACGCAACTACAGGTAATGAACTGGTGAAACAATACGAAGCCCGAAGAATAAGAAAAGACGGGGCTGTGGTAGATGTCTCTATTACTCTGTCTCCTATTATGGGACCCGATGGAAAGGTGTCGGTCATTTCTACCATTGACCGGGATATATCAAGAAGAAAGAAAGCCGAAGCAGATTTGCAAACCAAATCATCCGAACTGGCCCGATCTAATACGGAATTGGAGCAATTTGCTTATATCGCTTCTCATGACCTGAGAGAACCATTGCGTACGGTAAAGGGATACATTCAATTACTTGATGAGCGACATGGCAGCTTTCTGAGTGAGGAAGCGAAAGAATTTGTTTCCTTTTCGATGGATGGAGTAAAAAGAATGGAACGGCTTATCGGGGATTTGCTGTCATATTCCCGGACTGGTTATACGCCAATGCAAACAGAAGATGTGGACACGACTGAGATGTTGGGACTGGCACTTAATCACCTCAAGGAGATGATCACTATAAATGAGGCGGTTATTACTTATGACCCTCTTCCTGTGATACAGGCCAATGAACTTCAGATTATTCAACTTTTTCAGAACCTGATATCAAATGCTATCAGCTTTAGGAGTCAGGAAACTCCAAGGATTCATATTTCGGCCGTTAAAAGCCCCGGAGGAGGGTGCCTTTTTTCGGTTTCGGATAACGGAATTGGCATAGAAAAGAAGAATCTGGAAAGAATCTTCATTATCTTTCAGCGTCTGGAAACCAAAGGACCGTATACCGGGACAGGTATCGGTCTAGCTATTTGCAAAAAGATTGTGGAACGAATGAATGGAAAAATATGGGCGGAATCGGAGCCCGGGAAAGGATCAATTTTTTATTTTACAGTTGAATGTAATCAGAGAATATCCTGAGCCTAAAAGTATGGATGAAAAAATAGATATTTTACTGATAGAGGATAATCCGGCCGATGCCCGGTTTATTAATATATATCTGAAAGAAGCTTTCGGGCCGGGATTTTCATTAGTGAGTGCCGAGAGGCTGGAAGAAGGTCTGAAAAGACTGAAAGAAGCCAGCTTTCATATTGTTCTGATAGACCTGTCGCTTCCCGATAGTACAGGTTTGGACACCTTTCAGGCTGTGCATCATCAGGCCCCTGAAATTCCAATTATAGTTTTGACCGGCAACCTCGATGAATCGATCGGAATGAGTGCCGTGAAGCTGGGAGCACAGGATTTTCTCATCAAAGGAAAAATCAGAAGCCGCAGCCTGAGGCGGTCTATAAACTACAGTATAGAACGATACAAACTGCTGAAGCAGCTGGGTGAGAACACCAAAACATTGCAACAACAAGCGGCCGAATTAAGAGAAGAAAAGCAAAAGCTGGCTTCTGCGCTCAAAATGGCACATATCGGAACCTGGGTATGGGATATAGATAAGAACGAAATTACCTGGTCGGAAGAGTTGCAGAAAATTTTCGGATTAAGTAACCGGATGAATAGAGCATCCTATGAAAAATTTTTGAAATATGTTCATCCGGACGACCGGGCTTTGATCCGTAGTGCAGTAGAAGAGGCGCTGAAAGGGGCGCAAGTGCTGAATATACATCATCGCATTGTAAGAAGCGACCATACGATTCGCCAACTCCAGACAAGAGGAGAGGTACTCATCAATAACGAAGGAAGGGCTTTCTGTATGGTAGGCACCAGCCAGGATATGACAGAAAGGCTTCATGAAGAAGATCTGGAAAAATTAGTGATGGCTGCCACCAAATCATATAACTCCGTTGTGATTAGAAACAGGAAAGGACAAATAGAGTGGGTGAATGAAGGGTTTACCAAGTTGAGCGGATATTCTCTGAACCATGTGAAATCAACCTTCGGAGAAGGGCTCAAAAATGGTAACGAAAAAGACATTGAAGAGCAACGAAGATATTATGATCGGGTGATCAGACATAAAGCACCGGTGAGTTACGAGAATAAAAATTATAACAGGAAGGGGATCGGTTACTGGACAATCACGACACTTACGCCGGTTCTGGATCAGGATGGAGAAGTGGAAAGAATTATTGCCATAGATTCAGATATAACATTGCGAAAGCAGATGGAGGAAGAACTCCTTACCGCTAATAAAATTGCGGAACACAGTCTGATGAAAGGTAATAAGGCCCTTACCGAACTCATGGTTGCCAAAAAACAGCTGGAGCAAAGTATGAGGGTTAAAGAAGAGTTTCTTGCCAATATGAGTCATGAAATCCGTACCCCGATGAATGCCATTGTAGGATTCACGGATTTGCTGATGAAGGCCGAATTGCCGGATGAGCTTTTGCAATATATTAATGCAATCAAAGTTTCGGGTGAAAATCTCCTGGTTATCATAAACGACATATTGGACTTTTCGAAGATTGAGAAAGGAAAAATTGTATTTGAGCAGATCGATATTCATCTGTCCAGAATTGTGTCTACCATTGTTGAACTGTTGTTGCCCAAGTCGGTGGAAAAGGAGATTAAACTTTCAACACAGATTGACAAACGAATTCCCGATAACCTGATCGGTGATCCGACCCGGCTGAGTCAGGTACTGCTCAATCTGGTTGGTAACGCTATCAAGTTTACGGAGCGGGGAGAGGTAATTGTCAACATAGAACTTCTGTCCAAACAGGAGGATGATGTAGAACTCCGTTTTTGTGTAACGGATACCGGTATTGGTATTCCCAAAGAGAAGCTGGCCACTATATTTGAAGGATTTACACAAGCTACCAATGCTACCACACGGAAATATGGAGGTACTGGTTTAGGCCTCACGATTGTTAAACAGCTGGTAGAATTGCAGGGAGGAAGTGTGTTGGTGGAGAGTGTGGAAGGACATGGCAGCACCTTTTCGTTTCAGCTTAAGTTTAAAGAAAAGACAGGCTCGGCAAGCGATTATCAGCAGGATGTTTTGAAAGAAGAGCCTCCATTGGTAGAAGGGCTTCACGTTCTGTTGGTCGAAGATAATTACCTGAATCAGCTCCTGGCAAAAAAAGTATTGAGCGATTGGAACTGGAATGTAGAAGTAGCGGATAACGGTTTAATGGCAATCGATAAAGCCGACAAACAGGATTTCGATGTCATTCTGATGGATATTCAGCTTCCTGAAATGGATGGCTATGAAGCCACCCGTTATATACGGAAAAACTTCCCCCCTCATAAAGCCAGTATCCCTATTATTGCAATGACCGCGCATGCCATCTCGGGCGAATCCGATAAATGCAGGCAGGCAGGTATGAATGAATATATTTCCAAACCATTTGACCCGAAAGTGCTTTATTCCAAAGTGGTGGGAGCGCTGCCTGCCAATCATGTGAGTCTGGATAAAGATAAAAACACAGAGATTGAAGATCAATCACATTCTACCGACTCTATCATAGACCTTACTTACCTGAATACTCTTGCAAAAGGGAATCAGGAATTTGTAAGTGAAATGATAAGGATTTTTATGCAGCAGACGCCTGCAGCACTTCAAAGTATCAAAACGTCATTGGATAATAAGGATTGGAAATCAGTACGGGCCCTTGCTCATAAAATGAAGCCTTCTTTCGCATTTATGGGAATTCACTCCCTTAAAGATGTAATTCACTCTATTGAAGAGTTTGCTGATAAAGAACATAATACCGAACAAATTCCAATCCTGATTAGTACGCTGGAACTGATTTGCAATAAGGCACTTGCAGAGCTCGAGTTGTTATCTGATAAAAAGGAAAGAAAACTTATCTAGCTGTTTCCGGACATATATTTTTACATTACCTTGCCCGGATGAAATCACACCTTTACAGGAGTTTAATTGTTTTAATGGCAATTATATTTGTCATAAAAGGCATGAATGCCAGCGCAAGGAAAGAGTTTGCAGGTACAGATACCCCAAAAACGGATTCGGTTCATGCCTTAAAAAAAGACTCTGTGTCCAAGCGGTTGTTTCCCAAAATCATATTTTATGTAGCTCCTGGTATAGGTGGAAATGTCGGTCGTAAAAGAGGACAAATAATGCAGGGTGATATGACAGATGTTTCCAGCACCACGTACACAATCCGTTCTGTTAAATATGAAAAATCCGGATTTAATCTGGATGCAGGCATTCTCTTTACAGTCTATTCCGGCTCAAGGATTAATGTATTGGCAGGAGTAGCTGTCGATAATCTCAGTTATTCCGGTCATGCCATGGGGACCAGCTATATTTCCCGTAAAAATGTTTTGACCGATACAGCTACCACCTTCTGGGATTATACCTATCAGGATTTTTTTGTTGAGATCCCGGTCTCGGTCTCCTTCCGTTTATCAGAGGTTGGTCATGATTATTGCGGGTTTGACATTGGCATTACGGGAATGGCCCTGGTAAACGAAACGTGCTCCGGAGTACGCATTGATAATTTCAACCAGAACAGTTGCAAAGGTGCACTTGCCACCGTAGGATTGCAGTATATCCGCAGTTCGAAAAAACATGGTGAAGGCTCCCTGTCTATCGAACCGGAATATGAATATATGCTTTCTCCTTTCCCTGATCACCGGGTATTTTGGATGGCAGGACTTAAAGTAGGACTGGCTTTCGGGTTTGAAAAAAAATGACCCTTCCGGCGTATTAGAATTACAATTCATTGCCCTAAACACCCCATTTACTCAGTCAAAGCAGCTAATTACTCAATGTAGCTTGACAAGGGCTCAGGAATAATTACCTTTCCGTATAATATAATGCCGATTGGCTTATATTTACATACTCGCATCCAAAAAAAAATTCCCGATGAAAGCATATTCCCCAGCCATAATTGGCATGTTATTATCATTATTCATTATTTCTTGCGGACAAGACACAGGAGAAAAAAAATCAGAAAATCAAGGAAACGCCGTACCGAATAATACAGATGGACTAAGCATTGAGACCAAAGATGTGAAGGGAAAAATACAGGCAGGAGATCATGTAAAAGTAGGCAGCAGCACCCTGGTAAATAATGATGGAACATTTGAAGAAGCTACACTTGGCTTTGACCACAAAGCAGGACTGAATATATATCCGGCAAAAATGGCTTTCGATACCCTTAAGTCAAGGTTAAAAGAAAAATTGAACATATGGGGAACCTATGAAAAGCTTGAAGAAAACGACAGCTCTTTTTTCTATAAAACAGTTAGCAAGACGGGTGGAATTAATGAAGAAGGGTATAATTTTTTAATCCTTAAAAAAGGGAAAACACATAATTACATACTGAATGGGGAAGGGGAGAATCCGTTGAAACCGATTGCTGATAAAGCCCTGGCTGAAAAGATTTACGCAATAGCCAGAACATTCGTTCCTGCCGACTGACGGCATAGCCGCTTTGGTTTATTGACAGCCCCTTTTCGAGCGGTATTTGCTTTAGATGTTTCCTTATGTTATATTTGGTTGAACGTCTGTTATTCCGTTCCAAAACCAAACACTATGTCCAATACTAATTCATTCGATCATTTAGAGGTTACCAAACAGATTACAGGATGGCTACGCGGGCGCCGTTGCAGAGGTATTAAGGCACAGTTGCTTGCCGGAGAATTTCCTGTTACGGAACAAATTACCGCTGCCGACGGTTCCGGAAAAACAGCATTGCCTGCAATTACGGTTGAAGTTCCCTCCTATATTATGGTATTGGCCGACGAGCAAAGCATAGAAAACCCGGTGACGCTGGAATCATACAAAATTCTTTCTTCCCATTGCTTGCGTACATTCAGAAGCTTTGTAGTTGTAGCTCCGAGGGCTTTGCATGAAGAGGTCAGAAAAAAAATGAAGGAAGTAAAGGCTAAACCGGAGCGTTATATCTGGATTTAATTATGGATCGCTCTTCCTGAAGCCAGCCACCCAAAACCCCGGACTTAATACCGAGGCTTCTGCATTATCAAATCCTTTACGTATAGCAATACGTTCCGTAGGAGTGAACAGAAAAACGCTCGGGGCTTCGTCGTGAATGATGGATTGAAATTTTTTGTACAACGTAGCCCGTTTGGATGCATCCAGCTCCACACGGATGGCATCAATAACCGAATCACAGACAGGATTGCAGAAATTAACGTAGTTGTCTCCATCTCCGGTAGCCGATGAGCTATGCCAGATCTGTTTCATATCATCACCAAGCGGGCTCAAGGTAAGGGCGTTTATAAAGAGGTCTTCATTATGTTTTTTTAGATTGGCGATGAATGTATTCCATTCCTGTCCTTCTACGCTCACATCAATACCAACTTTCCGTGCATCTTCCTGAAAAAGAAGTGCTATAGACTTTCGCAAATCATTTTCGGCGCTAAATGAAAGCCGGATATGAAAAGGTGTTCGCTCCCCATCAATTACCTTATCCAGCACCCCGTCTCCATCCGTATCCATCCAGCCATCTTCGGCCAGTAGTTTTTTGGCTTCTTTCGTATCGAATGCGTAGGCGGCAATAGTGGAATCATAGTCGTTCTTGTCTGACGGGTGCAACGGACCTGAAAGAGGCTTTGCCAGACCATAGTATACCGCCTGTATCATTTTGTTAACGTCTGTCAGATGTGCAATGGCCTGTCGTGTTTTGACGCTGGAAAGCAATTTGGAATGATTATTTATTCCAATATAGTAACAGGCCAGCATGGGTGGGGTATAAAATGAAAAGAGGCTGTTCAGCGATGAATTTTCTTTGATCGAAATAAAATCCTTGGGTTTGATAGCATACATGACATCCAGATTTCCAGCTTTTAATGCAGCTACAGCCGCTCCCTGATCACTGATTGTTTTGTATTCTATCTCCTGAGGGAAGGCATCGAAATAGGAATTCTGTCCGGAACAGGCATCTCCCCAGAATTGTTTTTTTCTTTTTAATATCAGATAACGGTTGCTCTGCCATTCAACCGGTTGATAAGCTCCGCTACCGGAAATAGAGTGGCTGTCGCGCATCCTTTTTTCAGAATTCATATCAGCAGCAAATTCTTTTATCCTGGCATCGGTGCTTAATTTCGAACCATCTGTAATAAGCTGATGAATGGTAAAATTTCTCATGAGGCCATGAGGATCGTAAAAGTATTCTGGTAAAATGAAAAGATTTCCACAGGCCGATTCGGAAAGAAAATAAACAGAGTTACATACAAAACTAACTTTCTGCGGATCTTCCGGATATAAGCGGATGTCGGAAATAAAGTCGATGGTTGATTTGAGTCCCGGATTATGAACTTCCGGGTTAAGCATAGCTTTAACAGTGAATTCCACATCTTTTGCAGTTACCGGACTGCCGTTGTCCCACTTCGCTTCTTTACGGATACGAAAAGTGAGAAGCATTTCTCCTTTGTCGGTCTTCCCGATCTCAGCTCTCTTCTCAGCCAGTACAGGAACCAGTTCCAGTGTTTTATAATCGATGCCAAGCAAGGGTTGGAAAATATTGAGCAGTATATTATCCGCATTCTGATCGGTGGTGATAATAGGCTGGAGCATTTCCGGATCCGACAATTGCCATACCCTTATGCGTTCCTCTTTTTTTGTTTGCTGACAGGAATCAAAAAGCAGAATAAATAATAGTAAAGCTGGAATCCGGATGAATCGTTTCTGTTTCATAGGCTGGTTACCCTGCAAATATAAAAGGAAAGAGGAAATGATTTCTCATTCCCTCTTTGTTAAAGGTATTATTCTCTTTTGGCCAATACCATCAAAACCGTGACTGAGCGGAGTTTTGATACAGGAAGGGATTTGGGTTTACAAAGCGTAATGTTATTTCCATCCCTCCTCTGGCATTG
>JABDCB010000080.1 GCA_013288325.1 Bacteroidota bacterium
TGAGTTTAAACTGGGTGTTCATCAGGTTATTAAAGGATGGGATGAAGGCATTGCTATGATGCATATCGGCGACAAAGCTACTTTTACCATTCCTCCTGATTTGGGCTATGGACCACAGGCCGTTGGCAAAATACCGGCCAACAGTACGTTGGTTTTTGATGTCGAGCTGATTGATATTAAACCAGGTGTACATGTGTGGGATGCCAAAGGAAAAGATACCGTTACCACCGCCAGCGGATTAAAAGTGGTGTATATGTCCGATACCAAGCTGCCCGAGTTTAGCCGTAGCAATACAGCTGCACAGGCTGCTGCAGACAATAAGGTAAAAGTGCATTATTCCGGATTCCTGCTTGATGGATCTTGTTTCGACTCGTCCGTAGAGCGTGGACAACCTTTTGAATTCACACTGGGACAAGGAATGGTAATTAAAGGTTGGGACGAAGGTATTGCCCTGCTTCATAAAGGAGAAAAAGCCAAATTGATTATTCCATACGGGCTTGCTTATGGAGAACACGGTCACCCCCCGGTTATTCCTGCCAAAGCCACCCTCGTTTTTGATGTAGAGTTGGTTGATTTTACCAAATAGCATCCCGTTGGATGCTCGTACCAGTCTCCTTTTTATATGACCAAGAAAGAGCGGTTCATGGCTGTCCTGGATTATTTCAGCACCCATATGCCGGTGGCAGAAACGGAGTTGCTCTATTCCAATCCCTATGAATTACTGGTTGCCGTTATTCTTTCTGCTCAGTGTACCGATAAGCGCGTAAACCTTACCACCCCTGCTTTATTCAAGGCTTTTCCGACGGCAGAGGTTATGGCCGAAGCCAGTTCAGACGAAGTATTTCCTTTTGTTCGCAGCATCAGCTACCCCAATAATAAAGCCAAACACCTGGTAGGGATGGCAAAGGTGCTGGTACATGATTTCAAAGGAATTGTTCCTTCCGATGTAGATAGCTTGCAAAAGATGCCTGGTGTGGGACGAAAAACAGCCAATGTAATTGCATCGGTTGTATATCAGAAACCTACGCTTGCTGTTGATACTCATGTATTCAGGGTGGCCGCACGTTTAGGTCTTACTACCCATGCCACCACCCCGCTGGCTACCGAAAAACAATTGATGAAATATATTCCCGAAGCACAGGTGCCGATAGCACATCATTGGCTTATCCTGCACGGACGTTATACCTGTCTGGCACGAAGCCCTAAATGTGAGGAGTGCGGATTAAGGATGTATTGTAAGTATTATGAAAAAGTAGTCAGAAGTCAGTAGTCAGAAGAAAGTAGGGCTTTGAGGGTGATTTCGAATACAATAATCCGAGGAGGAGAACGTTTACTTGCACGTGGAAATGAAAGAACGCATTGGGGTTTATCTGTTTCTTTTGTTTGCCGGATCGGGCGTATGGGCTCAACCTATGAATCAACAGATGTCCGTGAGTCATAATAATGACCGGTATTCTTTTCCACCCTTTGATCCATCCGGATTGTTTAGTAACACACGTGTTTACGGAGAAAAAAAAGGACCCCATTTTTCTTTTTATTTCGGTATCGGGGCAGGGGGTAATGCCGGTACAGCGTTGGCACCAATGCCATCACCACCATCGGGGGTGGAAGGATATATTCCTCTTCAGTCAAAAGAAATACCGGGTTTTGATTTTTCCCTGGGGTTTGATGTGCGGTTATTTTCAAAAGATCGTTTTTCGGTTCGTATAGGTTTGGGAATGGAAGGGATGCAATATTCCGGGACTGTAAAAAGCTATGAACAGCTTTCATCCGCAAACCCTCCGGTAGCAACAACAGTAAACGGAGGTTGGGATTATGCTGTTTTTGATGGCTTCGTTTATATGCCCCTCTCGTTTATCTACCGTGTAAGTGCCCAGAACAAACGCTATGTAAGTGTAAAGCTGGGAATAACGGAAAGCCTATTGCTTTCTGAAAAAACCAGCGATCAACCGGCTGATACTTACAGCCCGCGTGTGATGACCTTTGCAACAGCCGGTGTGATTTATAAAATCAGGATGACCAACGACGGGGGACCCGCCATTTATCTGGAGCCTGCGCTTAACTATCAGCTTACCCCAAACACAGAGGCTGGGGTTCCGGACAACCGCAGGTTCTGGTCGTTTGAAATCAGACTCCGCTTCGCACACAGCAGTTCATAAAGAAAAATAAATCTCCCGAAACACCAGCTTAATTGACCGCAGATTGTCATGATTGTTATAATGTTCGCTGATGATCAGGAAATCACAAAATCATAATGAATCATGATCATCATAAAAATCAGCGGTCTGTTACGTTTGGATGTCAATGAAGGTAAATAGAATATGACAAATGCAGTCGCAGTTTCAGCTTCTTTCTACTATAATAATTAAGACCTGTGATGAATAGCAAAAAAGTTGGTATTTATTTTCTCCCTTTTATCTGCCTGGCGCTGCTTTCTTCCTGCTCCATTCAAAAACGTCATTATATGCCCGGCTATTTTGTACAAAACACCCGGATAGAACAGGAAAGGGTGGAGAAAGAAAATATTCTGGTAACATCTGTTCCTGATGTAAAGCGTGCAATGCAGAAAGTTACCGGGGGCGCATTATTAGCTAAGGGCCGACAGATTTTGGCTGAAGAAGTAAGTACCAAAGATAAAGTGGAAAGTAATGACATCGTAAAAGATGCGGAGTGTTCTTCTTCATCTGTTGTAACATGGAAAAACAAGGTTCCTCTTATTGTATCAGATAATGATCCTCCTCAAAAGGATAAGCTGGCTTCGTTGAGTTTTCGTTTTGGAATCGGAGCCTCGCTTCTGTTGCTCACCATATTTACCTTATACAGCGGCTTGCTTATGCTGGGACTCATCTTTGCATTGCTGGCTTTGGTATTAGGCATCATTGCCTGGAAAAGGATAAAACGTAACCCCGATACCCGAAGTGGTAAGTGGCTGGCACTGGCCGGCATCATCATGGGAGGCTTTTTTATTCTATGTCTGTTAGGTTTCTTTATCTTCCTTGGATTCTATTTTATTGTCTGAGCATATTTCTCCGCGTGGTGTTTTCTTCTTTTTGTCTATTACCTTCTTCTTATTTTAGTTACGACAGGTTTCTTAGTGTTCGGAACCTCTCCTGACACGAAGGGCATGTCTCCTCACACCTGAGCAATGATTCCCTTGACTACGATAAGATCTCCTCACGTCTGAGCAATGTCTCCCGTCGTATAAGGAGTGTCTCTCCATGTCTGAGCAATGTCTCCCATCGTATGAGGAGTGGCTCCCCACGTCTGAGCAATGTCTCCTGTCGTCTGAAGAGTGTCTCCCTACGTCTGAATAATGTCTCCTGTCGTCTGAAGAGTGTCTTCCTACGTCTGAGCGATGCCTTTCGTCGTCTGAGGAATGTCTCCTTACGTCTGAGCAATGCCTTCCGTCGTCTGGGGAGTGTCTCCTCACGTCTGAGGAATGATTCCCTTGGCTACGATCATGTTTCCTCATGTCTTAAGAGTGTTTCTTCTCATCAGTGCATCTGCCTGCTTAGCGTAAAGAGTATTCCTTCTTTATTCAAGAGGAGTTATCTGTCCATAATGGGTATTTCGATTTTAGAGCGAAAGAAAACACGATACCCGGAAAAGCGAAATGGTTAAATAGGAAAATTTCTAATTAACCATATGATAGTTAGTTGTTTATATGCATAAAGCCCCCCTTCCGAAGACAAATTTTACGAACATTCCTTGGAAATATTCTCAAATAAATTTTGCAATTGTCATAAAAGATGTAATTTGTGGCCGTAAGAATGTCGGTATTTATGACATTTGTTTATAACCGAAAGGCGGTTCTGTTGATAAAGCTGAAAAGTATGCCTTGAAGTTTCAGCCTAGAATATTGTACTTTGTATATAGCGTTTCAAGGATGTGTGCGAAGAACAAAGAGCCATTTAAAAACCATATCACCTCCCTGAAAGAAGGGATGAAAGCCCCGGATTTTAAAATCAGGGATGAGCAGGGGAGGGAACGGAGCTTAAAAGATTTTAAAGGTAAAAAACTCGTTCTTTATTTTTATCCGTCTGATGGAACTCCTACTTGTACCGAAGAGGCTTGTAACCTTAGGGATCATATCAAGGAGTTGCAGACAAAAGGATATGAAGTGGTGGGTGTGAGTCCCGATGATGAGAAATCACATCAGAAATTCATAGCCAAACATCATTTGCCTTTCAGCCTTTTGGCTGATACGGAGTTGGAGCTGGCCAGGAACTATGATACCTGGGGCAAGAAACAGTTTATGGGAAGAATTTTTGACGGGATAGCCCGTACTACCTTCCTGATTTCAGAGAAAGGGATCATAGAAAAAGTGATTACAAAAGTAAAGTCAAAAGAGCATGCCGGACAAGTGCTGGCCCCTGAAGCGTAACAATTAAAAACCGATATCGACCATGAGCAAAGAGACCAAGGAAAAAGAAGCAGTGAAGGAAAAAGACATTCTGAAAGAACTGAACAAGGAAAAGCTGAAAGCCCTGCAGCTTACACTGGATAAAATTGAAAAAACCTACGGCAAAGGTACCATCATGAAAATGACCGGTAGCGTTGTGGATCAGGTGGAAAGCATTCCAACCGGTTCTCTGGGTCTGGATGTAGCCCTGGGTATCGGTGGTTATCCCAAAGGCCGTGTGGTGGAAATTTACGGACCTGAATCATCCGGTAAAACAACCCTTGCCATTCATGCTATTGCCAACGTACAAAAAGCAGGCGGTATTGCAGCCTTTATTGATGCAGAACATGCTTTTGACCGTACCTATGCTCAGAAACTGGGTGTGGATCTGGAAGCACTCCTTATTTCTCAACCCGACAACGGAGAACAGGCTCTGGAGATTACAGAAAATCTGATCCGTTCCGGCGCTATTGACATTATTGTTATCGACTCTGTAGCCGCACTTACTCCTAAAAGTGAAATTGAAGGAGAAATGGGTGATTCCAAAATGGGTCTTCAGGCCCGTTTGATGTCACAAGCCCTGCGTAAGCTTACCGGCACCATCAACAAAACAGGATGTTGCTGCGTATTTATCAACCAGCTGCGTGAAAAAATCGGTGTGATGTTCGGTAATCCCGAAACCACTACCGGTGGTAATGCACTTAAATTCTATGCATCCGTTCGTCTTGATATCCGTCGTATCGGACAGATCAAAGACGGAGATACCGCTACCGGTAACCGTGCACGGGTTAAAGTGGTAAAAAATAAAATGGCTCCTCCTTTCCGTCTTGCCGAATTCGATATCATTTTCGGAGAAGGGATTTCCAAAACAGGGGAGATTATTGATATAGGAGTAGAACATAATATCATTGCCAAAAGCGGATCCTGGTTTAGCTACGAAGGAACCAAACTGGGACAAGGACGTGATGCCGTTAAACAGGTGTTTGCCGATAACCCGGATATGGCTGATGAAATTGAACGTAAAATTAAGGAGGCTATCGCTATGGTGCCTGCCCAAAACTGATTCCAGAGGTATATGGTTTTGAATTTATTTTATACCTTTGTTTCAACGATCCCCGGTACGCCATGACCGGGGATTTTTTTTAAGCCTATGAGAACCTTTTGTCAGCTTTTACTTGTTGCCGTATGTGCTTCCTGTCTGAGCTTTTGCGGAAATCATGCAGGAAATAAAGGAAAAACCACCGGCTCCGATACCATCGCTGCGGCCCTGGAAACAATCAACGAAAAACTTCGGAACGATCCCGGTAATGCCACCCTGTATCTGCAACGGGCCAAAATAGAATCGGTCACCAAGAATACCGATGCCGCCCTGGCTGATATGAAACGGGTGCTTAATATCGACAGCTCACGCGCCGAATATTTCCTGACCCTTTCGGATATCTGTTTTCAGATGAATAAAAGCGGCAAGGCAAAACAGGCGCTGGAAAAATGTCATCAGCTCGATCCCACGAATACAGAATGTATCATGAAGCTGGCCGAACTTTATTTTTATGTGCGGAAATATCAGGAAAGCCTTAATTACCTGGATGAAGCATTGAAGCTGGATAATTTCAATGCAAAAGCCTATTTCATGAAAGGGATGAATTTTAAGGAAACAGGCGATACCGTAAAAGCTGTATCCAGTATGCAGACAGCCGTGGAACAGGATAATACCTATTACAGCGCTTATGTACAACTGGGATTACTGTTATCGGCACAACACAATAAGTTGGGCGAAGACTATTTTAACAATGCATTGCGTCTGCAACCCGAAAACCCGGAAGTATTGTACGATATGGCCCGTATGTATCAGGATCAAAAGAGATATAAAGAAGCCGTTGAGTTCTACAACCATTTGCTGCAACGGAATAATAATCTTTTCGACCCCCATTATAATCTGGGTGTGATAGCCGTTGATACCAAAAATTATGCAGATGCATTGAAAGCTTTTTCCGAAGCCATCGCTATCCAGCCCAAGAATCCGAAAGGATACTATGGAAGAGGATATGACTATCAGCTGATGGGCGATTTTCAGCATGCTGCCGATGATTACCGCTATGTACTTACCCTTGATCCTGATTTTGAACCCGCAAAAGCACGATTGGGTGAGTTGCATCTGAAATAGGAAGTAATCCTTAATTTAGCGGCACATGAAGTTTCCCCGGAATTTCCTGTTCCTGATATTATTGTTACGCATGATTCCTTTGTCGGCTCAGGAACATAGCTGTAATCTGAATGGTCGCGTAATAGATGGAAAAAGTAAATCGCCCATTGGCTTCGCCGCCGTTACCCTCCACAGCAAAAAAGATTCATCCCTTATTACCGGTTCGCTTACTGATGAACAAGGCCTCTTTACCATCAACGGAGTAGCTCCCGGTTTATACCGGTTGAAAGTGAAATACATGGGTTACCAAACGTATGTGAAAGACTCAGTCTCCATGCCAGCTCATAGGAATCAATATATTCGGGATTCAGATTCGGATTTCCATAACGCAGGTTCAGTGGATCCGTATAATCCGGAAAGGGGTTTAAAAGAGATCCATTGGGACGGTTGATTCTTCGGCTATATCCCAACCTCCACTCCTGCCCTTCTGCAGGTTTATAGCCCAGATAACCGGATGGAAACAGATCGGCATATTTTTTTTCGTACCCGGGAGGTGAATTATAAAGCATCACATCTCTGTCTGTATACTCTACTCTGGCTCCCAACTGGGCGGCCAGCTTACCCATCGATTTTGAATACATGGCATAGCCGGCATATACCTGTTCGGTGTATTGAAAACGATTACTGATACCCGTATCATTCTGAAAAGCCGCAACCGGATAGTTGTATTCCTGTGAACCCAGATTATCGTCAATAAAACGTTCGGTATATTTCACTCCTGTTTCCAACAGACCGTTTTTTGTCAGCGGTTGTGCCCAATCTGCCTTTACAAAATAATTCCGGAGCATCCATCTATTGTCCGTCTCTTGCAATATGGGAAACGGGATACTATAGGTTCCGTTGGCATTATAGGAAAGCTGATAAATGCTGTCTTTGCCCTGATTGTTATTGCCTGACAAAGAAAATTCGAATGTAAATTTCCTGGCAGGGTCATCAAAGCTGTGTCGATACGTACCGTATATATCATAGCCCCTATCCGGATCACGACCAAACATATCGCGGTGAGCATACTGGGTGGTTTGCTGGTTCATATCAAGCCAGGTATACCGCACATGATCGGTATCACTCGTCAGATCCATATTGAGGGTACCAGTTAATGAGCAGCTGTTACGGCTGTTCCAGTCATAATCCAAACCACCCTTTACCATATGTGTTTGTGAAGTAATCACACCTGATGAAGTCTGATCGGAAGAAAAGGATGAATTAGTCAGGTAATTGGTGCGGTTGGTATATCCATTATAGCTGCGTTGAACATACCGGTAGCTGTAATTCACAAACGTATTCAGCTTTCCTTTTCTGTATCCTGCATTTACAAAGGCATTGCCTTTTAACCAGGTACTGTATGAAATACTGGACGTGATATTGAAGCCTTTTGTCTTGTTTTTCTTGAGCACGATATTAATAATTCCGGAAACCCCGTCTGGGTCGTATTTGGCCGATGGATTGGTGATGAGTTCTATC
>JABDCB010000081.1 GCA_013288325.1 Bacteroidota bacterium
CAATGCAAGAGGAGGGATGGAAATAACATTACGCTTTGTAAACCCAAATCCCTTCCTGTATCAAAACTCCGCTCAGTCACGGTTTTGATTGGGTTGCCACATCCGGTCTATTCATCCGGAAGAATAAAATCAGGCTGGTGATGAGCAGTAATACATTTCCAATACCGGTAAAGCCATGAAGCTCCAGCCAGTCTGACAGTCCTTTACCCAATACATCATTACCGGGATCGCTGTAGGTAAGGGTCATCAGTATGAAAAACAAGACAAAAACTACACGCTTTTCAGAAATCAGGAATCGCTGAACAGAAAATAGAATCAAGGGGATAGCATAAAGAAAGTGCTCCGTATCTGTTGCCAGAATATTCGGGATCAGTGCCAGCAGAAAAAAATATTCGAATGCAAAATTCTTTTCGCGA
This sequence comes from Bacteroidota bacterium, assembly GCA_013288325.1. Lineage (GTDB taxonomy): Bacteria > Bacteroidota > Bacteroidia > Palsa-965 > Palsa-965 > Palsa-965. The sequence goes on from JABDCB010000081.1 coordinate 417, forward strand.
AGCTGGGCTCGATCCGTCGCCCCTACTGTGCTGGCTTCCTGTTTAAAATGCTGTAAGAGGAGGATAAGGAATCCGATGCCAACACAAATGAGTACCGACACAATAAATCCTGCTCCTGCTTCGGGATAAACAAAACGGATCAGATAACGGTACAAAATAGAATAAATGGTATCCGGAAAAGAAAGCATGCTTCTGTTGTGCTCCATCACAGCCTGTATCCATTGCCCGTTGAGCAACAGGCCTTTTGCATACCCACTTACCAACAAAGGCAATAACCCACCAGCGAGAAGAGTAAGAAAAAAGACTAATACCGTTTTATATTTTTTCCTGAACAGTAAAAAAGGTATCAGGATCACAAAATGAAGTTTAATCAGAACCCCTGCAGCAATAATCATTCCGGCCACCAGATCTTTTCCTTTTCTAAGTAATAAAAGGGCTGAACAAAAAAGAAGAAGGAGCATCATATTCACATTCCCCAACTCCAGCTCACGGAACAGATGAGGGCCTGCAAGGCTAAAGGTCAGCAGAAGGGCCATAAATCCTGTTTGTCCCTTTTCCCAAACAAAACAAGATGACAACAGCGATGAACACAACCGGAAACAACCTAATATCGCACCTACGACCAGAAAATAAAAAACAATTTTAGCCACGGTAAAGGGCAACAAGGCCAGTGGAATAAAAAGGTATAAAGACAAAGGGGCGTACTTAAAAAAACCGGAGTTCAGCCCAAAGGCTTTCCCATATATCTGTTGACCGTTCAAATACGACCTGGCGGCCGAATAATAGACTTCGAAATCATGGAGCAAAAAGCGGCCGCTATTCCATTCTGCTATAAAAAATGCAATAACAACGATACTCACAATAAGATAAAAAGCGTTACGCGAAATCCACTTCATCCCTTAAATCTTTGATATATCAAAATGAAACAATTTCGTAAAGGTACAGGTAGCATTTGAAATTCTCTTCCTATCCTCCTCATAAAGAATATTCCATTGTCTTTAACAACATAAAAGATTCATTATGTCCGCTTTTTTGTTTTTACTATATTTACAATTGAAACCGACAAACTCTTATCCTATGAAAACAAAACTACTCACGTTTATTGCCATTTCGACAATTTTCTGTGTGAATATGAACGCGCAGATTACGGTCAACAACTATAATGTAGCTGCTATAGGCGATATGATTAAACAGGCCAACGATACCCTGCCTGCCTCATCTATCGTCGCCGGAGCACCAGGCACCAACCTTACCTGGAACTTCAGTGCCTTGCACGATCACACCACCGATACCCTTGTTTTTGAAGTACCGGGCTGGCCTCCATATGCGAATCCTTTTCCGAGTGCTAACCTGGCAGCTGTTCAGGGTGGAGTAAACGAAAATTTTCTGTCAAACACTTCCACAGGACTCCTTTCTCTGGGAGCCATCGGTATGTTCGGAACGGCTCAGGTTACAGAAACCAATACCCCTGCAAGTATGATGGCCAAATGGCCATCCACTTATGGCACCAATTACACAAACAATTATATTACCACGGCCAAATTTGCATATGCAGGTACCGGATATGATAGCATCAAAATTAAAAACACCTATAAAGGCACCAGCAATATAGACGCCTGGGGCAGTATGCAAACCCCGCTTGGGACATTTCCTGCTATCCGTCAGTATCAGAAACAAAGTGAGATTGACTCCCTTTGGATTCACAGCACAGCAGCACATTCCTGGATATTTGCACAGGCAAGCCCAAGAGGTACTATTACCTATACCTGGTGGACAAATTCTCCCAGTGCAGGCTTCCCGTTAGTGACCCTTTCTACCGACTCTGCTTCGGGCAGTACCAATGCCAGCTGGCTCCTGGCTACACCTTCCAGTTCTGGTATTCTTGAATTGAGCAACAATCAGGGTATATCAGTTTACCCAAACCCTGCCGGAGATGTATTGAATATCCAGAGCGTGTCGAATGAAGGCGGAATCCTTTCTGTAATGGATATGACAGGACGCATCGTAATGAACGCAGAACTCCTGATGAATGAAACCACTACAATCAACACTTCTGACCTGAACAAAGGCATGTATTTTCTTACCATCACCGCAAAAGATGGCAAAAGGACAACCCGTAAATTCAGTATTGTTAAATAAGCAAATCCATTAACATTGGCCCTCCCGGTAATATAACCTGGGAGGGCTTTTTATTTATACCCCGTTCGTTTTGCTTGTAAGCGCGCTTTGATGTATTTTTAGCTTCGTTTTACCAATCTTTATAAACCCATTTTTTCATGAGCAATATCATCGTATTAGGAGCCGGCATGGTTGGAAGCGCCATGGCATTGGATCTGGCCAAAAAACATACCGTAACACTGGCCGATCTGAGTCAGCACGCCCTCGACAAAACACATAAAAAGAACAACAGCATCACCACCCTTCAGCTGGATGCAAAAAATAAAAACACCCTGACCAATGTGATTGCTCCATTTGATATGGTCGTATGCGCAGTACCGGGATTTATGGGGTATGAAACATTACAGACTATTATTGAGTGTGGAAAAAATGTGGTCGACATTTCCTTCTTCCCCGAAGATGCACTACAGCTTCATGAGCTGGCAAAGAAAAAAGGAGTTACTGCCATTGTCGATTGCGGAGTAGCACCCGGTATGGATAATATCATCCTGGGCTATTACAACGAAAAAATGAAGCTTACCGATTTCGAATGCCTGGTAGGCGGTTTACCCAAAGTAAAGAAATGGCCCTTCTTTTACAAAGCGCCTTTCTCTCCGGTAGATGTGATTGAAGAATATACACGCCCCGCCCGTTATGTGGAAAATGGACATGTAGTTGTTAAACCCGCCATGTCGGATGTGGAGCATCTTGAATTTGAAGGCGTGGGTACGCTGGAATCATTCAACTCGGATGGACTGCGTTCTATCATCTTCACCATGCCTCATATTCCGAATATGAAGGAAAAAACACTTCGTTATCCCGGTCATATCGATAAGGTGCTGGCATTACGCGACTCCGGTTTCTTTAGCCGTGAACCGCTGAAAGTAGGAAACAGTGAAGTAATACCGTTGGAGGTAACATCACGCATTCTTTTCGGAGAATGGAAGCTGGGCGAAACGGAAGAAGAAATTACGGTGATGAGGGTTACTGTACAAGGTACGGAAGCAGGGAAAGAAAAAAAGATCGTTTATCATTTACACGATGTATACGATAAGGTTACGCATACTTCTTCCATGGCCCGCACCACTGGATATACCGCTACTGCAGCCGTCAATATGTTTCTGGAAGGACTATTTAAAGAAAAAGGAGTATTCCCTCCGGAGCAGGTAGGCAAACATGAAGCATGTTTCCATTATTTCCTGCATTATCTGAAAGAGCGTGGAGTGCATTATCGGAAAGAAGAAATAGTTAGAAGCCAGAAGGCAGTATCCAGTAGTCAGAAGTAAGAGACAAGAAGCAAGAGACAGGAAGCAAGATGCCTAGCGTGGACTAAAGGCTGAAAGACGTAGGTAACCTTCTGACTTCTAGTTTAATTTATATTTCAGCTTTTCCATGCTTGCCAGAGCAGCCAGAAATTCATTACTCGGATTGATCTTCACTTTGCGTGACAACATTTTCACATCCAGATTCTCATCTGCATCCTGTATGCGGAATAAGATGGAACAATTCCTCACCGGGTTGTCTTTGGCATTGGTTTCTATCAGCTGATTGATGGTATCTATAAACTGATCGTTCAGATCCTGAAGATTAAACTGAATAGTTAAGCTTTTACTAAGCTTATCCCTCAGCTCGGAAAGTAATTGCATTCCTCCTATTTTCAGTTCCAGGTTATCGGCCTGACCGAAACGTTCGGAGATCTTACCCCGGATAAAGATAAAATAACCGGGTGTGAGAAACTGACGGAACCTGACATAATCCTCGCCAAACAAAGCCACTTCATGACTATCGGTATAATCCTCAATGGTGAATATACCAAACGGCTTACCGGTCTTCGTCATCCGATGATTGACCGCTGTAACCATACCACCTAAAGTCATCTCGCGGTTGCGAAACTTATTCATATCCTTCAGATCCGAAATGCGGTTGTTACAAAAATTATCGAGCTCTATCCGGTAATTATCGAGAGGATGTCCGGAGATATAAAAACCAACCACATCCTTTTCAAACTTCAGCTTCTCCAGACTTCCCCAGGGCTCCACCACGGGAAATTTAGGTTCTGGCATTTCCACCTCATCACCACTGGCCATCTCAAAAAGAGAATGCTGGCTTGAGTTTTGTTTATCCTGATGCGAATTGCCATACCGGATAATCTTCTCCAGAAAGGTAGATCCATCCGGCTCTGGTGCAAAATAGGTAGCCCGGTGCAGATTTTCAAACGAGTCGAAAGCTCCGGCATACGCTAAACTCTCAAATGTCTTTTTATTGGCCGAACGCAGATTAATACGACGCACCAGATCAAATACACTTGTAAAGGGTCCTGATTTTGCCCGCTCTTCCACCATCGAAATCACAGCCCCCTCACCCACTCCTTTTACCGCTCCAAGCCCGAAACGAATCTGTCCGTTTTTATTAACGGCAAACTGATATTCACTTTCATTTACATCGGGACCAAGAACAGGGATTCCCATACGCTTGGACTCTTCCATAAAAAAGGTGATCTTATCAATATTGCTGAGGTTATGTGTAAGCACCGATGCCATGTATTCGGCAGGATAGTTGGCCTTCAGATAAGCAGTCTGAAAAGCCACAAAAGCATAACAGGTAGAATGCGATTTATTAAATGCATATTGAGCAAATGCTTCCCAGTCGGTCCACACCTTCTCCGCCGTCTTCTCATCCATATTATTCTTACGGATGCCTTCGATGAATTTATTTTTCATCTTATCCAGCGTAGCCTTATCCTTTTTACCCATGGCTTTCCGAAGCACATCGGCATCGCCTTTACTGAAATTGGCGAGTTTCTGGGACAATAGCATCACCTGCTCCTGATACACCGTAATACCATAGGTGTCTTCCAGGTATTCTTTCATTTCGGGGAGATCATAGGTGATCGGCTCCCTTCCGTGTTTACGTGCAATGAAATTGGGGATATACTCGATCGGGCCCGGACGGTATAAAGCGTTCATGGCTATCAGATCTTCAAATTTATCAGGCCTCAGTGCAATGAGGTGTTTCTGCATACCAGGGGACTCAAACTGAAACGTACCGTTTGTTTCACCCCGTTGATACAACTCCAGTGTTTTTTTATCATCCAGCGGGATTGTATCTATGTCTATGGTAATTCCATGATTCTGTTTAATAAGTTTCAGGGCATCACGGATAATCGTAAGTGTTTTGAGACCGAGAAAGTCCATCTTAATAACACCAGCATCTTCAATCACTTTGCCGTCATACTGGGTTATGAGCAGATCGGTATCCTTCGAAGTGGCTACCGGAATAATTTCCGTAAGATCTTTAGGTGCAATGATGATCCCTGCAGCATGAATACCGGTACCCCGTACAGATCCTTCCAGAATCAATGCCTCACGAAGCACGTGGGCCTGAATATCATTCCCTTTGTGAATCTCTCTTAATTTTTTCACATCATCCATCTCCTCCTTGCTCAGATTTTCCTTTTCTTCCAGGCTTTTCTCACCGGTAAGGGGTGCAAGGATAAGACGTTCGAGTTCAATACCGGGACGCTCCGGAACAAGCTTGGCCAGGGCATTGGAATCCTGCAAAGGCAGATCCAGCACACGGGCCACATCCTTGATACTCATTTTAGCAGCCATGGTACCATAGGTCACAATCTGAGCTACCTGATTACGCCCGTATTTTTCTACTACATAATCAATTACTTTTTGGCGGCCTTCATCATCAAAATCCGTATCGATATCGGGCATGCTCTTACGATCCGGATTCAGGAATCGCTCAAACAGAAGTTTGTATTTGATGGGATCGATATTGGTAATCCCGATACAATAAGCTACCGCCGAACCGGCTGCCGATCCGCGACCTGGGCCTACAAACACACCTATATCCCGGCCTGCCTTGATAAAGTCGGCTACAATCAAAAAGTAGCCGGCAAAACCCATTGTACTGATGGTGAAGAGTTCGAACTTGATACGGTCTTCAATTTCAGGAGTCAGATCGCGGTAACGCATTTTAGCCCCTTCATAGGTAAGGTGCTCGAGATACTGATCCTGACTTGTAAAGCCGGAAGGAATAGTAAAGTGAGGCAACAGGATATCCTGTTTTAGTTTAAGCGGCACTACCTTATCCACAATCTCATTGGTATTGTCAATGGCTTCCGGGATATCGGCAAACAGCGTCGACATCTCAGCGGTGGTCTTAAAATAAAACTGGTCGTTATAAAATGCAAAACGCTTACCCTTTGAAAAGCCTTCTTCATCACTAAACTCCTTCATGGTAGGTGTGCTCTGCTTTTCGCCGGTATTGATACACAAAAGAATATCATGGGCATTTGAATCTTCCTGATCTACATAATGCGAATCATTGGAAGCAATAACTTTTACCTTGTGTTTGGCGGCAAAACGAAGCAATACTTCATTTACGGTGTTCTGATCAGGGATATCATGGCGCTGAAGCTCCACATAATAATCCTCTCCAAACAGATCCAGCCACCATTTAAACTCCACTTCTCCCTCCGCTTCTCCTTTTCGGAGAATGGTTTGAGGCACCGATGCTCCTAAGCAGCATGTAGTGGCAATTAATCCTTTATGATACTGCAGAATCAATTCCTTATCAATACGGGGATACTTACCATAAAGACCTTCCATATACCCCAGAGAACACAGCTTAACCAGGTTTTTGTATCCTTCCGCATCTTTTGCCAGCAACAGCTGGTGGCGGCGCTGATCCTTATCATCCTTGGTAAATTGCTGACGATGGCGGGTTTCTACCACATAAAACTCACAACCTACAATGGGTTTTATTTTATTCGGATTGTCAGGGGTATTATGCTTACCTGCCTCGGCCACAAACTTAAAAACCCCAAACATGTTACCATGGTCGGTAATAGCCAGCCCACGCATCCCGTCTCCTACCGCTTTTTTATAGAGAGAAGGTATATCGGCAGCTCCATCCAGAAGAGAGAATTGTGTATGAACGTGGAGATGGGAAAAAGAAGGCATTTAGGATTTAGGAATTACGATTTAAGAATTAGGATTATCAGGCAAACCGGGAGTGTAGAACAAAATCGAGCCCCACTTCTCAACCAGATAAATTTACGCAATTTGCTTTTCGGAAAAAGGCAGCACATAAGCATGTTGTTGATGAATTTTCAACAACATCTGTTTAATATAAGAAGAGCTTTGTTTATCAGGATCCGAGTACGGAACCGGAAATCACTTTAGGTGTAGGGCGAATGCTGAGTACAGGAATATTGGACTCATTGATGATACGCTGAGCCACCGTTCCGATAAAGAACTCCCGGAAATTGAGCTCGGCCTTACTCATGATAAGAATAAGATCGGCATCGATGCTATAACCATAACTTAACACCATTTTGGGGACATCCTTTCCACGAAGGGTAC
>JABDCB010000082.1 GCA_013288325.1 Bacteroidota bacterium
TATTCATTCAGCTTTTTGTATCAAATGTTTAAATATCGTATCAATGTGTTTAAACATCGTATCGATGTGTTTAAATATCGTATCAATGTCGATTCACATCGTACAGTTTTTTACTCACACAGAATAATATGTTGTATGTTTTGATACGATTTGTAAACACATGAACATTGTTTTTAAGGAAAATGGATCAAAAGAAGAAGAGATGGAGTTGATTCCTTTCCATTTGAACACGATGCAGGAAGATTTTGTATCGAAACAAGATGATATGTGTTTAATGGCTTTAAAGAATGATGCGATGGGAGATGATATCGTATCAATATGGATTCACATTGATACGATATTTAAACACATCGATGCGATGTTAATCGACATGATACAAAAACATCCTTTTATAAAGGAATCTGATAATGCCCGAAACAGAATAGTATTTTGTTGAGAGAGGGTGGGACTCGGAGCAAGGGATAATGTATTGATTTTCACTGCGATCTAAACTTCTCGCCCCATAACGTTTAATTAAAAAGCAAAAAGACAGCTATATGCTGTCTTCTTAACCTGGGCGATCAATGGGGCTTCCCGATGAATGCTGCGCATCATCGGGATAAACTTCTCGCCCCATAACGTTTACTTAAAAAGCAAAAAGACAGCTATATGCTGTCTTCTTAACCTGGGCGATCAATGGGGCTCGAACCCACGACCTTCTGAACCACAATCAGACGTTCTAACCAACTGAACTATGACCGCCATCTGAAAAAATCAGGTGGCAAAGATACTATTCTTAGGTTTCTATGCAAAAAAACAGTGTAGAAAAGCCTGAAACCCGCTCCGGCTTCCCAAAACAAGCCGAAACCCTATCTTTGGTGCTGATAATTACCTTCTATGTCAGCTGCTCTTAAGGAAAGACTTTATTTTCCAGGCCTTAACGGGCTTCGTTTTATAGCTGCCACCCTCGTCATTATCTCTCATATCGAGCGTTTTAAGAAAGAAGAACTCCTCCCTAACCTGGATGATGTTACCCTCTTCGGTACCGCCGGTGAATATGGAGTTACCCTTTTCTTTGTTCTCAGCGGTTTCCTCATTACCTATCTCCTTTTACAGGAAGATAAAACCACCGGCTCCATCCATATCGGCCAGTTCTATATCAGGCGTATCCTGAGGATATGGCCCTTATACTACCTGATTGTAGCCCTGGCCTTTTTCGTATTGCCTCATTTCATGCAGACAGGTGGCGCCGAAAATGCACAGACCCACTCATTCTGGTCCAAATTTGTCCTGTTTTTATTCTTTATGCCCAATCTCGCCCTGAAAGTATTGCCTCCTGTTCCTTTTGCCTCCCAGGCCTGGTCGGTAGGCACCGAAGAACAGTTTTACCTCGTATGGCCCTTTTTGCTCAAACGCTTTAAAAAGGTACTCCCCTATTTATTGGTGCTGATTCCCATAGGCATCATCGGAATCCGAAAATGTCTGGTGGTGATCTGTGCGCACCTGCAACCAGGATCTTTGAATTATGCCCTCTCTATCCTGGGCGATTTTCTCGATACTTTTAATATTGAATGTATGGCTATTGGAGGTTTGGCAGCCTGGATACTCTTTAGCGGCAAGGAGAAGATCCTGGCATTTCTGTTTCATCCCCTCGCACAGATTGTATTGCTGGCTGCGCTGGCGGTTTCATTGCCTACGGGTGTTTTCGGGCATGTCAAATCCAGGTATATGGTCAACTCCCTGCTATTTGCCTGGCTTATTCTCAATGTAGCAGCCAACAAGTCAAGCATACTGAAGCTGGAGAATCCCTTCTTCCGTTTTATGGGCCGTATATCTTACGGTTTATATATGTATCACGCCATATGTTTTTACCTGCTGTTATATATTTTAAAAGATTCTATTACCAATCTAACCTTTATCAATATCTTCTTGTATACCGGCACCTTTCTGCTTACCACGCTGATGGCCTGGCTATCGTACGAATGGATGGAAAAACGTTTTTTAAAGAAAAAACAACAGTTCAGTTTGATTGAAAGCGGAGAACCTCCTGAGCAAGCGGCATGATAAAAGCAGATCATAAAAAAGCAGTAATTTTTATTTCTTCCGGATTGGGCGATGCTCTTTTGCTAATTCCCCTGGTGAAACTGCTGAAAGAACGTGGCTATCAGGTAACAGGTATCGTCACCTCTCCTTTTCCCTGCGAACAGCTTTTTGAAGACACGGGCTTGTTTGAACAACTCATTATTGCCCGGAGCAAGGTTCATCTGCTCAAATATGTGTTGAAACACCGTCGCCGTTTTCAACTGGCTATCCTCAACTATTTCTCGGCCGGAAGAAGCACCTTGCTTGCCGCCAAACAACTGTCACCCCTTGTTCATACCAATCGTTTGCCCGACACTCTGGGTAAAAACACGCTTTCAGGGGTGTTATATATCCAACCCGAACAAGGTATTCACGATGCCGTACAGAATATGATGCTGGCCGGTGAAGGAATAAAGGAATGCAATGAAGCCTTGCTGAGCCTGGATATGCCAATGAGGCATACCCTTGATTTGCCCGAATCCTATATCGTATTGCAGATCAGTGCGGCGAATAATAAACAAACCTATAAGAACTGGCCTCTGAAATACTGGATAAAGTTTTTGCAGCTATGTAAACAACAACTGCCATCCCTCTCGTTTGTATTGCTGGGAGATAAAACGGAAACAGATCTTGCCGATGAACTGATGCAAGCCGGTAGCGGAAATGTGCTGAACCTGGCCGGCAAAACAAGTGTGATGCAAGCTATGGAAGTGATAGGCCGGAGTCGTTTGTTTGTGGGCCTGGACGGTGGACTGATGCATGCAGCCGTTGTATTGGGCAAACCCACCTTTAGTTTGTGGGGACCCAGTAGTCCTGCATTATATGGATATGAAAAAATGATTCCTCATAAACACCGTGTTATTTCTCTTTACCTGGGTTGTGCTCCATGCAGCGCCTGGATTAAACCCAATACCAGCCGGGTGAGTGATCCGGAACGATGTCCTGATCACAAATGTCTTCAGGAGTTAAAAGCAGAACAGGTATTCGGGGAATTTAGCATCTTTGTAAAGAAGCATGCACTTATTTAGAACCATCCTGAAAACTGTCATTGCCAAGGGCGCAGGCTCGGTAATCAGTTTCCTTATCGTCATCCTCACGGCCCGGTTTATGGGCGCTGCAGGACGGGGATCGGTGAGCCTGATGGTGCTTAATATGACCGTTATCCTGCTTGTCAATGATCTGATCGGTGGCGGAGCCCTGGTTTTTCTTGTTCCCCGCTATTCGCTCAACAACCTGCTTCTTCCCTCCTGGCTGTGGGGTGTTTGTTGCGGAACTATTTTTCCTATCTTCTTTTATCTCTTCGGCGATTACAGTCGTCAGGAATATATCTATCTCACGGCCCTCAGCATTTTTTTGAATCTGAGCAGCATCAACGCCGCTGCACTGAACGGAAAGGAAAGGATACGTCCGGGTAATATCATTTCCCTGGTGCAAGTAGTGAGCCTGTTGATATTGCTTGCCGGTTTTATATTTGTATTAGGAAAGAAAAGCCCGGATGCTTATTACCTGGCTCTGCTGATCAGTTATATCATTATGTTTTTTATGGGACTCTATTTTCTGCGTGATGGCCTCACCCCCAGCCCTATTGCCAATGTGAGACGATTGATACGCCAGATGCTGAGAAGCGGATTTTATGTACAACTGGGAAATGCCGTTCAGTTGCTTAATTACCGGATCAGCTTTTATATGATTGCTTATTTTTTTCCGGTGCATGGAAAATCATTGATAGGTATTTATTCTACCGGAGCTTCTGTTTGTGAATCGGTATGGGTCATCAGCAACGGGATCTCCATGGTTCAGTATGCACGTATTGCCAATATGACAAACCGGAAAGATGCTCAGCAGCTGAGTGCATCGTTATCTAAAATAAGTTTTCTGGCCAGCGTGGCGGCCATGCTGGTGCTTATCGTATTGCCATCGCGTTTGTTTGGAGCCATTTTCGGACCCGAATTTATACAGCTCCCACATATTATTCTATTGCTAAGCGCCGGTATCAGTGCTTTCGGGCTCAGTTGTATCTATAGTCATTATTTTTCGGGAATCGGCAAAATGCATATCAGCTCTTACAGTTCGGTGGCAGGGTTTATTGTCACGCTCATTGCCGGATTTATCCTTATCCCCCGTTATGGCATGTATGGGGCGGCTATTACTGCCTGCTGTTCATACCTGGCATCAGCTTTGTATCTCTTAATCCGCTTTCACAAAGAATGCGGACTCTCCTATTCCCATCTCCTGTTTTCGTATAAAAATATTTTCTCTTTTCTAAAAGAACCTACCGGATATGTGCGGAATCAGCGGAATAGTTAGCCTGCAGGGAACTGCAGCGGACGCACGATCTCTGCAGGTGATGAACGATCTGATCCGTCACCGCGGACCGGATGGAGAGGGTTTTGTGTTTTATAATGGCACCCAATGTGAAACTGCTTATGGTGACGATACACCCGCAGCTATCCGAGAAGCCGAAATGATTCATGCTCCCCGACGCCCGGTAACAGTATTAAATGGCCCGTATGTATTTGGTTTCGCTCACCGTCGTCTGGCTATTCTTGATCTGGGACAAAACGGACATCAGCCCTTATGCAGCGCTGATAAAGAGATCTGGATCACTTATAACGGTGAAATCTATAACTACCTGGAACTTCGGGCCCAGCTCGAATCAAAAGGACATCAATTCCGCACCCAGACCGATACGGAGGTGATTATTGCCGCCTACCGCGAATGGGGGATGGATTGTCTTTCCCATTTCAATGGAATGTGGGCCTTTGTATTATTTGATAAGGTCAGGAATCTTGTTTTCGGTTCCCGCGACCGGTTTGGTGTCAAACCCTTCTATTATTATAAAGATGAACGGCTTTTTCTTTTTGCTTCCGAACAAAAAGCCTTGCTGAAACATCCCGATGTAAAGACAGGCATTAATCCACGTGCGGTGGCCGATTATTTTATAGCCGGAGAAATAGAGTATGAGGAAGAAGGCATCTTCAGCAATATATTTGAATTGTTTCCGGCGCATGCTTTCACCATTGATCTTGCCTCCGGTGCTTTCCGGAAATGGAGCTGGTATACGCTGGAGACCAATGAGCGGCATGAGAAATTTATTCCCGGGCAATTTGAAGCATATCGGAAACATACCGAAGAGCTGATTTGTGATGCAGTGCGTATCCGCCTTAGGTCCGATGTGCCGGTAGGATCGTGTCTTAGCGGAGGGATAGACAGTTCTTCCATTGTAGGTGTGATGAAACGTTTCAGACAGGAAGAAAAAAGCGTGTCTTCCTTTCATACGTTCACGTCCTCCTTTGTGGGTGAAGATTGCGATGAAACATCCTGGGCACGTTTGGCAGCTGATCGTGCAGGAGCTCAATGGCACAGCACACAGCCTCGTTTGCCCGAGCTGATAAAAGATATGGAGCAGCTGGTGTATTGCCAGGATAGTCCTTTGTGGAGCACCAGCACCTATGCTCAATACCGGGTTATGAGGCTTGTAAAAGAACAAGGAATAAAAGTTATTCTGGACGGTCAGGGAGGTGATGAGCTGTTTGCAGGTTATAGTCCCTACTATGCATGGTATGTAGGCGATATGCTGCGGAGCTTTAAATTTGCAAGTGCGGGTAAAGCCATCCGTGCATCGGGACCATTTCCTCAGAACATATTACGTCTGAGCAAGGAACATCTGAAAGGAAACGTGATTCACAGATTGCCGGCCGGCATGCAGTCGAGGATCAGCAATTCTTATTTCAAGGATATGGCTTATCTGGATCCGTCACTCATACAATTGTATAAAGAAAAATTACAAAACAATCCGGTTTCCGCTCCATCCAGTCTGAATGGGATCCTGTTAAAAGAGTTTGTCAATACCCGTTTAAAGCTGTATCTGAAATGTGAAGACCGCTGTTCGATGTGGCATTCGGTGGAATCAAGAACTCCTTTTGCAGATGATCATCCGTTGATTGAATATATTTTTCAGATCCCCGGCAATTATAAAATACACAACGGTGTATACAAACATTTGCTGCGCGAATCCATGAGTCCTTATCTACCTAAGGAAATTCTGGAGCGTAAAGATAAAATGGGCTATGCCACACCTAATAATAAATGGATAACGGAGATGCGGGAAGAGATGAAAAAATATTTCGGTGATTCACTGCGGCCTTATATAAAAGTGGATAAGCTGAAGAATGACTATGATTCGTTTTTCAATGTATCGGGTAACGGAGAGAATGGAAGGATATTCAAATTTATGGCTTTTGCTACCTGGATGAAGGTTTTTAATATTTCCTGAGCAAGTTGGATTCCTACCCGGTTTGTATTTTTTCCCTTCATTCTCCGGGTTATAAAACTTCTCGTATTGTTTTCTGATACAGGGGTACCCCTCATGTAAGATTTTGTCGATTTTTTCATTCAATTGATGAGGAAAATAGCTGCCTTCACCGTATTTTTATTGCAGGCGATTTAACGATGCCCTACCCGACCTTCTCTTTCATATTATGGAAAATATCTCAAAGTATCTTGATTTTTTAAAAAACGAGCATCTGGAAGCAGTAGCCGGCGAATTAAATAATATGTCGGGCCTCCCTTCTGTTTCACCACCGAAGAAAAAAGGCAAAAGCAACGATCAGATTGATTTTTACAAAAAATACATTGCTGACATTTGTGATGCGTTGAAGAAAGCGGATGCGCTGCAACAAGCAGAGGTGGTGATGGAAAAGTTTGTTTGCGGAATGATGGGGAAAAAATCAAAAGAACATTTTTTGCCCTGCGATCTGGTGGTTCTGTTTTCTGATCAAAAGAAGGTATATACAAAGTTTCTCCATCTATACACCGGCAATGTATCTATGGCTATAACTGTTATTCAGGAGTTTGATATGCTGTATGCTGATTATCTGCAAAAAAGCTTTCATACGCTGTTTGCAGCTGAAAAAGCTAGGGAAAAAGATATGGAGCAAAGCAACTCTTTTTTGAGTGCTATACTGGAAAATATTCCGAACATGATTTTTGTGAAGGATGCAGAAGAGCTGAGATTTGTAAAGTTTAATCATGCCGGTGAAGATTTGCTGGGATTTTCGAAAGAAGACATGATAGGGAAAAACGACTATGATTTTTTCCCTGCCAAACAAGCCGATTTTTTTACCGCGAAAGACCGGGCTGTGCTGATAAGTGGCAAAATGGTGGATATTTCCGAAGAACCCATATCAACACGTAACCTCGGAGAACGCTGGCTGCATACAAAGAAAATACCTATTCCCGCACAAAACGGAAGTCCCGGCTATCTGCTGGGGATATCGGAAGATATTACTGAAAAGAAGAAACAGGAAGATTCAATCCGGGAATTAAACCACGAGCTGGAAGCTTTTTCCTATTCCGTTTCTCACGATCTGCGTGCTCCGCTAAGGGCTGTAAACGGGTATGTGCAGATATTACAGGAAGATCATGCCGGGGCCATGAATGAAGAAATGATCCGGCTTGTGCAGATTATTAAATACAATGCAAAAAAAATGGAAACATTGATTGATGAT
>JABDCB010000083.1 GCA_013288325.1 Bacteroidota bacterium
GACATCTATAGATGGAGTACGGATGAGTATAGATGCACGACCTGTTTTGAAGTTTCAGAATAAAATTTGCTGACAAATTGTCCTTATACCCTCACTTTCACAATCACTTTTCTGATTTTGGAAGCTGTTTTGTCTATCACTCCGGGCATATGTAAATCTTCGGGAAAGAAAATGGCAAATGTTCCGCTTTTTAACTGGAAAAACGACATCGCATCCGAATACAAGGCATAATCGTCTTTATCATTATAAGCCTTTACGGGTTCTTGTTTATATAAGGTACTGATGCCAATCTGTTCGGAACCGGAAAGCATAAACTGAATATCAATGTATTTACGGTGTGCTTCCAGTACACAATCCTTCTCCTCTTTGGTTTCATATTCATTAATGACGGCAAATAAATCTTCCCCGTCAATTTCGTGTTTGCCGGCTTCCATTCCGGTAAAGTCGGTGTTTTTAATATAGGCCAATCCTTTTGCAAGTCGTGCACTTATCGGGGCATAACGGGAACTGTTTTCAATTTTGTCGAAGATCATAAACAGGATATAATGGGTGAATAACCGGGCGTAAAGATACGTCTTTCGGCAGAAGGACTTTGTGTTTTTAAATAAATGCAGGGTATTTAATTATAGTACTAATTTTGAGGCATGATAAAATTCCCTCCCGTTCAACGGAACAGCATATTAGGTTCTTGTTGCTTTCTTATTTTCCTGTCAATCGGATCTTTTGCACAACAAACAAACAGGGTGAAAGGTGTCTGGAAAGGCACCGCGGTTATAGAAGGTAAGTCCACCGACATGACGTTCCAGATTGCCGAAACAAACGGAGTGTTGGATGCTAAACTGAGTTTGTCAACACAAGGCGGAACAGATTACCCCAGTACACGGATGGATGTTAAAGGAGACAGTGTCCTCATCGGATTTCATTTGTTGCATGCACGATATAAAGGAATCATTCATAAAGACAGTGCGGTAATTACCGGAATGTGGGAACAACATCATGGATTGTTTCCCTTGCGTCTGGTACAGGGAACACCCCCTCCGGTTCTTAAGCGCCCTCAGGAACCCAAGCCTCCTTTCCCATATAAGGCAGAAGACGTGGTAATAGACAATATTCACGATGGAGTAAAACTGGCCGGAACCCTTACCATGCCTTCTGAAGGAAAGGCATTTGCTGCCGTTATTCTGATAACCGGTTCAGGTCCTCAGGATAGAAATGAAGAAATCCTGGGTCATAAACCATTTTTGCTGATAGCCGATTATTTTACCCGTCAGGGGATTGCGGTGTTGAGGTATGATGACCGGGGCACCGCCAAATCAACAGGAGATTTCAGTTCGTCTACCACCGCCGATTTTGCAAATGATGCGGAAGCAGCCATTGCATTTCTCAAAACACGTAAAGAAATAGATCCGCATAAAATTGGATTGCTTGGACACAGTGAAGGAGGTATGATTGCACCCATGATTGCTTCGCGTAATAAGGATGTTGCTTTTATTATGCTAATGGCGGGACCCGGATTAAAAGGATCTGATCTGTTATTATTGCAAACAGCAGGCGTGGCCCGTTCTATGGGAGCCAGTGATATGCAGATAGCTTTGGCATCGGGCATGAACAAAAAAATATATGCCTGGGCACAGCTCGAAGGCACGGCAGGAGCCGACTCGATTACCGTTTTTTTAATCAAAAGCGGGCAAAGCAAAGAAGTGGCAGAAAAAAATGCAAAAATAGCTACCTCTGTCTGGCTCAAATATTTTCTGGCACTCGACCCTTCACAATATCTTAGCAAGGTGACATGCCCTGTACTGGCTATAAACGGAACGAAGGATATTCAGGTGCCGTGCAAAGAAGACCTGGAGGTGATCCGCACCAATCTGGAAAAAGCAGGAAATAAACATGTCACCATTCATGAATTTGAAGGATTGAATCATCTGTTTCAGCATTGTATCAAATGTACGGTAGGTGAATATGGAACACTGGAAGAAACCATGGATCCGGAAGTATTAAAATATATGGGCGACTGGCTGAAGACGTATAAATGATCCGAGTAAAATCAAATTTTCCTTTAGCATACACGCTTATTTTATATGTATCAATAGTGCTATTCTAAAGAGATTTTCGGAATCGAGGTGAGAAGCAGATATTGTAATTTACGAGACAACGTTTGCCCGGCTATCTGATCAAACTTACATGCCCGATGAGGTTGTAGCGTTGTCCTTCCAGGTCCAGACATTCTATCTTCCACACATAAACATCTTCCTGGGCAATCTTTTTTCCTCCGTTGGCATGGCCGTCCCATCCTTGTCCCCATTCATTGGTTTGCCATATCAGGTTGCCCCACCGGTCAAAAACCCACATCTGGAAATGGTTCGGATCAATATTTGTACCCTGTGCAAAGAAAAGATCATTCAATCCATTGTCATTGGGGGTAAATGCGTTGGGTACGTATAAGGTTGAAATAGGCAGAATATTTACACATTGTTCGGTTGAGTCTCTGCAACCGTGAATGCTTTGAACATATAGTTCGGCACAAAATTTTCCCGTTGACAGGTAGGTGAAACAAGGATTAAATGCCGTGCTTGTGCTGTTTGCACTATCTCCAAATGTCCAGTTCCAGGTGGCTGCGTTTGTGGAGGTATTGTTGAAGCAAACAGAGGGGTGCAGAATATCTGTAGAAGTGGGATTGGGAACGAAGGCCGCTCTCGGCATCGGATAAACGTGGATGTAATTGTTCAGCAAGAGTAACTGAGAACAGCCTGCAGTATTGCTTACGAGAAGAGAGACACTGTAGTTGCCGGCAATGGTATAACAATGTTTAGGAGCCTGCTGGTGACTGGTATCCCCATCTCCAAAATGCCATAAATAGGTGGATCCACCGGATGATGTATTGATAAATTGCGTACAGAGTTCTTTACATGCCGAGGTGTCGGCATGAAAGGTAACTACCGGAACGGGAGAAACCATCACGGTAATACTGTCGGTATTGGCACATCCGTGTGAATCGGTTACCGTTACCACATATTGGGTGGTGACTGATGGATGAACAATAACGCTGTCTCCGCTTTGACCGCCGGGTAGCCAGTTATAGGTATACCCGGGGCTTCCTCCTCCGGCGTTTGCAAGTAATGTGGCAGCAGCACGTGGACATATTATGGCAGGGCGCGTGGAAGTACTTAACGAAACCGGCGGCGGAGTTTTTATAGTGCTCACAACAGTTCCGGTACAACCATTCGCATCCGTAAGAGTAAGCGTATAGGTTCCGGCCACCAGGTTGGATGCGGTAGCTGTTGTTTGTAACGGAATCGTATTCCAGGAAAATGTATACGGAGCTGTACCCCCGAACGGAGCCACCGAGATAGAACCTTTATCGTTGCTGCAAGGAGGATCCAGAATAGTGGGAGTACCTTTTGGAGTGGCTCCGGTTAGCCCGACTGTATCAGTCTTCGTAATGGAACATCCGTTAGCATCTGTTACAGTAATAATGTATGGCCCGGCAAGGAGATTGGAAGCCGTTGCAGTTGTTTGCACCGGGTTGGTTTGCCAGGAATAGGTGTAAGGACTTGTTCCGCCCGATGGATTGGCTGTAGCAGTACCTATGGCAGTGGTGCAGCCTGTTGGGGTAGACGAAACGGTAAGAGTAGGACCCGGAATGGCTGTTACCGGAATAGAGTCGATGGAAGAACATCCGGTAGCATCCGTTACGGTTACTGTATAGGAACCGATTGGAAGATTGGTAGCTGTTTGAGTTGTTTGAGGAGGGGTCGTGTGCCACGAATAGGTATAAGGGCCTGTTCCGCCGGATGGGTTGGCGGTAACAGTTCCGCTGGGAGCATTACAACCGGTTCTTGTGGAAGAAACAGTAAGAGATGGTCCGGGGATATTGCTAACCCGGATGGTATCCAGGGTAAGACATCCCGCAGCATCCTTTACCGATACGGTATACAGGCCTGCACTAAGACCGGTTGCTGTTTGAGCGGTTTGAGCCGGAGTTGTGTTCCACGAATAGGTATAAGGAGCAGTCCCCCCTGTTGGATTGGAAGTGGCAGTGCCGTTTGAATTGCCGCAGCTTGATGCGGCTGAACTGGTAGTCATGGTGGGACCGCTTGTTGTTCCGATGGTAACAGTAGAGGTGGTAACACATCCCGACGCATCATGAATGGCACAGGTATAGGTACCGGCGCTCAGATTAGTAGCTGTTTGAGTGGTTTGTACCGGTGTGCAGCTCCAGGAGTAAGTATACGGAGCAGTGCCTCCAAGCGGGCTGGCAGTGGCTGTTCCGGTAGGATTACCGCAATTGGAATTGGTAGAGGAGAGAGTTAATGTAGGCCCTGCAGTGGAAATAACCGTGAGTGTATCCGTGATTACATTCTGCAAACAGGACGCATCTTTTACGGTAACAATGTACGTTCCGGGACTTAAGCCTGTAGCTGTTTGAGTAGTTTGTACAGGAGTGGTATTCCAGGAATATATATAAGGTGCTCCTCCTCCGGTTACGTTAACAGTAGCTGTTCCGTTGCTGCCGCCGCATGCAGAGGGAGCCGTGGTAGACGTAATTTGCAATGGATTACATACAGAACCTGCAAATTGGAAAGATTGTACAAAGTTTTTTCCGCTTACATATAATATATTAGCCGGAATTATTTTTAAATCATATACGGTATCGGTGGCTGCAGTAGTAGAAACAAGATTCAGATTGGAGTCATACAGTTTAATACTTGTCTGATAGCCCACATATACATTATCACAATGATCGGCTGATATTCCGGCCCATTTGAATTTAGGATCAGAGCCAACGGTAACGGAACTGATCAGTGTTCCTGAAGCCATGTTCCATTTTTTTAATAGACCTCCGTCATAGGTATACAGAAAATTAGGACTTACGGCCATTCCGTTATATCCGGTTGTATTGGCTGCTACATAGGATGTCTGTGTGTCCTCATGAAAATTATGTCCATCCGTTACAGACCAGGTTCTTGGCAAAAGAGCCGGAATAGGAACCTTGATCATCTTATTGTTGTATGCCTGGCTTTTTGTTGTATCAAGCGGAATATTGGTTGCCATATAAGCATTGCCGTAATCATCAATTGCCAGCAAAGTAATATCATGTTCTCCTTCCGAGGCCCCCATTACATTGATCGGGTTTGTACTGGCAAGATTGGTATCGAGCATACAGGCCTGGGTGGTTACATAAGGACCGCCCCCGCCAATGACCATTTGTTTTATACAAGGATTATAAGCCAGTCTCCACATTTCATTCATATTGGAATTGCCGGAAAAGGAGGCGAGCTGTTGTCCGGTTGGGGAAATTTTTAAAGCATGAGCTCCTGAAGCATTATATCCTTCGCCTATATAAGTTCGTCCTGCAGCACGATCCACTGTGAAATGACCATAACTTACCGGAGAGAAAATGGAAAACGATGATGTCGTATAAGTCCATCGTATCGTGCCGGCGCTGTTAAGCTGAATAAGCTGAAACGGCGCAGCACCACCGTATACATATATATTTCCCTGATTGTCATAATCTACATTATAGGCATTGTTGGGACTGCTGCTGAATGTAGGAACGGTAACCCAGGGATCGATCAGCACTGTTTGAGTACGATCGAAATTTCCAAGATTAAACCCTACCGTATTATTATGGATAGTAAAAGAAGAAGAAACAGAACCTCCGTTTTTATAATACGAGGAAGGAGCCTGATCAGAAAAGGTTCCCATGGATGTTTGAACAACTACATTTCCTGCTACATCCAGTTCCAGTTTTTCATCACCCTCATATGCCATTTGAATGAGTGAAGGATCGGCACCAGGGTGAAGAATGATTACATATTTTAATTTGCCATTGGACCCCATGGTATATTCCACATCGGTTAAAGGATACAGATTTTTATAAATCAATTTACCAAAGGCGTGAGCTATAATGGTTTTATTGGCATACCCTTTGTCGTATTTAAGATCAGGATAGGTGAAATAGTCGGAAACAGGGTTTTCTGTGATCAGCTCTGCGTTTTTATTAGCACCTATAAAGTGAATGGAAAGCAATTGAACTTCTGGAAGTTCTTCTTTTTCAGAAAAGAAACTTTTTAATCCCGATTTCGATTTTCGGTATTTTTCAACCTGCTCTTCTTTTTCTTCTTCCGTAAGTATAGGATGTACCTCATGCCGGAAAGAAATGCCGCTTGAGGAAAAACCGATCCGGAGTCCCTGATGATCTACTCCCCAACGAATAGAACCGATATTACTTCCTTCCGGGGGATCAAACTGGCCTTTATTTTCAATGAATAAATGCCGGTTAAAAAGATCAGCGGTTGCCCAGGCAGAAGTGCCATCTGTTGATTTAGGCTGGGCAGAAAGTGAAAGGACTGATATACTGCATTGAATCAGGATTAACAGACAAACATCTTTCTTTTTCATAGGACAAAGGGGCATTGATAAAAGGAAACAGGTTACTAGCTATTCTTTCTATTACAAGTTATCATCTCCTTTTTATTCCCAGAAACCATTATACCCCCTTGTTTTAATGTTACAACAACGTTAATATTTTGAGTAAACACCTGCAATCAACTGAAAGGGAGTTGATTACAATGCACCTTGGGCACCTGTATTATGGGGTGTATGACGGCTAATTGTCGGCCTTCTTGTAACCGGCTATTGAAAATGAAAGAATGGGGATTCCTAAATGGACGAATCCCATATGTTTTTTGTCATGTTATTTCAACCCAAAGAAAGGGTTGAGCTGACCGCGGTCATTTCCGGGGTGGAGAGGGGTAGATACATTTGATGGAGAAAGAAATTCAAATAATCAGAATTTTAAAAATCAATCTTATGAAACTTATAACTCTTTGTTTAGCGGCTGTATTGTCAGGTGCAAGCAGCTGGGTTGCCCCTAAGACAGCGGACTCCGTACCAAATCCGTTTAAGGGACATGAAGCAGAAGCGGCTGTTGCAGGAAAAAAACTATTTACGACCAATTGTGTGCCTTGTCATGGAGAGAAAGGAAAGGGTGATGGGGTAGCAGCGGCAGGGCTAAATCCGAAACCGGCCAATTTTTTTAACGCGGATATTGTAAAGGAAACAGATGGAGCTCTTTTCTGGAAAGTGAGTACGGGAAAATCGCCGATGCCGGCCTGGGAAAAGCCCATGAAACCCGAACAACGCTGGCAGGTCATATGCTATATCAGATCGTTACAGACCGTGAAAAAATAAACAAAGGGAGCCTGTTTGAAATGCAGGGAACGAACCCATGTGTTTAGCGGATATCTGTAATACGGGAGTATATGCAGGTGTCAACAAAAGTTCCCCGGTGGAATTGATGATCTTTCAGATGGCCTTCCAGGATAAATTTGTTTTTTTCAACCAGTTGTGCAGAGGCGATGTTCTTTGCCATGATAACAGCTTCTATCGAATGAAGTTTCATGGTACGGAAACCAAAATCAATAATTTTTTC
>JABDCB010000084.1 GCA_013288325.1 Bacteroidota bacterium
TGCTCGGGCACCTTGCATAGTTTAGCAGCCTCCTGCAGGATAGCCATCATACGGGCCTGTTTGAATTCTTTGTTGTTGTAGTTTTCGTAGAGGCCCTTTAATAGAAAAAGCTCGCGGAGGGTATCATTGTCCACATAAGGAGCCGGTTTTAATGCGGCCAGGAGGTTGCTGAAGCTGCCACTTTCATTGATGGCATCGTATACGGCTCCTCCCTTGGGACTTAGTGCAAACTGATAAAATGTCTTATCAAAAAACTGGTTAAAGAAAACCATGTATTCATAATTGGAATAGAGGATGGGACGTTTATCGAGGTAATCCTTGAATAGGAAATTTTCACTTTCCAGGGTGCTTACACGTGTGGAGGCAATGCTATAGTCAACATAAGAGTGGAAATAAGGATTCCGGATGTGCTCATACTGTTTGGTAATGGCATGACGGAATGAATCCAGTGGTACCCGCATTTGTTTGTGGACAAATTGCTGGTATTTCTTTCTCCAGAAATCATCAAACCGGTTGTTGAAATCGATGATGAGCCAGTTCAGATCGGTAGTATCGCGGGAGTTGAATGAAAGATCCCCATCCTGATCGATATTCTGATTGATGAGACGGCTGGAATCCTTTGCAGGAAAAAACACATCATAGGTTTTTCCCGGTTCTATATACAGTGGAGCTTTCAGATGGTCGCAACGCAGGTAAAACACGATTATAACATATACTCCGTGCCTTATCATTACCTTATCAACCCCAAAGGACAGCTGATTCTTTCCCCTGCTCCCGGCCCTTCCGACGGGCTGGAAGACATCTTCTATAAAATCACAAAAAATAAAGAAGATCAGATCAAGGTAGGAGACTGGTAATATCAAAAAAATTGCCAACTTTGAATGCCTGATCAGCCGGGCATCTTATGAAATCCATATTCTTTTGTCTGTTTGTTTTCTTTTCTCTGGGACTCAGTACTCATTTTCATGCTCAGAATCAGAAAAAGATCGACAGTCTGCTGAGAGTTCTGCCCGCTGCTAAAGAGGATACCAACAAAGTAAAACTACTCGATGATCTCAGTTGGGAGATCAGCTATAACAGTCTTAAAGACGGCGTTACCTATGCCGAACAGGCCAGCAAGCTGGCTGAGCATTTGCATTATTACCCCGGCCTTTCGCATGCCTATCACGACCTCGGAAGTATCTATATCGATATGGGTGACTTTGAAAAGGCAAATGACTTCCTTTACCGCGAGTTGAAGCTGATTGAAAGCGGAAAGACACATGACAATGCAGCAGGATGCTATGTGGAGCTGGGTATATTGTATGCCACTCAGAATGATATCCCCAAAGCGCTTCATTTCGATTCTCTGGCTCTGATATTGGCCAAGAAAAATAAAAACCCGAAGACCGAAGCCACTACCCTGATTAATATGGCTACCTTTTTTGAAGGCATGGGGAATTTTGAAAAAGCTCTGGATATAAATATGAAAGCCCTGGCCCTGAACAAAAAGCTGAACAGGGTGGATGCTATGGGTTCTATCTATTGCAATATGGGACAGATAGCCATGCATCTGAAAAAATATCCCGAGGCCCTCAGCTATTTCAAAACAGGGTATGCCATTTACAAAAAGGAAAAACTCACCTACTCCATTCCTAATGCCCTTACCTGTCTGGGCGACTACTATTTCCATACCGATGACCCCGCCAGGGCTGTCCTGTATTATGATTCGGCAGTCACGTATCTGAACAAGGCAGGAGAGAAGGATGCGTTGATGCGTGTCTATGAAAATCTGAGTTCGGCGTATGAAAGTGAAAATGACTTTAAAAATGCGCATGCCTATCATAAACTTTATTCTTCTTTAAAAGACAGTCTGTTTAACGACACGAAGAACAAAGAAATTTCAAAAAACGAGATGCGGTATGAGTTGGACAAGATCAAACTCGAGCAGGAGAAAAAAGAAGCCATCAATGCCGAGGAAATCCGGCATCAGCGTCTGTTGATGTATGCCATGCTACTGGGTCTTGTGGCATTGCTGATCCTGGCCTTTATCTTGTTCCGCAATTATAATCTCAAGAAAAAGAACAACCTCCAGCTGGAAGAAAAAAACGCCGTCATCGAAGAAAAAAACAAAAGCATTACAGATAGTATCAATTATGCCAAACGCATACAAACGGCTATCCTTCCGTCTCACAAAACAATGCGGGAGCTGCTCCCCGAATCCTTTTTCTTTCTGAAACCTAAAGATATTGTAAGCGGAGATTTTTACTGGTTGGGACAGACAGACGGAAAAGTGTTATTCAGCGCGGTGGATTGCACGGGACACGGAGTTCCGGGCGCCTTGGTAAGTGTGGTAGCCTATAGCAATATGAACCGTTGTATCAAGGAATACAAGCTCCATCAGCCGGGCCAGATTCTGGATAAGCTCAACGAATTGGTGCAGGAGGTATTCGGGCAAAGCGAAGATGAAGTAAAGGATGGTATGGATCTGAGCCTTTGCTCCCTGAACCGGCAAACGCGTATGCTGGAATATGCCGGAGCCAACAACCCGCTTTGGGTGATACGCAAACAAGAGGAAAACGGAAAAGCGAATTACTTTCTGGAAGAGATCAAGGCCGACAAACAACCCATTGGTCAATACGATGCACACAAACCCTTTACCAATCATATCATTCATCTGAACGAAGGAGATACCATTTATATTTTCTCCGATGGATATGCCGATCAGTTTGGTGGTGACAAGGGAAAGAAATTCAAATACAAAAAGCTTCAGGAGCTCTTGCTTTCCATACAGGATAAAAGCATGGGCGAACAGGAAGCCATCCTGCTACAATCCTTTACCACCTGGCAGGATAAGCTGGAACAGGTAGATGATGTATTGATTATCGGCGTACGAGTGTAAGTAACCCTTCTACAAAGGCACTCCAGAGAAAGCGCTTTTTTTCTTCTTTTACACGAGCAATAAATGTTTCTGCTCTGTGTTGCTCAAAAAAATCTTCAATAGCCGAAGCAATAAAAGGAGCATTGGGTTCCACTACATAGCCGGCTTTTTTATCGGGAACAATCTCTGCCAGTCCGCCAACATTGGTAACCAGCATGGGTTTGTCAAAATGATAAGCGATCTGCGTCACTCCGCTTTGTGTAGCGCTGCGATAGGGCTGCACCACCAGATCGGAAGCACAGAAATAATACCGCACCTCATCCGATGGGATATACGCAGTGCGAAGGATGACACGATCCTGTAAACCATGTTTACGGATAATGTCTTCGTAATAAGCATCGTCTTCATAATACTCACCCGCCACAATCAGCTGCACCGAACTCTTTTTCAGCTGTTCATCACCCATGGCTTCCAGAAGCAGATCCAGGCCCTTGTATCGGCGTATGAAACCGAAGAACAGGATGTAATTGCCTTCTTCTTTTAAGTTCAGATGGCGTCGTGCCTCTGCCTTGCCTATGGCTTCCCCAAACTGATCATAGATGGGATGAGGCAGGAATATCTTGTTTGTGTTATCTGTAAAGTGCGACAATTCATCCAGCACCGATCGGGACATGGCCACAAACCCATCACAGCCTTTTACAAAATAGCGGCTCAGGGCCGTATCGCCGGGACGTTTTTCATGCGGTATGATATTATCCGTAATGGCTATCACCTGGGTATGTTTACGCAGAAGCCGCGCCAGCGTACCCAGACAGGGAGCCATAAACGGCAGCCAGTAACGGAGTATGACCAGATCCGGTTTTTCGTCTTTGATCTTACGCGCGGTGCTATACCAGCTGATCGGGTTAATGGAGTTGAGACAGGTAACAATATCCAGATCGGCAGGACCTGCACCCGTTTCATATTGAGTCTTACCCGGAAAAAGAAAAGAAGGATACTGAAGCGAAAAGGAATAGATTTTTGCCGTATGTCCGGCCTTGGTAAGAGCCCGGCATAAGGCTTCGTTGAAATTTGCAATGCCTCCCCTTAACGGATAGGCAGGGCCAACGAGAATAATTTTCATGCAGGGAGATTCTTTTTCTTCTCGATCAGGTAGTTATTGCGGTTAGGCGATGTACGGGCAATCAGCTCACCGAGGAACCCAGCCAGAAAAAACATGGTACCGATAATCATACACGCCAGGGCAATATAAAAAGAAGGACGCTCCGTCAGGAGTCGCGCTCCTACATGCCGGTACACATGCCACAGCTTCATCACTCCAAGATACACGGAAGCCATAAAACCCACAAAAAACATCAACGTCCCCAACGTACCGAAAAAGTGCATGGGACGTTTTCCGAAACGGGAAACGAAGGTAATCGTCATCAGATCCAGGAAGCCGTTTACAAAACGCTCCAGCCCGAATTTGCTCACCCCATATTTACGTTCCTGATGGTGTACTTCCCGTTCGGTAATCCTGGAGAATCCGGCCCATTTGGCAATAACCGGTATATAACGGTGCATCTCGCCCGATATCTCTATATTCTTAACCACCTCTTTACGATAGGCTTTCAAACCGCAGTTAAAATCATGCAATTCAATGCCGCTCATCTTGCGCGTGGCCCAGTTAAACAGTTTGGTAGGGATTGTTTTAGTAAGCGGGTCGTAGCGTTTTTTCTTCCATCCGCTTACCAGATCCCATCCGTCTTCGGTAATCATTTTATAAAGGGCCGGAATCTCGTCGGGGCTGTCTTGTAAATCCGCATCCATGGTAATGATCACATCCCCCTGGGTGGCTTCAAAACCGGTATTGAGTCCGCCCGACTTACCGTAGTTACGGCGGAACTTAATGCCTTTGATATTCGGATTGTTCACCGCGAGGTTTTCGATAATACCCCAGGAGTTATCCTTGCTGCCATCATCCACGAAAATGATTTCGTAGCTGAAGTTATTCGCCTGCATCACACGCGCGATCCATTCGCTCAGCTCCGGCAAAGACTCTTCTTCATTAAAAAGGGGAATGACAACGGAAATATTCATGAGGGCGGATTGTCGTCGAGGGTATTCGTTTGAAATGGAGGAGGATTTTTACGTATGAAAAGGGCCAGCAACAAAGCAATGATAGCTGAAATGATAAAACTAATTGGAATACTTCTCAGCTGCGATCCGATAGAAAACTGGCTGTTATCACCCTGCATCTTCCCGATCTGCTCATCAATCTTATCCTGGGGCACATCAAATTTCTGCATCCAGGCCACCGCTTTCTGAATAGTAGCATCCTGCAGTTTCTCTGGCAGGCTGGGGTTAATCACGTGATATAAGAGGATCAAGAAAAGGCCAGTAATTACATAAGAAATCACTGACATAAAAAAGATAAGCGTAAAAGAATCCTTATAGCTCAGATACCCTCCATGAAGCTTGCGGAAACGCAAACCCAGGTAGATATATAAACCCACAAACAAAACCAGTTCGATACCAGCAGTCCAAAGACTTACCATGGCTTCCACCCCGATAAAATAAGTAATGCCGGTAACAATGATACCTAAAAGGCCCAATGCAATACCGCCGTATAAAACGAAATTTTTCATGTGTTTATTAAGATCAGGGAACAAATATAGGCAGAAGGTATTTCATAATCACAAAATAGGCCAGTCAATTAACTATCAAGGTCTTAAACCAACTCCCTACCCCTATTTCATACGAACACCCGAGATAATTATTGCACGAACTGAGTATTTTTGTAATTTTGGTGCGGGTAAGTCTTACACGACCAGCTCCTGTTAACTCCCCCAGATTGGGAACAAAGCAAGGGTACACGGTTGAGCGGTGCGATGTAAGTAGCTTACCCATTTTTTGTGCGCTGTAGTGAAGGTTTCCCTCCGAAATTTACGATTTAACTTACCGTGGTCATCCTGAACAGAAGCGTGGGACAGTGAATAAGGGTGAAGGATCTGCTGGTGCGTTGTCGGGCTCACCCCCACACTAGCCATACTCATCATAGCTATAGCTGCACACATTGCGACAATCGATGTACTCATCACAACAAGCCTTGCCCTCATCACAATAATCCATGCACCCATCACAAGGATCGTTGTACTCCTTAGGACAATCGATGCACTGATTCCCGCAATCAATGCAAACATCACAACAATTCTTGCACTGATCACAACAATCGATGCACACATCACCCGGATCGTTGCACTCATTACGACGATCGATGCACCCATCACAAGAATCCTTACACACATCACAACGATTCTTGCACACATCATCAGGATTGATGCACATATCACAAGAATCGTTGCACTTATTACAACTATTGATGTACACATTACAACAATAGATGCCCTTACCTCAACAATCGATTTACACATGACGAGGATCGCCGCACTCATCCCAACGATAAATGCAGTCACCCCAACGATCGTCTCACACCGTGCAAGGATAGCCGCACACTCCCCGACGATCATAACAGTATTTCCAGGAGCAAGGATGTATATTCTGTTTGTGAATCTGCATCGTATTTGCGTACACATGGACAGGCTTTCGATAAACGAAGCATGTATCCTGGCAGAAAGAGATCGCCTTCCTGTTCAGAGAAACCACTTATCGATACAGAAAAATTATACTCTTACCTAAAGTATACGGATTTGTGACGATTAAGACTTTTTCTCTTCACAAAGTGATACAATCGGTGATGAAGGAATTGTTATAACAATCGTCGAACTCTCTCCATCAATCGTTTGAGCACGTATCGGTAAAGATGCTGTGTCTGCTTTGATGTTGAGGATCTGCTGGTGTGGGGGCTTCTCTTTTCTACTCATATCAAATAGAAGGCTCTTTTTCTTTTGGGGTGTGCTCCTTATTCTACAATCACTCCCCCTTTCGCATTTTTTCTTCTTGTTCTTTTTTTGCTTGATCAAAAAAAGAACCAAAAAAAATCAAGACGGCACGATTCCTGCCGCACAGGCAATTCGACATCGCGTGCCGTCAGGCCCAACCCGCGGGTCCCTTGCAGTATACCTGCTCTAGGCTCCGCCGACAGTAAAGCTGTTTGTTTTGCGGCTACCTAATTTCAACACGTCCCAATCGTTGTCATCCTGATCCGCCTCAGGCGTGAAG
>JABDCB010000085.1 GCA_013288325.1 Bacteroidota bacterium
TTGTTGCTTTAAGACCTATCGTTAGGTCCGATATCTTTTTACTGAACTACAATTTTTGCAAATGCTTTATGTCCGGTAATCAGGCCCCTGATTTCCATAAAATACATACCGCCCGTCAGGTTGTTCACATCCCACTGCACAGTTAGGGAGTGATTGTTCTCCATACTCTTCATCAGCTGGCCGTCCACCGAATACATGGAAAGTATATATCCTTCCTGACTTCCCTCCGGGAGCTGGATGGTGAGATCTGAATGGGCGGGATTGGGGAATACCTTCACCGATTCCTGTAAGGACAGTTCCTCTATACCTGTACCCACCGGGTAGCTTGTTACAAAGGTGCTGCACTGATAATCGTTGGAATGGTTCTTATCCACAATACCGTTTGGAACAGCGGTCCAGAAACAGGTCTGATAGCTATACGTGGCCAGGCTGGAAGAGTAATGAACCCCGGAAGCAACCATCCATCCCGGTTGTATCTGAACAGTATCGCCAGGGCCCAGATTCACGGCAAACAGCGAGTCGAATGTCTGTGGACCACATGGGCCTCCATGACCTAAATACGTATTCAGGAATACAGTGTGGATGCTGTCGTTGCCGAAATTTTTAACGGTTACATGCGCCCTGAAATGGATATCGTAAAAAGCAGGAGGGTTAATGGCAGGGTGCAGGGAGTAGCTGGAATCAACCGTTACGCGTATCACTCCTGCATCGGTTGAATCAATACCACCGTATAAGGTATCGTTGAATGTTTTTACAAAGGCATTAGAGCTTGACTTGGTATATTCCGTTCCGCTTATTCCCACCTGGAAAAGTCCGGCATCAATATCACGACCTGTGACCTTCGCATCCGAAAAGGTAGATGTATGTCTCACCGCTAACTGAGGAGACAGGGACATAACCCGTGCAGCACCGGCAACGGTATCTTTTCCTACCAGCCAGTATTGTGCGTTTCGTATTTTCAGTTTTGAAACCGATGCATAAAAAGGAGTCAGATCGAGTGAGCCGGTAACGTTAAAACCGGTGTCCAGTTTTTCGGCAAATCCGCCGCTTACAATCACATAGGTAGAATCCACATCCTGACTGATGGTTTGCACCGGTTTAGGAAATGTATAGGTATTGATAACCGTACCGAGGGTATCCATTTTCAGGATTCCTTTTTTACAAGACAAGACTATCTGATGAAAGTTATTTTCTTCCACACCATATATTTCGCCCATATGATAAGTATGCGCCCAGATACTGTCTCCATTGCTTTTGGTAAAGTAAACAGCCGAGTCGGTGGTGAGACATAATCTTCCGCTGCGAAGTTCTTTGAGATGGGTAAAAGGAATGTCTATTACATTGGCAGGAGCATAATAGGCTTTGGACCATACGGTACCTCCGGTCTGTGACAGTTTCTGAATAAAACCGGCACCCTGTGGAAGGTCACATACATGATAAAGACCTGCAATCACGATCTTACCATCCCGGGTCCTTACCATATCTCGTATTTCTGAATATTCGGAATTACCAAAAGCAGGCTGTACGGGTCTAACGGACCATATAATACGACCGGTACTGTCGGTCTTTAATACATAGGCAGGGGTGGTTAAAGGGGAGGCATCTTTGAAATATCCGGTACTGAGCCATTGTCCGGCCGAGTCGTACAACATACAACCCGATACGGTGGCATTGCCCGGTTTATAACCCAGTTCGGCAACATCGGGAGAAACGGGGTTGTGTGTATGCTGGGCCGGAAGTGCCAGTATAGTAAACAGAAAAAGTGCAGTCAGCACCGCTATTTGTCTTTTCGGAGAAATCATCATTACACCCTTTTTAATGGATAAGTCCGAAATGTCGTCAAAAAAACGCTCTTTGCCAAAGACACGGAAGGATTGTCTACTTTTGATAATATGTTCCGCTCTATTCGCTTAGCCCTTATTCTCACCCTGCTGCTCCCTTTTATGGCCCGTGCACAGAAGGATAGCAGCGATGCGGGCATGAAATTTGATCTGGGTATAGGAAAAGCCAAGAACCTCAAACTATGGCCCTTCCTGAGTGTGACCAATGAGCCTGAACTGAAAAGGCTCAATATCCTGTTTTCGCTGTATGATATGCAGCATCATAAAAAACCGGATTACTCCAAATCACATCTCTTTCCCATATATTGGTATAGCAATCAATACGGACGCAATTTCCGTTTGCTTTCATTTTATTATCCTTCTCTTTTTCATTACGAATATCAGAAAAGTGATTCCTCGCGTACCTGGAGTTTGCTGGAAATAGGACCCCATGCAGGGCTGGCATCCATCACCGCCACCCCTTCCGGTGTTTACAGTCAAAAAAATCTCTTATTCCTCCTTTGGTATCAGAAAGATAAGATAGCACAGACATCGCATTTTGTCTTTTTCCCTTTTATCTGGGATTATAAAACGCCCAATGAAAAAACATTTCTGTTCCTTCCCTTTTATGGACAGGATAAGCAAGGACTTAATAGACGTTATTGGATCACCCCCTTCTTCTGGCACCGGTCCAATGGCATCAATTCACACACCACCTTGTTTCCCATTCTCTGGCATTCGCGAAAAGGTACCGGCGAATTTGAAGAAAGACGAACCACCCTCTTCCCCATTTTTTATTCCCGAAAAGCAGAAGGGATACATAACGTAACCCTGTTTCCATTTGTATTCAGTTTACACAACCACAAATATCACTCCTTCACACTGGTTCCGGTTTTCTCCATAGGGCATTCCACCGACAGCCTCTCTTCACATTTCTCTGTGGGTACCTTATTCTGGCATTTCAAGAGTCCGGGAAGCATTACCAACGATTTCTTCCCCATTTGGTGGTATGGTGTTTCCAAAGAGAAAGATGATAAAAACCGGCACAATGTTTTCTTCCCCGTCTGGTGGTCGTTTGATTCCTGGTTTCCTAAAAAGACGATCGCAACCGATTCTGCCGGAGTCAAGAACGATTCCATCGTGCATACCTATAGCCGTGTGTTTTTTCCGTTGGTATTCAAGAGTAAAGGTGTGAACTATCAAAGCTTTACGTTGTTCCCTATCTTCTCGGAAGGACATAACAAGGATTATTCCCGCCGGCATATCGGCGTTACCGCTTTGTTCTGGCATTCCGTAACACCCAACCGTACCTTCACCACCTTTATTCCCGTGTGGTGGCAAGGAGCATCGCATAGCGAACAAAAGCTGGCCGATTACCGGAGCAGCTATCATGTCCTGTTCCCATTGTGGTGGGAAGGCAGCTCGTGGTATCATAAGTTTAATCAGTTTTCCAATCCGTATGACTATCAGGTTACCAGCAAACACAAGATCCTGTTTCCGATATGGTGGTCGCTCTCTTCCGAACGAACGGTAAAAGGCCAACCTACCAGTACCTGGTATTCAACCAAAGTATTATTTCCGTTTTACTGGAATCTGAAAAGCAATGATCAGAGCTCCCTCACCATCCTGCCTTTATTTTCCAAGGGACAAACAACAGACAGTCTGCACAAACACTGGCTTATCACACCGTTTACCGGTGTAGTCACCAGCCGCGATAGTCGTTCCTTCTGGATCTTTCCTTTTTATCACCGCTATACCGGAAAAGACAGACAGGAAAAAGATATCCTCCTGTTGGTCTATCACAAAGAAACCAATCCCGATTTTGTTTCCTATGGAGTGCTGTGGCCGTTTTTTGAATACATCCGGTATCACGACGGGTCGGAGTTTCATTTTTTCCCATTTCTCTGGTTTCAGAATACACCTAAAACAAAGGTCTCTTCCATCCTGCCTTTTTATCTGTATCGCAAAGATTCTGCTGGTCAGGCTCTTCATATCCTCTGGCCCTTGTATACCCACAAGGTGGTGTATGACACCCTGGTGGCCCATTACTTTTTGTGGAGAGCCCTTTCTATTGAAAAATATAAAAACGGAGATGCCTCCACCCGTTTCTTGTATCTGGTATATGCCCATGTGCATAAAGACGGGGATACCGAAAACAGTCTCTTTCCTTTTTATTACCGCAGCACCGACAGCGATGGCAGCTATTATCACAGCTTGCTCCTCTCGTTTTACAATTACCGCAAACAAAAGATCGAGAACACACCCTACTACTATCAGGAGCAACGTATCTTCTGGCTGATCAGGTTGAGATCCAATTACAAAAGCCTGAAAGAAAAAGGGGTGGCGAAGAAAAGAAGTGAATTGAGATAGAAATGCGCTATCCTCCCCCTGCCCCCTCCAGAGGGGGATAGCATTCGTATCCTTTCAAGTCTATCCTCCTCCAAAAAGGGACACGGCTTTTATCCCCCTCTGGAGGGGGCAGGGGGAGGATACAAATTCATTTTCGCCTCGTATCTTTACCCCATGAAAAAATACTTTCCTTATCGAAGACTTGCTTTCACATCTCGATTAAACCAAGATGAGCTAATGCAGCGTCTTGCTGATTTGCTGGGAACGGATCAGCACATGAAGAAACGAATTATGGAAGGCTCCAGACATATAAATTACAGTGGTATACTTAAAACAAATTCATTTGTTATGAGTCGTGTAGCTTGGCTTGACTGGTATGTTCCTCTTATTTCATGCAATTTATTGAATGAAGGTTCTTCATGCACTATTAATATCAACGTCCGAATTAGCAACCGTGAAATTATTTCTTTTTTTTCCGGATTCCTTGTACTTGGGTATCTGTCGCCTTTAATTCTTAATCATCACTCATTGTCTTTTGTATTTCTGTTGTTCTTTTTATTGTTAGTTGCAGAGTATACGATCGTGATGGTTATGTTTTTACATGAATTAAAGAAAACGAAAATCGACTTGGCACAAATATTAAAAGGTGAAATTAAATTGCCATGAAAAAATACATGATCATAGAACGTTACAAACCCGGATGCTGGGATAAAGTATACGAACGGTATAATACCAGGGGGCGTATGCTTCCTGCCGGATTGAATTATCTCAACTCCTGGACCAACAAGGAAAAAAATATCTGTTACCAGCTCATGGAAACAAACAATATGCAGTTGTTTACTACCTGGACCGACAACTGGAATGATCTGGTTGATTTTGAGATTGTGGGGATTGATTGAGTTTAGCATTGTTCAATCCTCCCCCTTACCCCCTCCAAAGGGACGGCAATCCCGCAGTGCGGGATTGAGCGAGCATGTGTGCAAGCATATCCCCCTCTGGAGGGGGCAGGGGGAGGATGTTAGCCCTCACACCGGCAGATTCTTCACCCTCATTCACTTGCCCTGCCCTTCTGTTCAGAATGACCACGGATTGGTTCACCGATTGATACTAAAGGTATACATATCCTATCTCCATCTTCACCTTTACCATCTCAAAGGATAGAAATCCTATCTCCAACTATACGAATCTTATCTCCCGGTACACAAATCCTATCTCCAGGTACACCGATCCGTACTAAACCTTCACCAATACGACCTACATTGTCAGGAATTCTAGCAATTCCTTCACCGATACACGCTCCATCTTCACGAATTGTATCTCCACCTTTAGCTATACACTCTTTTCCTTTAGATGGAGAGTCTCCTCCTTTAGCTATAGAACCTGTTCGTGAGATGATACATGCTCTATTCGTGGATTTTGATCGGATTTGCGGACAGATTGACAGTATTTCTATAGATAGAGATTGTATTGGAGGAGGAAGAGATCGTCCTCGTTTACGAGTAGATACTTTCTTTGTAGCGAAAGGATAAATTCTTAAATAAAATGTCAGTATTTGTGACAATAAACGCACTTTCTCTTCACAAGGAGATACAATCGGTGAAGGAAAATAGTGTATAGCTAAAGGAAGAGACTCTTTTCCTTTAGATGGAGCATGTATCGGTGTGGCTATCGTACCTGTTCTGAACTTTCGGAATAATATTTGGCGACAAATTGTCAGGAAGACCGGTGAAGGGGCACCCCAATAAGGATGGTCAATGTAATTCCATTTAACAATCTCCATATATTATATTCATTTTATCATACATTTGTCTAGCTACAACCGTAGCAGGGGCGTGAAACATTCATAACCTATTTGGGGATAAACCCTATTGGCTGGTTATTGAACTAAAAAAAAACGCCCTATGTCTACCTCCCACTCCTGTATCATCATCGAAGATCAACCCGAATCCATTGAATTGCTGGAATGTCATATCCGTCGCGTGCCGGCGTTGGATCACAAAGCCAGTTTTGATAACCCGGTAAACGGCCTCAACTATCTGCGAGAGCATGAAACCGATCTTATCTTTATGGATGTACAGATGCCCGATATGAGCGGACTGGAAGTGCTGGAAAGCCTGCAGCTGAAACCGGCCAAAAGCAAGGGTAAATTTATTCTCACCACCGGATCGGATGAATATGCCATGTCGGGGTATGAGTACGGTGTAACGGATTATCTGCTCAAGCCTATCAGCTTTGGTCGTTTTCAGCGTACCCTCGATCGTATCCTGCCATTGTTAACAGATGCGGAAGAAGAATTATCGGGTGATCAGGATTTCTTTTTTGCCGATATGGAAGGCAAAAAGATCCGCATCAATTTTCTGGATATCCTGCTCATCGAAGCTGCCGGCAACTATCTTATCATTTACACCTTCGACCGCCGCATTACCATTTACAAAAGCTTGTATGCCCTGCTGGAGCTCCTGCCTCCCAAACTGTTTGTAAGGGTACATAAATCATTTATCCTGTATGTGCCCACTATCCTTTCGGTTACCCGCAATGAGGTGATGATACAGATAGACGGTGGCACACGGGCCATACCCATTGGTACTACCTACCGGGAGGAGCTTAAAAAGATATTGGGGATTCCGTGATGTCCGTATATCCTCCCCCTGCCCCCTTCAGAGGGGGGACACAAATACACTCCCGCATAAACAACGCTGCATATCGGCGCCAACCGAGTATAATTATCATTCTTCAAAAACTCTAAATGATAAACTCTTAATTATAAACGCTCAAGTAACCAACTTAAACATTTAGCGTTTAGTGTTTATAATTTAAAA
>JABDCB010000086.1 GCA_013288325.1 Bacteroidota bacterium
TATCGCGAGATTAAAATCAATCAGAAACGTATATTTTTTTCCGGTGTAGAAATCTGCAAAATCATGTTCATAGTATTCGAAAAAAGGAGAGCTGCGATAGGCCGATTCAAGTGATTTCCAGTGTAAGTCCTGCCAGGGAGCATCGTATGACAATTGAATATTGCGGAAGGCGGTTTTTTCCGGATGTTTTTTCAACGGAATAATCAGTTTAAGAGCCCCGTTTGCATCGTAGATAACCGCTCTGTTGCGATAGGTTTGTTTGCGATAGTGTTCGTCCAGTTCAATCAAACAGCTGACTCCGGAGGCCAGTTTTGAATAATAATGTACCGGACCCATATAAAGACAAGGAAGTATATAATTCATGCTGTCAGTTTCGTGCTGTTTAGTTTATCCAGGTCATCACCCGGTTCCATCTCCAGTGTTTGTTTATCCGGTCTATAGAAGTCAGAATAAGGATTGCTTTTCCCACCAGATGATCTTCGGGTACAAATCCCCAGTAACGGGAATCCCACGAGGTGTGACGATTATCGCCCATCATAAAGTAATAATTCATTTTACACTTGTAAGAAGTGGCATAGGTACCATTAATGAAAATGGAATCATGTTTTCGTTCTAAACGGTTATGCTCATATTCTGTAATAATTTTTTCATACAGCAGCATACTGTCCGGGCATAGATTAAGTACCATTCCTCTTTTAGGAATTACCAGGGGGCCGTAATTATCCACGTTCCAGTTTATTCCTTTTATAGGCGGAAACATGGCGTCATCCCACTGTCCTTTCTTGGGAGAGTTGAGGGTAACACTGACTACATTTTTCCAATGACGTATACTGTCGGCTGTTTTTTTTGTCAGTTGCATCAGAAAATGTCCTTTTACATGCGTAAAGTTTACTTCTCTTATTTGCATCTTTTCCAGGCCTGCTGAATCAAGTGCCGAAGAGTCGGTACGTACTACATATTCGGATTCTGATTCTTCCGGCATAGGAATCAGTTTGCCGTTAACGAATACATCTCCGTTTTTTATTTCAAAGGTATCTCCGGAGCGACCCATACAGCGCTTGATAAAATAGGTGCGCTGATCTACCGGCATATCTTTTTCCAAAGGCTCGGAAGGGCAATTGAATACAATTACATCATTCAGTTTTACTTCGCTGAAACCGGGCAAACGCAGGTATGGGAAGGCGATCCAATCCAGATACGAATGAATCTTATCGGTAAGCCGTTGATGGAAGAAAGGGATGGAGAGGGGCGTTATCGGTAAGCGGGCACCATAATGCAATTTGCTTACCATGATATAATCACCTTCGAGCAACGTTTTTTCCATTGATGCAGAAGGGATGGTAAAAGCTTCGAAAAAAAGACAACGAAAAAGCAGTACAGCGATAAAAGCAAAA
Source organism: Bacteroidota bacterium (assembly GCA_013288325.1). GTDB lineage: Bacteria > Bacteroidota > Bacteroidia > Palsa-965 > Palsa-965 > Palsa-965. The sequence continues at coordinate 1,395 of JABDCB010000086.1, forward strand.
AGAATAGCCTCGCCCCATTCGCGGGCAAGTGTCTTTTTCTTTTTGGGTGCGGCATCAGGAAGAGGCTCCTGTACCGGCTGAATAGGAGGTTCTGTCAATCGCTTGGTTGTCGGTCTTTACTGCTTACGTATACGGCCGCTATGGGGTTACTTTTTAGTGCCCTTATTTAGGATTTCTTTTGAAGTGACAGTATTCTTTTTCTTGCCTCTGTAGTTGAAAAAGGCCCAAATACCTCCTCCAATGATCAGGAAATAAAGCAAATAGGAACGGGAAATATGATCCGATTGAACAAACGTGAAGAATCGGCTCCATCTGAATTTCTTTAAGAATGGCACATCTTTTTTAAGCGACATCCATATAAAAACGGGCTTTCCTACAATATGGTCATCGGGTACAAATCCCCAATAACGGGAATCGGCAGAGTTGTGCCGGTTATCACCCATCATGAAATAGTAGTTTTGTTTAAAGGTATAGCTGTGAGTTTCCTGTCCGTTGATGATGATTTTGCCATCTCTCTTTTCCAGCTTGTTTTCATCGTATACACTGATGATACGTTCATATATCGGAAGATTAATGCTATCAAGCTGAACGGTTACACCTTCTTTGGGAATGACCAGCGGACCGAAATTATCTTTTGACCACATGAAATGTCTGGAATGTGGAAAGATATCGTCATCATAGTTCATATCGGTCTCTTCTTTGATCACGGATTGACCATACGTTTCTTTCAGATAAGCAGCATTTTTATCTGTAAGCTGAACAATGATAATATTGGGGAATTTGGGATCCGGGTTTCGAGGTTCTGAAATATCCAGTTTAAGCGCAAGCTCCGTAGCTATTAATCTACCACCATCTCCATAATTAAACATGTGAAGGCTGTCGTTGTTGAACCAATAATTGAATTGCAGATTGGGAGGTACATATCCCGGCTGATCATTGATAAAGATGGCTTTGTTTTTTATTTCAAATTTATCACCAGGTAGCGCCACGCAACGTTTTACATAATTATCCAGTTTGTCAATGGGCCTTACTACAATATCTCCCATGGGGATTCCATAAGGATCTGTTTTTGTTGGATCTAATACATTGTTCCGGCCGTTTCTCCGGCAAAGGGTATAATAGTTGGTCCATGTTTCTCCGATATGATGCAATTCAACCGTATCGCCTTCAGGCCAGTTGAATACCACATAATCGTTTCGTTCCACCTTACCGAGTCCTGGCAGACGAAAATTAGGAAGTTTAACCCAGTTCAGGTAACTGGGAATACGATCGCTCAACGGCATGGTATTATGAGCAAAAGGGAAGGAGAGGGGGGTGTTAGGAACTTTAGCTCCGTAGCTTACTTTGCTCACAAACAGATAATCTCCCACCAGCAGGGATTTTTCGAGTGATGATGTAGGAATGGTAAAAGCTTCAAAGAAAAAAGTACGAATAATGGTAGCTGCTACTACGGCAAACAAACCTGCTTCTCCCCATTCTCTGGCAATGGTTCTCTTTTTTTTGCTTTCATCCGGAGGTCCTTGCCATGTCTGGGAAGGAGTGAAAGCCAGATAAGGCATATAGATAAAGTATCCGAACAAAGCCAGCAGGTGATCGGTTAATGTTTTTTTGCCAAATGCTTTCGATGTTTCCACAAAAAGGATGAAGAGCATTAACCAGGAAATGGTAGGAATCAGCAGCAGAAAAATCCACCACCACGGCTTTTTCAGAATACGCAGCCAGATCACAAAATTATATATCGGGATAAGCCCTTTCCATCCCTGAGCTCCGGCTTTTTCAAATATTTTGTAAAGCGCGATAAAGAGCGCAATCATACTGACGATAAGAAAATACTGAATGGGTTGCATGAACGTTAGGTTGCGTTAATATTGTTGTATTCAGGATGATTGATTCGCATTTCGGAACCCCAGCATATCATCCATGGACCAAATACCTTTTTTGCCCTGAATCCATTCGGCAGCTATCACAGCACCGAATGCAAATCCCTGCCGGTTGTGTGCAATATGACTGATACTGATTTCATCTATCGGAGAAGCATAGCGTATAATATGGGTACCGGGAACTTCCCCTTCCCGTTTACTATGTATGGAAAGTACAGAAGGATCTTTGCTATCGCCTTCGGCCCAGCTTGTTTTACGATCCAGTTCAGCTATAACACCTTCTGCCAGTGTAATTCCGGTTCCGCTTGGAGAATCTTTTTTATGAATATGATGAATCTCTTCCATTACCGGGGTATATATCGGGTAGGAATTCATCAAGGATGCAAGATGTTTATTAAGTTGAAAAAATAAGTTAACGCCTATGCTATAGTTGGAAGCATAAAAAAAGGTGTTTCCTGTACGCAAACATTCACTTTTTACTTCTTCTATTTTATCCAGCCAGCCTGTTGTACCCACTACTACCGGAACCTTGCATTTAAAACAACGCAATATATTATTATAAGCAGTATGGGGGGTGCTGAATTCAATAGCGGCATCAGCCTGTGTAAGCTCCTCATCGGTATACGACGAAGCATTATGCTCATCCACTTTAAGTACAATCTGGTGGCCACGCAGCAAAGCAACCTTTTCGATTTCCTTGCCCATTTTTCCGTAACCGATCAATGCAATTTTCATAAGTACCGGCCTAACTGTTTTTGGTTCACGAAGGTAATAAAATCATTGTTGTGAGTTCATAATTATGGGATGAACGGTCGGATGTTGGTTTGGATTCTATAAGGGGATGGAAGCCTGATCAGATCTTAGCGGGGAGCATAGAATTATTTCAAACAAAAAGTCAGATGAAGACCAGGAACAGGTAATAAAGAACCATAACCCGGCTGAACGGAAGGAGACACACGCATACCGAGATCATCATTGATACGCTGATCAAAATGCCATAGATGGGCATCTACAGCCGCATCCAGCACATTAATTGTATACAAAGCAAGGCAACCGATAAAGGCAAGGTCCCGGTAATGATTAAAACGATTTTTTTCTTCCAGCAACTGATCGGTATTATAAAACCGGGCTGCAGGATCCATTTTATAATAGTTGAGATTAACGCTTTGCTGATAATTGAAATTGTAATAATCCATGTTTCCCTGTTCGTACCAGAGAAAGTATCCCAGACCGATACCGGCTACATAAATCACCGGTATTTTCCAGTATTTATGATTGTAAAATTGTCCTAAGCCAGGAACAATAGCACTCATAGCCGCAGCCTTATGAGGACTGTGAACAGGCGGTACGTTTTTTTTTACGGGTGCGGGTTTGGAAAGGCTGTCGTTTTGTGCATGAACGGCAGAAATCGTAAAAAAAAGCAAAAGACTACAGGCCAATAGCTTTATGCCAGCAGGAAATCTGGTGTTTGAATACAAATCAGTGTTCAAGGGTTTTGAGAATACGTTGGAGATCGGTGTCAGAACTAAATGCAATGATCAGCTTTCCGGCACCATCACTATGTCTTTTCAGTTCCACATTTGTACCCAATACCGTCCCTATTTCTTCCAGCATTCGTTTTTCTTCAACGGAAAGAATATTCCGGTGTTGTCCTTTTTTGCTTTTTTTAGCAGGGGCTGTCTGTGGTGTATTTCCCCGCATCAGTTCTTCTGTCTGACGAACGCTGAGCTGATAGGTAATAATATCGTTGAATATTTTTATCTGGGTTTCTTCATCCCCAATGCTTACCAATGCCCTGGCATGACCCATGCTGATCTCTTTATTCCGGATTCCCAGCTGTATACCGGCGGGAAGTTTGAGCAGACGAAGAAAGTTAGAGATGGTAGAACGCTGTTTGCTTACTTTTTCGCTTAACTGTTCCTGGGTCAGGTTACATTCTTCCAATAAACGCTGATAGCTAAGAGCTATTTCAACGGCATCCAGGTCTTCTCGTTGTATGTTTTCAACCAAGGCCATTTCAAGCATACTCTGGTCATTCGCTACCCGAATGTATGCCGGTATATGGGTAAGTCCTGCTGCAGTAGATGCTTTAAAACGTCTTTCGCCTGAAATGAGCTGGTATTTATCATATCCCATTTTACGAACGGTAACGGGTTGTATGATACCATGCTGACGGATAGAAGCGGTAAGCTCGGCTAAGGCTTCCTTTTCAAAATGGGTACGGGGATTAAAAGGGTTGGCTTCAATCTGTTGTATAGGCAGATTGGTAACGGCGCCTGCCATTACACGTTCGTCCGAATCCGCTTTGGCTTTAGAGGTAATATCTGTTCCGGAATTTTCGAGCAAGGCTCCCAGACCACGGCCCAATGCATTTCTTTTCAGTGTCATGAATGAATCTTGAACTGCGAAGATACTAAAAATATACCGGATTCCGGGTGATTAAGGAAGGTCAGTTATCCCCGATGATATTGATGATTTTTTCAGCATCCGTCATACGGGTCATGTCATTCTTTTGAAGAATTTCTCTGGCCAGGTTCAGGTAGTTAATAGCTCCTTTGCTGGTAGCATCATGCATGATGATGGTTTCCCCGAAACTGGGGGCTTCACCCAGCTTGGTATTGCGTTGGATAATAGTATCAAATACCATGGATTGGAAGTGTGTTTTCACTTCTTCCACCACCTGGTTGCTCAGACGCAGGCGTATGTCATACATGGTAAGTAAAATACCTTCTATAGCCAGCTCCGGGTTGAGTCTGGATTGAACAATCTTTATGGTATTCAGCAGCTTGCCGAGTCCTTCCAATGCAAAATATTCACATTGAACAGGAATAATTACAGAATCAGCGGCAGAAAGGGAGTTTAATGTAATAAGACCGAGTGAAGGAGAGCAGTCGATAACGATAAAATCATAGTCGTCCTTGATTTTGGCCAAGGCATGTTTCATCATTTTTTCCCGGTTAGGGAGATTGATCATTTCGATTTCTGCTCCTACCAGGTCTATATGGGCCGGTAAAAGATCCATATGAGGGGTACTGGTTCCGAGAATAACATCTTTGGGATCGCGTCCGTCAATGATACATTCGTAAATACCTGTTTTAATGTTTTTGGGGTCAAAACCTACTCCGGAAGTGGAGTTAGCCTGAGGATCGGCATCCACCAGCAGCGTTTTATGCTCCAGAACAGCAAAACCGGCTGCCAGGTTAATAGCAGTGGTTGTTTTGCCAACACCACCTTTTTGGTTTGCGATCACTATGAT
>JABDCB010000087.1 GCA_013288325.1 Bacteroidota bacterium
GGTTGCAAATGTATTAATTATTTTGAATAATTACCTTAAAACTTAAGATTGCATTATAATATCTTTAAAAATAAGTTGCTGAGCCTGTCTTTTATTGGTTCTCCTCTCCTTAATGGTCTTAATAATAAGGCAATTAGCATTCATTTCTATGCCAATAATGTATAATACTGTGATCACTTATTCCTATCCTTATTTCTTTTGAAACTGACATGTTAATACCTGTTCATGTTTTGTAAGGGTCAGGCTGTTTGTGCTTTTGTCAAATGTATAGACATAAAAGAAATGGTGATTATCATTGCAGCAAGCACCTTGATAGCTACTGATGGTATGCAGGGTACCATCTTTATTAAAATCCAGATGAGTTATGAATCCATGAATTTGAAGAATTTTGTAGCCTCCATTTTTCTGTTTAAGAAACAATTCATATTCGTCACTATCTCTCATAATAGGCATGTAATAGGCTGGATAATGAATGAAATCCAATAGCCCGTCACCGTTCATGTCAAAAAAATAGGAGTCCCTGAGTATATATGTTAATCGCTCTTTAGGAAGTGTTACGATACTGTCTTTTTTTGGGTCATAGTCTATTAAATGATCGGAACTGAAGTAATAATCATACAGCCATTGCTTATTACTATATGTGGTATCATTCTTAAAGGAGTCAGGAATGGCTCTGTGAAGTTCACTTAATTTATATTCATAGGAAACATTCTTAGCCGGGAAATGAGGGGTTAGCCGTTTGGGTTTGATATACTTCTTTCCGTATTTGCAAATGCTGTCTTGTTGTTCGGGAGGAAGCAGTCCATTTTGAGCGGAAAGTATGACGGTGCTAAGGAGAAAAACAAATATAAAAAGCGGGTTTAATGGCATTGGGACAATTGTTGTAAATCGTACTAAAAGGTATGAACTTTTTTTAACAAAGATGTGATTCTCTTTGAATAATCAGGCTAGCGAGAGGAATCACTTTTGCCGCAATTCAAAACATGACAGGCTGAAAAATTAGTGTTATCTTTTCGGAGTCTAATCCTAAGGTCAGAGAGAATGTGACAGGTTGTTCTAGCGCTAGCTCATCCAAAATAAAAATTATGAAAAGAACATTATTTATTTCAATTCTAGCGGCTGCTTTGTTTGGGTGCTCGTCCCATAACTCTCTAAAGTATGAGGTGATTGATTCTTACATAATAGATTCAACCAACGTGATGATGTATACCGTATATACCCCAGACACAAACTGGGTAGAGATGCAGAAGTTTGCTGAAGAGTTAACAGCAAAAGGGAAAAAACCCATAGGAGAGGGCGTTGGTTTTTTTAATCCTAAAAGCAAGACACCTCATTTCTTAAAGCCTAGCGCTTCTATCGGTACAGCTTGCATGCCATATATAGTAGCAACATATATTTTTGATAAAAGTGAAGGGAAATTAGTTCTTCGCAAAGCGAATAATTCAAAAACAAATAAAGAAATGCATTTTGAATAGCACCCTACTAGTCAGAGCGGATGTGACGTGTTGTTCAAGCGCCAGCTTATCCGTGCATTCTAAGATGGACTGGATACACTTACACACGGGTTACACTGCATATCCGCGCCGATGGGGTTTTAAATCCTCCCCCTGCCCCCTCCAAAGGGGGATAGGGCCTTGTTCCATAGCTTAGGTATGTTGTCCCTTTCGGTATGAATCTGTCGCAGTTGTTGCGATCGGGCAAGTATTGCTTAATTTATTTCCATAAAGTATATTTGTAATAATCACAAAAGCTAATTCATTTAAAATAAAAGCACATGAACGCTACCGTCGATATTTACAATATTTATTTTGATGCTGAATTAAACTCCGTAGTGATGGAGTGGAACGGATATGCCACCAGCAAGCAGTTTCGCGAAGGAACAGAATTAATGCTTAATACGTTGATTCAAAACAATTGCTCAAAAGTGCTGGCCGATATTCGTGATATGACCATCATCGGGATGGAAGATCAACAATGGCTGGAGAGCAGTTTTTTACCCCGGGCCATTAAATTCGGGTTTAAGGTAATTGCGATCATAACCCCAACCTCTTATTTCAATAAAGTAGCTGTTGAAAGTATTTCTTACAAAGTAAATAAGGAAAAACTGGCCATTAATTTTTTTGATCATGTGGAAGATGGAATTCAATGGTTGAAGAAGGCTTAATTTAAAAGCGGCAGTCGGCGCGGCTGGAAGCAGGAAAAGAAATAATCGAAACAAAAAGGAGCCAAAGCTCCTTTTTGTTTTAGATAGCATACATAAAAATCGTTTCCGATCCCGGAGCAAAATCGAAGGGCCGGATAAAGCGGCCTTAAATCATCCGCTCAAACACTTACTTTTTTTACGTATTACCACGTGTTTTTCGTCGTTTCGCAACTATAGCACGCAATTTGCTCTTCCTCCCTGTGAATACAAAAACGAATAAATGAATTGAATCTACAGCCGAAATGAATTTCCCCGGCGCGTTAAAGACAGAACCGGAAAGAGAACGCCCTTAAGGAACTGTTTTTTGGGAAATACCGGCAACCGGAAATAGTCTTCTTCCGGTTACAGGTTGCGAAAGCCGCAACCGTTTTAAACCAGGCTTGTATCAAAAAGAACGGAATGTTCTATGTTATAAAGCAGGCCTTCAAATCTAAAATCATGTCAACAAAAGTGAAAGTGCAAAAGGTATTGGTAGCCTTGGGATTAAGCAAGCTAACCGTACCGGAACTCATTGCCAATACCAAGTTATATGTACAAAATATGACAGGCAATGTAAATTTTCCAACGCCTACACCAACCCTTGCCACGGTATCGGCCCAGCTGGCCAAGCTGGAAACAGCCTATACCTTGAGTCAGACACGGGTAAAAGGTGCGGTGGCCGATATGCATACGGAACAAAAAGCGTTGCATATTATTCTTAAATCCCTGGCCACTTATGTGGAAGGCATTGCCAATGCCACTCCGGATCAGGCAGTAGGGATTGTGGAAAGCTCCGGTATGCCGATTAAGAAACCGTCTGTTCACGCTCCTAAAACCTTTGTTGTTAAACTGACCACTACACCCGGTGAAGTGGAGCTGAACACCAAGGCGGTGAAAAAGGCCATATACACGTATGCCATGACTACCGATCCGAATACCACTACCAGCTGGGTAAATATCATCGTCAACAATGATGTGAAGAACACCCACGGCGGACTTAGCTCCGGTACACGGTATTACTTCCGGGTTGCCACTACGGTTAAGGGCATACAAAGTCCATGGAGTCCTGTTATAAACGTCATGATGCCTTAAGTCTGTTTGCCCGTCCTTACCGATTTCATCGGTAAAGACATCACAAGGGCAAGCATACTTCCTCTCTCTGTCATAAGCCGGTCTTGCTATAGCAAGACCGGCTTTCTTTTTGTCCTCATTCTGTATCGAATGGTCGGTGTCCTCATGTCGACAATCGTTGGGATGTGTCCATCAATCGTCGGAATGTGTCCATCAAGTGTTGGAGTGATTCCAACGATCGTCGGAATGTGTCCGTCAAGTGTTGCAATGATTCCCACGATCGTCGGAATGTATCCGTCAAGTGTTGCAATCATTCCCACGATCGTCGGAATGTATCCGTCAAGTGTTGCAATGATTCCCACAATCGTCGGAATGTGTCCGTCAAGTGTTGTAATGATTCCAAGGATCGTCGGAGTGTATCCGTCAAGTGTTGTAATGATTCCAAGGATCGTCGGAATGTGTCCGTCAAGTGTTGCAGTGATTCCCACGATCGTCGGAATGTATCCGTCAAGTGTTGCAGTGATTCCCACGATCGTCGGAATGTGTCCGTCAAGTGTTGCAGTGATTCCCACGATCATCGGAATGTTCCCGTCAATTGTTGCAATGAGTGCGATGATTGTTTGGTAATTATTATTACCAGGGTGGTAATCAACTTCCCAAATTGGTAATTATTGCGTATATTTGTAATGAAATGAATGTGTACAATAAAAGCAGTGTTATTGAATTTTATAAGAAGCACGGAGATGCCAAAGTGCCCCTGGAAGTTTGGTATGAAGATGTGGAGAGCAAACAATGGAAAAATCCCAATCAATTAAAGCGTGATTACGGAAGAACGGTAAGCATTCTGAAAGATGGTCGGGCTGTGTTTGACATTAAAGGGAATGACTATCGGCTTGTAGCAGCGATTAATTATGAAGACGGCTGGTTGTTTATCAAATTCATCGGGACACATGGTCAGTACGACCGGATTGATGCAAACACGATAAACCTGTACAAGTCGAAAAGGAAAAAATGAATTATAAAAACAGAAAGATATGCAAGTAGAAGTAATAAAAAACAAAAAACAATACCAGGCGGCTTTACACCGCTTTGAAGATATATTCTTTGCAAAGCCCGGAACAAAAGAGAATAAGGAAGCGCAGCTCCTGGCTTTGGTATTAAAAGATTATGAAGCAAAACATTACAAGATTGATGCACCTGATCCGGTGGAAGCCATTAAATATCGTATGGTACAAATGAATCTTACAAAGAAGGAATTGGGCGAAATTCTTGGTTATACCAGTCGGGTAAGTGAGATACTTAACCGCAAACGCAAACTAACTCTCGAAATGGTAAGAAGCATCCATGAGAAGATGGATATTCCATTGAAATCTCTGGTTCAGGCATACTAAAGAAGTCCTCACAAACTATCCCTCACGCACCTGACGCTGAACCCATAAGTCTTAGGGCCATAAAAGCGGAAGATATTGGCATTCTTATAATCCAGATACCGATACCAGGCCTGGTTATGCGTAGCATTGTTGGATGATGACCACCAGAAGCCGGTATAACTGAGTCCATAATCGGGCTGGGTACCGTCGAACATACGACAGCTGTAAGCAAACGCATTGAAACCACTTTCATTGGTGAGCCAAACGGTGGCCCGGCCCAGCATACGTGAATTATCCGGCGTTTCGGTTTATGATTATGAATTAAAAGATCAGGTAACCGGCAACCCTGATCTCAAAATGGTTCAGATAAACAATTATGATTTCCGAATCGAATCCTTCTTTAAATCGGGTGATAATGTATCGTTCAGTCTTTTTTATAAAGACTTTACAAACCATATTGAGCTGGTGCGTCTGGATCCTTATGGTTTCTATTGGGTCAACAACCCCAATAAATCATGGCTCCAGGGCATGGAAGTAGAAGGCAAGAAAGTGCTTGGCAAATACTTCGATCTTCGGGCTAATATCAGTCTGGTTGATTCCCGTTCCACATTCGTTGAAAACTTTCAGTTTGGAAACGGTACAGAGGTAAAAGGCCCTACCGTTACCCATACCATGTATGGACAAGCTCCCTGGGTGATAAATGGTATCCTTACCTTTCATTCGTCTGAAAAACTCGGGCTCACTGCCACGGCCACCTATAATATCCAAGGACCTAAACTGGTTATAGAAGCCAGTCCCGGAATACCTCCTGTATATGAACGGCCTCGTAATCTGGTGGACTTTACCATTTCCAAAACACTGGGCCGGCACTTCAGCATCAATCTCAAAGTAAGAGATCTGCTCAATGCTCCTTATGTACGGTCCTACAAATTCGATCAGGGCTATCTACTCGATTACGATCGTTATCAATATGGAACCACGTATGTTATCGGACTGCTCTATCAAATTTAACCCCTTCGCACAATCATGAAATGTATACCGGCCTTGTTGTTTGCTGTCTTGTTACTGCTCTGTGCTTCTGCAAAAGCCCAGCTGAAAAAGGTTTTTGTTGAAACCTATTATGTATCCGATACCAAGGATGCCAGCGACACCGTTTATACCTATGACAACAGCGGAAATGTATTGGATACGCTAAGCCTGCCTGCAGGTTCTACCACCTACCGCATTTATGTGGATCTGAAACCCGGTACCTTGCTTACCAAATTATATGGCGATCCCAACCATACCTTAAAGATTGCAAGTGATTCTGTCTTTTTCAATAATGCCGACCGGGGCAAAAGCTATGGATACCAGATTAAGAAAACCGATTTAAAGAAAGGCACCGTAGCACTTGATACCTGGCTCACACTGGGGCAAACCACGGCCATCATTACTCCTACCGCTCCTCAAAAACCTTATACCTATTTCGGGGTTCCCAAAACAAGTGATACAGACACTTCATTCATAGGAGGCATTAATAATAACGGAGGAAGCTCCTCCATTGCCGGAGGCTTGCTGGTAAACAATGACCCTACTGCCGGCATCCCCATCCATCATGTGGATGGGTACATGCCGGTAGATTCTATCCCCGGCAACTGGGGAGATGGAGGCATCGTGATAAACGGAAACGACTCCACCATTTTTGGGTCCCTGGTCCCTGGTAAACAATTCATCAGCAATAATGCTTTTCTGGAAAACAGCGGAGTGATGGGCGTGATACCCGACAGCAATCAGGTACTGGTAGCACAGCTTACTACAAAGGGCAAGATTTCTTTTGAACTGAATATAGAAGTGATA
>JABDCB010000088.1 GCA_013288325.1 Bacteroidota bacterium
GTGGCACGGATACGCTTACCCATTGGCTGGGCTGCATATCCGTGCCGACGGGTGATCAGGAAAGGGAGCTTATGAATAGGTGGTTTCCAATAAGATAGCAGTGAAAAGAGCTAAACAATTATTATATAGTGACGGCTAAAATCATTAAATTTGTATTTAACGAATTTTGAATAGAATCCCCTTATATGGCCCGAAAGCAAGAAGTAGATGTGGAGATTGACAGGCTTACAAATTCGATTGTAAATGCCCTTTCAGGAGATGTGTTCGATACGGAATTTCACAAGGTTTCAAAAAACGAGATAAAGAAGAAGGATTGACAGTTTAATTGGAATCTTGAATTGGCCAATAAAAAATGTGAAGTTTACAAAATGACGGTGAAGGATAATATCAACGTTATTCAAGGCTTAATATCACTTGTTATTGAAAATAATTACGTAGTTGTAAATCTTGTTGAAAATGCCAAGTTTAACCGAGGGAAGGAAAAAATATATATTGGAGTTGGCGGTAATATGTTCGCTTTTGCTTGTAAATACTCAATGGCTTTAGGCTTCGGTGGGTTTGTTGCTTTTGTTGCAAAAACTGCGCTAATCCCTTACTATCAGAAAAAGCTTGATGCGGAAGTTACAATTGGACAAAGAATGTTTATTAGTGACACCGCAGCAGAGAAACTGATCAATCAATACTTCAAAAAATAAGGACATGAAACTAAAAGCAGCACAAAAAGAAATTGATCTTGTTGTTCAGCCAGGAGGAATGACAAGAAAAGAGGCTAAAGAACTCAGCGATTTTATTGAAGAATATAAACGCAATCGAAAAGCTAAGAAGGAGAAACACCGTAAAGCTGCGTAATTAGTTAATCGGCCTAATTTATTAAAAGCTCAGAACCTTAACTGTTCTGAGCTTTTTTATTTATAACCCTTTTTTACCCGGTCAACGCGAATGTGACGGGTTGTTGGAGCGGTAGCTCATCCGTGCATTTAGGATGGCACGGATACGCTTACACACGGGCTACGCTGCATATCCGCGCCGACGGGGTCACATGCAAAATAATGGAAATGGCACAGATCCTGGCAGCAATCAATCAGTGGGTGCAATCTTCGGAATCCTTCCTCCTCACTATGAATTTTAGAGAGGGTGTCAAGGGCTGAGTTAAAACTTCGCCCTCGCCCTCATCTTTGTTTTCTGAAGTGATATGGCTTTGTTACGCGGATATTTGACCGAATAGGTGAGCAATACCTTTTGCTGTTCTCCGGGTTGTATGGTATAGGTCCAGGAGAGTTTACCACTCAATACATCCTGCTGTGCTTTGGAAAGCTCGATGGCATCCACCGTGATATCATTGTTCTGAGAAACAGGAAGCTGGTCTTCGAGGTTGATGGTGACTGGCGCCTTGCGGTTATTTTTTATCACCATCTCATAAGCGTATGTCACCTTGCGGTTGTTGCCGATCATTTTATCATTGCTGAAATCTTTTTGTTTGGTGCGGGTCACCAGAATTTTATTGTCTCTGCCCAGGGAGAGATCCAGGGTATCATCTACGCTGCGGGTATAGATATACGACTGTCCTACATAGGTGCCGCCGAAATATACATTGGCAGGACCTTCTACCAGATCCAGATCTTCCCAGCCGGTGATGCGGGCCAGCATAAATGCATCGCGGTCTATCTTGGGTACGCTGTAATATTTATAAGTAGCCGGCAGATTGTAAGAGGTTACCTCTATGATATAAGGTTTGGAATCGGAAGGAATGCTGTATGGATTTTTTATATCAAACTCCGCACTCAACTCTGAAACCTGGATCTGTTCATACATCACTTCGTTGTTCTTCTTTCCTTTCTTGTCATACTCCCTGTATTGATCCGATCCTTCCATGTCATTTTTCAGGGTGTTGGAATAAACAGGTGCAGGAGGTGCGGCGGGAGCATTATTATTAGAGTAAAAATTACTTTGTTCCTGTTGCTGATAGTTATTGCCGCTGTTAAAGTTTACATACCAGGGATTGAGTTGTGGTTTGGAAGCGCTCTGGGTAGGATCGGCCGATGATATTTTCAGCTTCACATCATTCCAGTCTACATCGGTATTGTTAAACACCTTGGCCCGGTATTTAAGCTCGATGGGTTTGTTGATGTCTTCGGCTATCAGATCGTAGCTGGGAGCCCATCCTGCGTTGTTGACCATGTATTTTATTTCCAGCATGGTGGTGGTAGGGGCAGAGCAGGAAAGGAGGATACTGATTTCTGCGCTGGGGCTGGTACGGGTAGCATTGAGTTCGGCCAGCTGCTGATTAAGATGCTCGGTGGTTTTGTTGAGTTGTTCGTTTTTCCGGTCCAGCTTAAACAGTTCGGTATTGATTTCTTTTACCCGGGTACGGTAAAAATCGGCTGCAAGCTTCAGCTCGGCGGTGCTTACTCCTTTATCTTTTCCGCCCATCATCTCGTTTTGTATCAGTAATTTTTTCTCCGTGTCGTATGCTTCCCGTTCATAGGCAGTCTGAGCCGATTCGTTATTGAGCAGTTGCAGGGAGTCGCGCAGTTGTTTCACCCGGGGCGATTCATCCTGATTGCTCAGGTAGTTGATCTTGTCGGATACGGCATAGATGGCAACATCACCTGTTACAGTAGCCTGTACGCTTTTGGATAAGAGCTTGGCCGAAATACCGGTAAAGGTGATGAGGTTACGTCCGGGTTTCAGGCTTATCTGTTTGTTTTGTGTAATCTGGGCACCTTCCAGATATACGATGACCGACTGCACCGGCACCTTAAAGGATTGTTCGGGTTGCTCATTGCCTGCTATCAGCTGCAGGGAAAGAAAGGGTAGCAAGAGTATTGAACGCAACATGTTTTTCATAGGAATGGTTTTATATGCTAGACGGATAAGATGCGAAAGGTTGGGTGATTTCACACTAAACTATAAAAAAAAACCGGGAGCGTTGGCTCACGGGTTTGAAATATCAAATAAGGAATGTTATTTTTTTGTTTCCTCGGCAGCAGCAGCTTTATTAGCTTCCGGAGCTTTCAGGTATACCTGGGCAAAATCGTAATAGCGCATGGCATTACCATAGAAATTGTGTACATCGGATTTTATCAGTCTCCAGTTTTCATCGTACCACAATACAAGTACGGGAGCATCCACGATCATGATCTTTTCAGCAGCAATAAAATCCTTGTACGCTTCTTCCTGTGTTTTAGCAGCCATACCGGCTTCAAACAGCTTGTCAAAAGCAGGGTTTTTGTAACGGGAGGCATTCGGGAAGGAATATGCTTTCGGATCAGCAGGAACATTTTTGCCATGAAACAGCCAGAGGAAGTTTTCCGGACTTGGGTAATCGGCAATCCAGGCCGAGCGGAAGATATCTCCGTTGCCCAGTGATTCATCGTTCAGACGTTGTTTGTAGGAAACAATGTCAAAGTCGATGTTTACACCCAGTACATCACGCAATTGTTTCTGAACTTCAATCACCACATTTTCGTTCCGTTGTCCTCCGCTGTTCAGTTTTAGCTTCACAACAGGAAATCCCTTTCCTCCGGGATATCCGGCTTCTGCCAGCAGCTTTTTAGCTTTTACAGGATCAAAATGGTAACCCTGGATCTGGGAAACATCATAGCCTTTGAAAGAAGGGGGGCAGATACCATTTAATCCGGGACCGAATGCTTCTCCTCTCAGCACATTTTCTACAATGCTCTCTCTGTTGATGGCATAGGAAAAGGCCTGACGTACTTTTAACTTGTTAAAGGGCTCCTTGGTTGAATTGAATGTATAATACTGTGTGGACATTTCAGGAGAACGATCCAGAATATATTTAGGAGGATTTTTGTTGAAGTCGGAAATCTGGCTTTCCACCATGTCTTTAATGGATTCGGATGGGAGTCCCCAGATAAAGTGCAAGTGACCGCTTTGAAACTCATTCAGCTCGATAGCCTTGCTGTCGAAAAAGGTAACTTCTATGCTATCCAGAAAAGGAAGGTGGTTACCCAAAGAGTCGGTACCATAATAATTAGGGTTGCTGACGAGGATAATTTTTTCTCCTGGTTTAGGCTCCTGAGCCACACGGAAAGGTCCGGTGCCCACTTTCATTTTTACTCCGTATTTCTCTACTGCTTCTTTGGCTACTATATAAGCTCCCGGGTTGGCAAGACCATATAAAAAGGAGGAGTTGGGACGTACCAGATGCAGGCTGATGGTATAATCATCAATCACTTTAATGCCTTCCACTTCTTTGGAAGGAACACCGTTTTTAGATGCTTCGTAATAATCACCGGCGCCTACCAGACGATCTTTCATGATACCATCAAAGGCGGTGTTTTTGTCCGGATCTTGTGTACATAAAAGGGTAAAGGAATATTTTACGTCTTCGGCTTTCATTTCACGTCCTTTTCCTCCGGGGAAACAAACGTCATCCTGAAATTTTACGCCTTTACGCAGGTGAAAAGTATACGTTGTTCCATCGGCATCCACATCCCATTTTTCGGCCAGAGATGGCAGAATGGTGAGGTCCAGGGTATTGAACTTAACCAGGCCTTCGTAAACCTGGGAAGCGATATGAGCAGATGCTGCATCTGTAATATTGAAAGGATAAAGAGTCTGATAATCTTCGGTCATTCCGAAACGAAAACATCCTCCATATACTCTGCCGCCTTTACCTTCACGCACAGCCTGATCCTGTTGCTTGGTTTCAGCCGGTTTATTCCCGGAACAGGAAGCCAAAACAAGGGAAACAGAAAAAATAATAAAAAAGGGTAGTTTATTCATCACGCCAGATGGACTATTCATATTAAAAAGCACTTAATTTATTACGAAAGTACTAAGAAATCGGCTGCAAGGTTATGTTTTCTTTCAGAAATTGCAAAATAAATTCGGTGAGGAGGATTCCTGTTTTGACTCCCCTGACGGATCAGGATAGCTTTACAGTATGGCAAAAATGCGCTGAAATGGATACAACCTTTGCTAGTAAAAGAAGATATAAATGATAAATAATCCGAGCAGTACGGTGTTGCTTCGAAATATTAGGTATATTTCCTGCTGAAATAAGGGATTCGTGACATATAATGGAATAAATATATAAAATAATGTATATTTATTTTGAATTTCTGAAATAAGGTTTTAATATTGCCAGCAGAAAAGTGGGATGGATGTATCGGCCGTCTGAAAAACAATGAAAAAACATTTCATTTTAGGATTCGTTCTCATGCTGGGCTTATCGCCTTTGTATGCTCAGGTAGTGCTCGTGTTAGACGGCAACTATCAGGGGAAGAACCTGTATGTACAAAATCCATTCGGTAATGCCGGTGTGGGTTTTTGCGTTACAGAGGTTTCCGTTAACGGAAATGTGACTACTGACGAAATTGCCTCCAGTGCATTTGAAATTGATCTGAAAAATTTCCAGTTGAAACTTGGCGACCCCGTCGAGGTTAAAATAAAATACAAAGGCGATTGTCAGGGTAAACCTAAAGTGCTGAATCCGGAAGTACTGAAACCAAAGAGCACCTTTGAAGTACAGAAGATGGATGTGGCACCAGATGGTGACATCAAGTTTACCACCAAAGGAGAAAGCGGAAAACTTGCTTTTATCATCGAACAATACCGCTGGAACAAATGGGTGAAAGTAGGTGAAGTGGATGGTCTGGGTACTAACGGTCCTAATGATTATGCCTTTAAGACATCCCTGCATTCGGGCGAAAATAAATTCCGTCTTAAGCAGCTCGACTATTCCGGCACGCCCCGTTATTCAAAAGAAGTAAAAGTAACTTCTACTGTTGCCAAGCCAACATGGAGTCCTAAGAAAGTAAGCAACGAAATCACTTTCTCTGCCGAAACCATGTACGAGATCTTCGATCAGTATGGTAATCTGGTTAAGAAAGGCTACGGAGCCGTGATCGATTGCAAAAGCTTACCCAAAGGCGGCTACTTCCTCGACTTCGATAATGCGATGGAAGAATTCATCAAAAAGTAATTGAACAAGACCTTCATAAAAAGTCCCGATATTGTATCGGGACTTTTCTTTTTAATACAGATGGAGCATGAAAAAAATTGAACACATCGGTATTGCCGTCAGGGATCTGGAGGCAGCCAATAAGGTTTATGAAAAGCTGTTCGGCATAGCACCGTATAAAATGGAAACCGTAGAAGGGGAAGGGGTG
>JABDCB010000089.1:0-5061 GCA_013288325.1 Bacteroidota bacterium
CCAACAGTAATAGATAGGCATAGTATGGTTTACCTCTATGTGTGTTAAACGGGATAAAGTGAAGTGCAAAGACGAGAAAGATAAAGTGAAGCCCCCACTGTCTGGGCCCTCCGGTATAGCAAGTAACAGTGAAAACCAAAAACCCAAACGAAAATAACACAAACGCTACGAGTATCGGTTTATGTTGCTTAAGCAGATAGCAGATAAGGGTCAATAGTACCAAACTCAGGATTAACGATCCTATTCCGGATTGTTTTACCGGAGGATCAAATCCGATAGATAAGGTATGCGAATAAAGGGATTCGAAACATTGCACCCATCCAGCCCCGGTACCTTCCCCATCATTGATCCGGATGGAAAGCATGGCAAGAAAAAACAGAAGAGCCCCTGCCGCAAAAGATAAACCGATAAGCAACTTATCTTTACTAAAATACTTTTTATCCTTACTGAAAGAAACAAGCCAGATATAAACCGTTACGGCTCCTGCCGCTAATAACCCGTACACTTCTGTTTGTGTCAGAAAAAACAAAAGAAGCCCAATGCTGTTCAGGTTTTTTTTCGGATTTTCAACAAAAGGGACCAATGCAAACAGGAACAGGATAACAAGGATATACCCTCTGTTAATAACACCATACTCGAACAGAAAGAAATAGCTTAAGGCAATCAATAACTTGATGAGCAGGGGAAACCTGAAACGAAAAAAAAGCAACCAGGAGGCAGTAGCTGTAAGGAGGAAGTGAAGTGTCTGAATAATATACTCTGCACGGATTCCGGGAGAAATCCAATTTGCAATCACCTTGGAGAAACGTAACAATAAAAACCAAAGAGGTGGATGCCCTTCTATAGCGAGCATATCCCATAGTTTTTTTAACGTTGGTGTATCGGTAGCCACAAACCAGGCCTGCCACTCGTCTTTCCAGAATTCATGGTATGCGAACTGAAAACAACCCAGGCTAACGACAAAGAGAAGAAATACGACCCAAGTGAGATATTTTCGTTGCAACAGATTAGTCATTGGATAAACCAGCTGATTCCCCGGTCATTTTATAAAGAAACATCCCGTCGCCGATATTCGGAACGGGATGTTTTCAATTCATTCAGTTATTACTTCAATTAGTAACGGTACAAATCCGACTTGAATGGGCCTTCAACAGCCACACCAATATAGTCCGCTTGCTCCGCTGTAAGGGTATCCAGTTCAACACCTATTTTGCTCAGGTGCAACATAGCCACTTTTTCATCCAGATGCTTAGGAAGGGTATATACCTTTTTCTCATAACGATCGGCATGATTCCAAAGTTCGATCTGAGCTAATGTCTGGTTAGAGAATGAATTGGACATTACAAATGAAGGGTGACCTGTTGCACATCCCAGATTCACCAGACGCCCTTCTGCAAGCACAAGAATATCTTTTCCTTCAACGGTGTATTTATCAACCTGAGGTTTGATGATGTCTTTTGATTTACCATAATTCTTATTCAGCCAGGCCATATCAATCTCCGTGTCAAAATGCCCGATATTACAAACAATGGCATTATGTTTCATTGATTTGAAATGCTTACCTACTACAATATCTTTATTACCTGTAGCAGTCACAATGATATCGGCTCTTTTAACCGCATCATCCATTTTCTTCACTTCATAGCCATCCATTGCAGCCTGTAGTGCACAGATTGGATCAATTTCTGTAACTATAACTCTTACACCCTGGCTGCTAAGCGATTGTGCAGATCCTTTACCTACATCACCATAACCAGCCACAACAGCAACTTTACCTGCTAACATGATATCGGTAGCACGACGAATTGCATCCACCAATGATTCACGGCAACCGTATTTGTTGTCGAATTTGGATTTGGTAACTGAATCATTCACGTTGATTGCCGGCATCATCAGCGTGCCTTTTTTCATACGTTCATACAAACGGTGAACACCGGTTGTTGTTTCTTCCGACAATCCTCTGATTCCAGCGGCCAATTCAGGATATTTATCGAAAACCATATTCGTCAAATCGCCACCATCATCCAATATCATATTCAATGGCTTATGATCAGGGCCAAAAAACAGGGTCTGCTCAATACACCAATCAAACTCTTCAGCATTCATCCCCTTCCAGGCATAAACGGAAATCCCGGCAGCAGCAATTGCAGCAGCAGCATGATCCTGGGTCGAGAAAATATTACAGGAAGACCAGGTTACTTCAGCACCCAGCTCAACAAGTGTTTCAATTAACACAGCCGTCTGGATAGTCATATGCAGGCAACCTGCAATACGTGCACCTTTCAGCACCTTTTTAGGTCCGTATTCCTTTCTGATAGCCATCAAACCAGGCATTTCTTCTTCAGCCAGTTTAATTTCTTTTCTTCCCCATTCGGCAAGGGACAAATCTTTTACTTTGAATTTTTCAAATGTTCTTACGGTAGTTGCAGCCATTTTTGGGATTTTTTATTAATGGATAGCAAAGATAATAAAATTAGGAAAATGACCCGCAAAAGGCTTCGTATATCTTCAATATGTCAATGAAAACGGATATATTGAACATAAATCTTTAATTTCGAAGGCAGAACATATGCCACTCTTCTTTAAAAAAGCACTTTTAGACGGATCAGTGCTCGCAGCCTGGAAAACGGATGAAAGCGAGGAAGAATTATATGTACTTGCAGGATCCCGGTTTGAAACAGATAAACTGATTCAGTCGTCCAATACCCGACTTAGAACGCAACGTTTAGCGATTCGGGTTTTATTAAGACTACTGACGGGATCTATTGATTTACAGTACTTTTCTGAAGGAAAGCCTTTTCTTTCAGATCCCAATATATATCTTTCCATTTCCCACTCGCATCATATGGTTGCTCTGATCATAAATCATGTTCATGAAACAGGCATTGATCTGGAAGCTATTGACCCGAAAATTTTGAGAGTGAAAAATAAATTCATGTCTTCGTCCGAACTAAGCGCCATTGATCCGGATCCGGAAAAACAAATCGATCACTTATATGTATACTGGTGCGCAAAAGAGGCTCTTTACAAACTATATGGCAAAAAAGGGTTACGTTTTATTGAAGATTTGCCTATAACACCTTTTACCTACTCCATCCAAGGTGGAATGATTAAAGGCATGATAAGGTCAAAAGATATGAACAGGGAAATTTCCTTGTGTTATGAAAAAGTAAAGGACCATATGCTTGTTTATGTTACGAATTCATAATATTGCAGCTATAGACCAATAGACCCAGATAATTGAATCCTGTAGTACTAAATCTTATACGGAGTGCAGCCGGTCGTGGCAGGAAGCTTGTTGCTTTGCTTATAGATCCGGACAGCTTTTCCCCTGACACCACGCCTCCTATGATAGGAGAATCGGGAGCTGATTTGATATTTGTAGGAGGAAGCCTTATTAGTAAAGGTGATTTGGAAGAAACTGTTCTGGCAATAAGGTCTGCCATTGATACTCCTGTGATTTTGTTTCCAGGAAGTATTCTACAGATAACTCCTCATGCACACGCCATCCTGAACTTAAGCCTTATTTCAGGTAGAAATCCTGAGTTTCTGATCGGTCAGCATGTGATTGCGGCTCCCTTGCTAAAGGCCAGTAAACTCGAAATTATTCCAACCGGTTATATGCTTATTGAAAGCGGAAAGCAAACCACAGCTTCTTATATAAGCGGAACTGTTCCCATTCCTCACGATAAATCTGACATTGCCGTATGTACTGCAATGGCAGGTGAAATGCTGGGGCTAAGTATGATTTATCTGGATGGAGGCAGTGGTGCCCAACACCCCATTTCAGAAAACATGGTGCAGGAAGTGAAAAAAAATACAACTGTTCCATTGATTGTCGGGGGCGGTATACGTACTTGTGAATGTGCCCAACGGTTGGCCACTGCAGGGGCTGATATACTGGTAATCGGAAATGTATTGCAGGAAAATCCGTCTCTTGCCAGAAAAATAGTGCAAGCAATTCATTCGATACACCTTCAGGTATGAAAATTATTGTTCTAAGCCCTTCCACCGGAGACCCGACAACCGAACCCGCATTGGTCGTAAAATTATTTGAACTGGGGCTTGAGACTTTTCACCTCCGCAAGCCTCGTTACTCGACAAATGAGATGAAGGAATATCTGGATAAAATTCCTCCTCAATTTCATAACCGAATCGTCATTCATTCCCATCATCGGCTCTGCCTTCATTATTCGCTTAAAGGAATTCACTTGACGCGTACCCATATGAAAAGGAAATTCAGGCTCTGGATTAATTTGCGTCTGATCAATATGAAAAGATCCCGTATCACCATTTCCACTTCTTTTCGGAAACTCGCCAGCCTGTATGAAGAAGAGAACAAATATGATTATGTGTTCCTTTCCCCTATTTTCGATAGCATAAGCGGAAAATTTCAGGCAGGTTTTAATGTGCATAGTCTTAAAGCTGCCATCTCCAAAACACCTTTCACGATTATAGCCAGAGGTGGGGTGGACATTCAAAAAATGAATAAAATACAGGAAGTTGGATTCTTTGGCTTAACATTAAATAGCTCGCTTTGGAATAGTCCGGATCCGATAACTGAATTTATCAATGTGTTGGATGAACTCAAACGTTTGAATATTCCAATAGAGTAATAATATAGTAACAAACTATAAAAAGAAAGGCCGCCCTCACACAAGGCGGCCTTTTACACACAGAAAACTCCTGCTTTCACAGGATAAACCACACAAACCATTATTAACTAAAACAGCCTTATCAAATAAGCCAAAGGCTGACTGATAATCTATCTTAATCGACAACAAAAGTACTTTGATATTCCTTACGATTCAAATTCGTCGATGTTTTTTCCCCCCTCATCTAGTCAATGGACTGATTTATAGTAAATTAATTTTTGGATTGGAAACCCGCCACACATCCTCAAAACGTTCATGTTTATTTAACTTCATAGATATCAACCCCTTTGCTATTCTGAACGAAGAGCCTTTGTTTTTCAATCCGGACTGAAACCACGGTAGAGTCGGGTAAAGGGATTGTGTCCTCCTGAAAAGTCTTAATATTATATGTTTTCAACACCTTGTT
>JABDCB010000089.1:5071-6075 GCA_013288325.1 Bacteroidota bacterium
AAACTGATTTAATCCTTTGATTCCCACCGTCTTGTAATAAGTGCCGTAAATATCAAAAAGAAAGATCCCGTTTTCCGGATCATTCAGAAATACCTTATTGTTTTGCTCTAAAAGGAAATTGGGTTTAATTGACAGGTTAACCAACTGACTGATATTTCCGGTTGTCTTATCAATACTCAGATCGGCTACTGACATATGCACCAATTCCAGATTGGCCGGATTATAAAACCAATATCCTTTGTCATAAGACATACAGGCCAGACTTACCTGTTCATAACCATAATTTTCAAGGGAAACGGGGTCTCCGGTTACTGTGAGTGTATTGTCAAGCAGTACAAATTGTTCAAACGGTCTGTAAAACACCATCACCTTCATCGGGTCGCCGGCATCCACACTGGTAAGTGGCCCAAGCGTATTATCGTTATAGGAACACAGGTATTTTCCATCGAGATCATATTTCTCAAGGACATCCGATTTCACCAAATACAGATTCTGCAATTCATCACTGGCAATTGTACTCACTTTCCCATCAATGTGTTTCAACAACTTTGTTTGCAGTCCGGTACCGGTTTGCAAAAAGGAAATGAATAAAAGATGCATGAAAAATGAATACATGAATAGGATCTAATACGTTAATTTACTAATTATCATGAGTTCAATGTCATCAATGGAGGAGGAGAAACACGCAATATATCCTCCAGGTAATTACGTTCATTGCAAAGACGCGGTACCTTATTTTGTCCACCCAGCTTACCCTTTCCCTTCAGCCATTCATAAAAACTACCTTTTCCCATAAAGTGGACAATGGGTTGACGCAAGGCATAATTATTATAGCGTTTCGCTTCGTAATCGGAGTTAAGAGTCTTCAAAGCATTATCAAGTACCTCCACAAAAAAAGCCGCATTTTCAGGCAACTCTTCAAATTCAATAAGCCATTCATGTGCACCGCTCTTATTATCCTCCATGTACACCGGGGCGGCGGTAAAGTCTGTTATTGACGAACG
>JABDCB010000090.1:0-3946 GCA_013288325.1 Bacteroidota bacterium
AAGTGCAGGTGTGGTTGCTGCGCTTGGAACCAAATTCGATCGTATCGGGTTGTTTGTGAGAGGGTATGCTGCCTGTGGACAGTTTCAGTTGAACGGAGACATGCGGGTATACTGGAATTTTAAAAACCTGGGTCCTCGTAAAAAATATCTGGAAGAAACCGTTTCCATAGGGGCTGTATATGCTTATTGGAAAAAGGATACGATTCATTCCACGCATCTTCTTACCGATGTATCGAATCAGACGGGATGGAGCGGAGCTGCGGTAACAGGAACCTATGACTGGACGCAATACACGTCCGGTGCGCATACCGGTGCAGCCTGTGCCATGTTTGATTCCTATGATGCACCGATTGGAGATGATGCCACCCTGATTACCCCCGTCTTCGACCTTTGTGCAAGCACTGGAGCACATACAGTAAGTTTCTGGATGTTCAGGGATAACTATACGTATACCACGGATGCGGATTATATTCAGGTATATGTTAATACAGCTGCTACACTAGTAGGTGCCACATCACTGGGGGTGGTAAACCGTCTTTATACTTCTGCACCGGCTGTGGGAGTGGCCAATACCTGGTATCAATATACCTATACCATACCTGCAGGCTTCAATACCGCCACCAATTATATCATCTTTAAGGCTGTCAGCGATTATGGAAACTCCATGTACATTGATGATGTAAGCTGGACTTCCGACCCCTGTGCATCAGGAGGCCCAGCCAACGACTTTTGTACCGGAGCTATTGCTGTTACCTGCGGTAATACATATGTGGGAAATACAACAACGGCAACTACAACAGGTGACCCGAGCAGCTATTGCGGGACAACACCCGGTGCGGTAGGAGTATTTTATTCGTTTGTAGGAAACGGAGATTATGTAACGGCGAGTTTATGCGGTTCGTCATACGACACCAGGATCAATATTTATAGCGGTTCCTGTGCAGGTCTTACCTGTGTAGATGGAAATGATGATGCCTGCGGCACGCAATCCGATATAGCGTTTCCTACCGGCGTTGGTACTACCTATTACATTCTTGTCAATGGTACGGCAGCAGCCAAAGGTGCCTACTCGCTTAATATTTCCTGTACGGTACCAACAGTTGCTAACGACGATTGCCCCAGTGCCATTACGCTGCCCGTTAATGCGGGCTGTGTAACCACCGCCGGAAATACAACCGGGGCCACCGCTTATATAGCAGGATGCGTGGGAAATGCG
This sequence comes from Bacteroidota bacterium, assembly GCA_013288325.1. Taxonomy (GTDB): domain Bacteria; phylum Bacteroidota; class Bacteroidia; order Palsa-965; family Palsa-965; genus Palsa-965. The sequence continues at coordinate 1,217 of JABDCB010000090.1, forward strand.
GATGATGATATATGGTATAAGTTTGTCGCTACTGCTGTCTCCCATGAAATTCTTGTCACACCTACCATTGCCACCTTCGATCCGGTAGTGGAGCTTTTATCCGGTACCTGCGGATCGCTCACCTCTATGGTTTGTCAGGATGCCAACGGAGCCAATGTGGCCGAAACCATTGTTGCTACCGGTCTAACTATAGGAACTACTTATTATGTAAGAGTATACCACTATGGAGCCGGATCAGGAGGAGGCACATTCAATATCTGTATTTCCAATCCACCCGCAGCACCTGCCAATGATGATTGCACCGGAGCTACTACGGTAACTGAAAACACAAGTTGTATCAACACAGCAGGAACCACCGTTGGTGCTACCTCCAGCGGAGGCACTTGTTCGGGATCAGGCGCACAGGATGTATGGTATAAATTTGTGGCTACCAACTCAACGGCTATCGTTACCCTCAGCCCCTCCGCAACTATGGATGGTGTGGTTCAATTGTATTCCGGAACCTGTGCAGCCCTTGTTTCCATTCAGTGTGAAGATGCGGGTGGTACCGGAGTGGCTGAAACCATTAATGCCATTGGTCTTACTACAGGCGCTACCTACTATATACAGGTAAGCGACTATCTGGGCTCTTCCCAAACATTTAATTTATGTGTATACGGCCCTGCAACATCGGCTGTTCCAAGCAATGATCTTCCTTGTAATGCTATTGCATTACCACCGGTAACCACAGCCTGTAATTATGCAACCTTTACTACAGTAGGTGCTACACAAGAAGTAGTATCGGGAGGTCAACCACCTGTCCCGGCTTTATGTCAAGGCGGTTCCGGTGGATCTGGGGGGTATTCAACTCATGGTGGTTGTAATGGGGATGTATGGTTTACCGTAGTCGCTCCTGCTTCCGGGCAAATAACCATTACACCACAACCGGGTATTGGGGCTGCGGGTATTACCAATCAGGATGGTTCTATGGCCTTATACAGCGGCACTTGCAATAACCTGACATTGATTAAATGTTCCAGTGATAACGGAACCGGTGCCGGAAAATATCCTGCATCACCGGCTAATAATGGTAATTTGCCTTATATAGATACGACAGGACTTACACCGGGGACTACTTATTTTATTCGTTATTGGTCGTTTGGAAGCCTTGCTGCAGGATGCGCCAACGGAGAATTCGGGCTTTGTGTGCAAACCACTACCAACGATGCCTGTGCCAATGCATATGATATATGTGATTTGAATAACGGATATAGTTCCTCTACCAGCAATGCCTATACTCCCGACTGGCCAAGCAATATGCTGGGCAATGACGAAGTTGCAGGTACCCATGCCTCCAATGGAGGCGTAAATTCCGGCGGTGTATTCGGAAAACCGGATCCGGAAGGTGATGCCAACACTCCGGCATCAGAGGGTACTACCATCTGGGATGTATCTATTCAAAATAATTCCTGGGTTCGTTTTACAGCAGCCTCTTCAAAAGTAACACTGACTGTTAGCGTAGGGACTTGTTTCAACACTCCGGCATTAGGAATTCAGATGCAGATGTTCTCTACCACTCCCAATAACAGCTGCACTACGTTTGCCCCAGTATCTCCTTTCTATGAGAGTACTACAGGATTTACTATGAGCGCCAATAACCTGGTAATTGGCAACTCTTACATCATTATGATTGACGGATTCGCTGGTGATGTATGTAATTACACGATCGATCCCGGAAGCGGAGTACAGTTTCCGGCCATCACTTCTTCAGCTAATCCTGTTTGTCTGGGCAATACTGCTGTGCTTACTGCTCCGGCAGGGGCTACCTCATATAGCTGGACTACCAATCCCGTGCAAACTACGCAAAGCATCACTGTCACACCGGGAACGAATATTACCTATACCTGTGTGGTAACCGGAAGCTGCGGAGAAAAGCAAACCCTTACCGCAGATATCAATGTAAGTACAGCCTGTGCACCCTTACCAATTCAGCTTCTCTCTTTTGATGCCCTTTATAAAGGTGGTGAGAACGGCTATCTCTTATGGCAAACGGCAACAGAAACCAACAACAGCTTCTTTACCGTGGAACGGTCTACCAATGGAAATGATTATACCCCTATCGGCACCGTCCGGTCGGCAGCTCCCGGTGGCAATAGCAGCGGCATTCTTAAATACAGTCTCATAGATCCCAATGTGTATAGCGGCACTTATTATTACCGGCTCAAACAAACGGATCTGGATGGGGAATCTACTTATTCCGGTGCTGCTACCATCCAGGTCGATAACAGTGATGTATCATTTGGTGTGAAACCAAACCCTACTACAGGCACTGCAGAGATTACTTATGCTGCCTTTGAAGATGGAGCCGCGCTTCTTAAAATTTACGATTTCAAAGGAGCCGTTATTTCCTCCTCACAGCTGAATGCAGTAAAAGGAAAAAATATAACACAGGTTGACTTAGGCACACAGCCCGCCGGAATTTATCTCATTACCGTTACGGTGAATGAAAAAATGTACAAAGGCAAACTGGTAAAGAGGGGCAATTAATTTTTACGTGGAAACGCTTGCTTCCAGCAAACGTATGGTTCCTTTATCGGCATCCAGCTCCGCTTCAATCCCCAAAGGAAGCGTAAACTTGTTTTCGATATGTCCTATCATCGCGCCTGATAAAGCATTCACTTTTCAGCAGATGCTGGAGCAAAATATAAAACCACTGGGTATTCCTGCTTTTTCAGGAGCGATGATAGGACA
>JABDCB010000090.1:3956-5310 GCA_013288325.1 Bacteroidota bacterium
CTCCTCAGCTGTGCATTTTACACATTTCCCAAAAACAAAACCGCTGATGTTTTGCAATACACCACACAATTTTAATTGGGTAAACATCCTGTCCAGGCGGTAAGGCTCCTCGCCTGTATCTTCTAAAAAAAGAATTTTGTCTTTCCACTGTGGCAGATAATCCGATCCCATCATTCCTGACAACACACTCAGATTGCCACCCATTAATATCCCTCTTGCTTTGCCCGAATACAATGTCAATGGATTGTCTTCCGGTTTTGCTGTTGGAAGATAGGTCACCTGTTCAGCATTCATCAGCACCCGTTTAAAATAATCAACGGTAAAATCGTTCCATCCGCTATTGCCTACCGGTCCATGAAACGTAACCAGCCCGCATTTTACCTGTATGGCAATAAGCAGGGACGTAATATCGCTGAAACCCATGATGATTTTAGGATGAGCAGCGATTCCCGCATAATCAATCATAGTAAGTAACCGCGCGCAACCCCAGCCTCCCTTCATACAGAAAATTGCCTTTACCTCCGGGTCCATAAAAAAGCCATTCAGCTCTTTAGCTCTCAGCTCATCCGTCCCTGCAAAATAACCGTAATGCTCCGTAAGGGTTTTTCCTCTCTTTATTTTAAATCCTAAATTCTGAAGTATGGAAGCAAACAGATCCACCTGATGGCTATCCCATACAGCTCCGGCCGGTGAGGTGATGGCAATGGTATCTCCGGGTTTTAATGCGGGAGGTTTAAGCGATGGAAGAGGCGCTGCTTTTTCCTTTGAGCCGGCAACAGAAAGAAATGGTGTTGCCACAAGGGCCAATGCGCCTAACCGGATAAATGATCTGCGTGGGTGTTTCATCAATAAAATAGTCCAGGGTTTAGTTATCCGTTTTTTCAAATACAAGGGCTTGCTTAAAGAAGATAACAAAAGTATCCTTGTCCAGCTCCGTTGAATTATCCATGAAATCGGCAAGGATTTTTACACGTTGAATGAGTTCGGCCAGCAGACGAAGCAAAAAACTCTGATGCAGGCTGGTGCCGTTGTGTGTGCTTTTTTTCTTTATCTGATCCAGACTTTCAGAACATTGATTGAGCATGACAATGGCATGGCGAAGCCCTTCCTGATCATACTTTCCTTCCTGAAGCAACTCTATAAACTGAACCAGTTCTTTGTTTTGTTCCAAAAAACCTGATTGAAGAGCGGTATCTTTTCCTACCCTCCGCTTTACCTCCGCATCGGTACCATAAAAGGCAATGCGGTAGGATAATACTTTCAGGGCGTTGGTGATCTGATGAAACAGCTTGTCATGGATCGGGTCAAAACCAATGTCGATTTTTGAAAACAACTCTTTCCATACTTCATTAGG
>JABDCB010000091.1:0-4448 GCA_013288325.1 Bacteroidota bacterium
TCTGCTTACCATCAACCCGGCAGAGGAAGGTATCGCGGCCGGAACACATGTGCTGGAAGTAAAAGCGGTGGATGAAGCTCAAAACACTTCTTCCCTGAAATTGAATTTTATAATGCCATGATCATTAATTCCCTAACGTAATAGACCACTGATTTTCACGATAATCATGATAAATTATGATTTTGTGATCTCTGACAATCTGCGAAAATCATAACAATCATGATAATCTGCGGTCTATCAAATATTACATTTGTTTTGAATTCGTTTGCAACAAAGCCATGAATAGCCTGCCCGTAAGAATTTATCTGAAGCTGCTGGATTATCTGAACCGGTTTATAGGCCGTATCATTGATTTGCTGCAACAGATAAAAGTGATAAAACCCTTCAGGGCCAAAACCATTGTGCACTATGGCAAGCCGGAACATATCATCCAGCCTTATCCGGTCAACTACCAGCCACTGGACGAATCTCTTTTCACCACCTGGAGAACCTACGAAACCCTGGAGCTGGAGCTGTATAAAATGGATGGGGTAAGCATCACACACGAAGGTGCTGTCCTGAAAGGGGCTCTGCCTTTTATCCCTGCCCTGCCCCACCCGATTTTTCGCTATCGCTTTGGATTGATGTACAACCTGCAGGTACGTTTGCGTTATCATAAAATCCCAAAGCCCGAAACAACTAACTACCTCCTTGTATATGATTTCTGGTCAAAAGGCAATTTCTATCACTGGTGTATCGACTCTTTGTGCCGTATCTGGATGGCCAATGAATTTCTGAAAGAGCAATACACCCTACTTCTTCCCGCAAATGCTCCTTCTTATGTGATTGATTCTATTTCGGCATTCCAAGATGCTCGTCCGGAATTTATCCCCGACAAAAGCCGCATCCTTGTTAAAGAGATGAATATAATGGGATATGCCGCCGGCAGCGGACGGCATCATCCCGCCATCCTTAAAAAGGTACGGCAGCATATGCTAAACACGTTACCAGCAAAAGACGCAGTGAAGAAGAGAAAGATTTATGTAAGCCGTGGCAAACAAAAAAGCAGAAGGGTGAGTAATGAAGCGGAACTTATTGCACTGCTTGAAAGCAAATGTTTTGAAACCGTTTATTTTGAAGGAATGAGTTTGATGCAGCAAATGGAACTGATGCAGGATACCTCCGTTTTTGTAAGCAGCCATGGAGCCAACATGACCAATACATTCTTTCTTCCTTCCGACGCCAAAGTACTGGAGTTGATAAACGAGCACCATCCTAACTTCTGCTATTGGTCACTTTGCAGCTCGGTTGGTTTAGCATATTATTACCAGCTTTGTCCTCTTGAAACATCGGACCATGTACGGGTGGATCTTGATGAACTATCTATAAATTTAAGCCGGATGGAGCCTCATCCTTAATCTGACTAACCATGGATACTATTCTTGATTACAAAGAAGACGGGCAATGGGTAAAAAACAATAAAAGCCGGGCCAAAAATGCCATCATTTGGCTCTGGATTTCTTTTGGCAGTTGCATCCTGTCTCTTATTGTGGCTTGTATGCAGTATATGTTGCTATACGACTGGGCGAACAATGTAGATTCGGAAGCATTAAGACGCGTTGTATACTACATGTCGGCCACCGGAACATTGGCTTTGATCATTCGTCTGGGTACGGGCATTTTTTTTATCATGTGGTTTCGCAGGGCCTATAACAACCTTCATGTTATAGGGGCTCCGAATCTGGAGAGTTCAGAGGGCATGGCTGCCGGCGCCTGGTTTATCCCAATCTATAACTTTTGGGCCCCTTTCAATATCATGAAGGAAATCAGCCACAACACGGAATCTTGTGTAAAACAAAACAATCCGGGATTCAACAAACCCTCTGCCGACAATTTACTGGGATGGTGGTGGGGATTCTGGGTAGCCTATGGCATTTGCAGCACATTCATTACTTTTTATGCAACGCGACAAGGCTCTATCGAGAACTTACGCGATAATTCCCTGGCACTCATTATCAGTGAAATATTGCAATTGGTGGCTGCTCCTTTTTGCATCATCATTATACGCCGGATTGCTACCTATGAACAGGAAATGATGGAGAATGAAGGCCCCATCCATAAGCAAATGAACCTGGATGCTTCTCTTGTTAACGTAGATTAACAGAAAATAAGAAGTCAGAAGAAAGAAGTCAGAAGTCAGAAGAAGGTTTTTAAATCAATCCGAGTGATGGAAACTTCTGATTCAAAATGCTCTCCTCATCCACATCCAGCCAATTCTTAATGACATCGGCATATACATTGCGGAAATCGATCTTGTATTTAATATCTCCCTGATCCAGATCGCTCAGATCAGGAGCTTCATTATAAAAACCTTTTTTATTCAGCTTACCTCCAAACAAAAAGAGGTTGTTGGCCGTACCATGATCGGTGCCATTGCTTGCATTCTGTTCCACCCTTCGCCCGAATTCGGAAAAGGTCATCACCAGCGTATCATCCAGCTTTCCTCCTGCTTTCAGGTCGTTCAGAAAAGCACTGACTCCTTCCGACCAGGTTTTCAGTAAACGTTCCTGCGTTCCTTTTTGTCCTACATGGGTATCAAATCCACCCAGGGAAACATAATAGACTTTTGTTTGTAATCCCGACTGGATCAGTCCGGATATCATTTTCAACTGTTTCGAAAACCCGGAATCAGGATACGTGGCCTTGCTTTCAAAAATTTTGGAGGTCGTGCTGATGTATTCTGCGCTGGAATAGGTTTCTATCATGGTTTTGTACAGATACCCCAGATTGTCTTCGGTAAGCATATCCGGCTTGGTAGCATTGGCTATTTGTTCAAAAAACGGATCCCGTGTTGTTTTATATAAGCGATTTACATCGCGCACGGCTATGGCCTTCTTGGTATTTCCCTTCATGGCCAGCGATAGGGTATCATCCACCTCGATGGCATTATAAGCCTTATCACATCCCCCACAGCTGGAATCCAGATAACGTCCTATCCATCCGGTACTAAGGTATTCTTTGGCGTCGCTTGCACTTTGCCATATATCCATGGAACGGAAATGGGACCGGTCGGGATTGGGATATCCTACACTGTTCAGGATTGTCATCCATCCCTGATCATAAATGTCCTTGAATGATTTCAATCCCGGATTTAGGCCCAGCTGATCGGTAAGCCCTAATACCTCTGTTTTAGGAATGGAAAGAGTTTTTCTTTTGTTATAATACAAATCGTTTTCAAAAGGGATAACGGTATTTAATCCATCATTGCCACCTCCGAGCTGTATCACCACCAGCACTTTGCCTCCGGCAGGCAATCTCTTGTATTCAAATGCTTTCAGAAATGAAGGCAGGAACAAAGCTCCGGAGGCAAGACTGCTTGTTTTTATGAAGTTTCTGCGATTCATCTTAAAAGGATTTAAGATTTATGAATTAAGATTTATTAGCTGCCTCCGGCCGTAGTTGTTTTCTTTGTCGACTGCCGCCGCCTACTGCCACTTATTTCGCTCTCACGCTCCTCTCTCGCTCTGCTTTTTCTGCCTCCTGCGCCTGCCTCCTGCATCTTATTTCGCTCTCACTCTCCGCTCTCACTCTGCTTTTTCCTACCCCATCTGATACTCCGGTGCCGAAAGCAACTCCAGAATAAACTCCTTATGATTACTATCGGTAAGTGCAGGTATATTGCTTAACAACGCTGGGGAAAGTTTTTCCGGAAGCAACACCGCACTAATGAGTTCTTCCTGAGTCATCTTATGGGGAATGGATTTCAGTACCGAATCCCAATCGGGTTGCGATTTAATCTTAGACAACACAGGGCCCTTACCTTGTTGTTTGGCTATCTCCTCCATCTTATGCTCCATCATCTGTTTTCCTTTGTCATCCAGCATATCTTCCTTCGGCTCCACTTCAATTATTCCATAGTTCAGCAATATAGAAGGTGTTTTGAGGCGGTACATCAACGAAGAGCTATCTATCCAGTTTTTTCCTCCTGCCCAGCCGCTTACATTGGGAGGGTAAAACAGTGCCTGGCCCAAAGCCCGTTGCAGTACCAGCAAGCCTTCTTTATTTTCATATGTTACCGGCACCAGGCGGTGAATACCGGCAATGAGATCGACGGGAGATTTTATTTTAGCACCTATATTTCTGGAGTCATAAAACCAATCGGAGGTAAAAAGATATTTCATCAACCCGCCTATATCATAATGGCTGTTATAGAATACATCAGCCATCTCACTCACCCGTTGCTCATCCACCTGATCATTGACAAAGAAGCGATATATCTTTCTGCTTATATAAACAGCTGTTTCTTTTTTATCCAGCAAGGCATCGATAATATCTTCTCCTGTAAATGCTCCAGTTTTTCCAAAAACAGTTTTATCGCCTTCATCATGCGCCTTTTCACGAAACACAAAGCTTTTGTTTGAGGGATCAAAACCCCAGCCGGTAAATGCCCGGGCAGCTTCTTTAATATC
>JABDCB010000091.1:4458-5266 GCA_013288325.1 Bacteroidota bacterium
CTCCATCACTTCACGCGCAAAGTTTTCATTGGGATGCATTTTGCGGTTCTGCTGATTATTCAAAAACTGTAGCATGGCCGGGCTTTTAGATACAGCCATCAATAAATCCCTGAAACTGCCAAGCGCATATTTACGATGGATATTATTCAGATCCTGCATATCCCAGGGAGCATCCAGACGGCAGGCAAAATGTCCATGCCAGAAAAAGGTCATCCGCTCTCTTAACCTAGCCGGATGAGTCCACAACCGCTCCATCCATCCCAGATTAAGCTCTTCCATGGAGCGACGCCGTTCTTCATTCCTCTTTTTCTTCTCTTCCTGGGTCAGATCTTTCTTATCTACTGCTTTCATCGCTTCCAGCTCATCCGTGGTAATGATATCAATGGGAGCATAGGTATCCGATTCACTAAACAGCTCATTGACGAGGTGTTCTAGATCATGTCCTTTTTTCTGATGTAACTCGTGGAGGGAAATACCAAAGGCCGCCCGGGAATATAAATGCTGTAGTTTTTTCGGATCGGTCTGCTTCATAGCTTGTAAAATCTCTTTTATGACCACTCCAGGAAGCAAAGGTTTATTATCGGCCTGTTTTACATCCATAAAAACGAAGGAGAAAAACGAAAATTGTCCTGACGGAGGTCTTTAACACTGGTTAAATGCAGGTTCTTTGCCTGTCGCTGCCTGAATGATATTATTCCTTAGTTTCTATTTCAGGGCTAAAGCCCTTTTATTATCTATTATTTCAATTATCCCCCTGCTAAAGCAGGGGGCAACTAAAACTACAAGCTATAGTCCCTCTTAACCCCGG
>JABDCB010000092.1 GCA_013288325.1 Bacteroidota bacterium
AAATGATTGACGGGCAATGTGAGGGTGATTGTTGTGACGGGCATGTCTCTTATTTTGATGAGAAGGGCCAATTATTTCTAAAGTACACGCATCATAATGGAGAGAGGGACGGGGAAGGCGAGACTTATTACCCGGATGGAAAAATAAAGAGGAAGTTCATGTATGTAAAAGGGAAAAAGAATGGTGTAAACTATGAATACTATCCAAGTGGACAAGTCAGTGCAGAAGGTAATTATATAGATGATACTGAAGCAGGGCAGTGGGTGTTTAGAGATAGCTTAGGGGTTGTTACGAAGTGTGTTCAATACAAGAGCGGACAGGTTGTTAAATAAGAAGTGAGTCACAGACTGGTAATCTACAAACCGTTCGCGCGGCCCCGATAAGTATCGGGGTGTAATCCGTTCGGAATTTGAAGGATATTATTGTGGATTTATAATCCGATCGGGTTAGGATACACCAAACCTATTTCCGTTTCCTCCAGAGTAAGCGCCTATAGGCCTAAAATGCTTTCAAGCCAATGCATTTGCGAGCCGGCAATTGCTTGATTGATCCAATGAAGCACCACAAAGGATTCCCATAAGAGATAACCAGCCAGAAACAATATTTTGATTAGCGTTGATTCCATGCTCTCTCTGGTTCAGATTCTTTCGAAAGTTATTTCTCTAAAAGCTGGCTATTAATCTCTAAGGTAGTAAAATATTTTGCCCTCTTAGTTCACTTACGTGGCTAGCTGCTCCCGGCCCTTCAACTTCTTGTGCTGAGCGAAGCCGAAGTACGCTCATGAACCTGAGCTTCGATTACACTCAGCCACCGGTTGAAACCCAAGTAAAGCCATTTGACAAAGAAAGCCCCCTCACTCCCCGATCGTCCCCGTCTTCACTTTCCCGGAACGTCTGTAATTGGCAACAATTATTCCGCCAGGGGTAACCAAACTCTCTGTCAATTTAAATGCGGCGGGAATAGTGCCTTTGTCAAACAACTTTTTCCCTTTACCAAGAACCACGGGATATATTTTGAGCCAGAGCTCATCCACCAGATCATTTTTAAGCAGCAGTTGAACCAGTTCACCACTGCCCCACACTTTCAACTCGGCGCCTTTAGAGTTCCTCAGCTTCTTAATATCGGCCAGGGTTTTGAGTATAACGGTGTTTTTCCAGGGTGCCTTTTTCATGGTTTTGGACACCACGTATTTGGTCACCTCATTGATCCCCGGCCATATCTCGGCGTGCTCGGGCCAGAAACCGGCAAAAATATCATATGTCTTTCTGCCCAAAAGAAGATCCGCACGTTTCATCTGTTTAGCCATCACCTTCCCGCTCTCCTTGTCGCCATACGGTGCCGTCCAACCTCCGTATTTGAAACCGTTTGATGGATCTTCTTTCGGTCCGCCGGGAGCCTGCATCACTCCATCCAGGGATATAAATTCCAAAACAATTATTTTTCTCATGCTCGTTTGTATTTAATAAACAATAGAATAAAGATAAGGAAGAACAGGAAATCGGGGAAGTGAGATAGGGGGATTTCGTGTTAAATGATCCCTGCAGTTTACCTTTATTTTGCACACCTTACATTAAATCCGAAAAGGATTCCAAACTGGAACGTGAGATATGTTTGTTCCAGATGCTCATGTACTGGAAAAGGATTAAGTACATTTTTGTAATAATAAACAGTTTGACCTATTTCATCTTTCGCAGAATAGGTGGTAAAATTCCGCTCCCTAACTCTGTAGCCAGCGCCCCAAAACAACTCAACAGGTATACGGCTAACCCCGAAAAAACGATATTTACCATAAACAATATCAAATCCAGCAACTCTAGCACTTTCAGAACGATGTACCGAAACATAATGACCATATTCAGTCCCCTCAGCAAAATCCTGACCACTGTAGCCAATAGACTTATAAACCCCCTTGAGGGCAAGATAGCGCCACTTCTTATTAAAAGGAAAGAATTTAAATAAAACAGTATATGCATCCCCATGGTAAGCAGTACCCGGCCAAACTTGCTGACTCGGTGATAAGAACCAGGGATCGAATGCTGGATTTCTGAATACTTTACCATAACATAGTCCAGCCGAAAAGAAAGGTGAAATCCTGTATTCGCCAATAAACTGTAATTCATTGATCGCTAGCTTCACAAGATCTGTAGAGAATCGCAAATGTTTAACCCGATAAATGGAATCAGCTCCGATAGTGCTTCTCCGTTCATAGTTCCGCTCCTGAGCATGCAGATTGGAAAGAAATATCAATCCTGAAAAAAAACAAAGAATTAATACACGAACAGATGTTCTCATTTCCGTCTTTTTATGCTTGATGACTCCAAGATAGTAATAAGTTCTGTTTAGCTTGCATGATTATCTTTTTGCGCGACCCCGATAAGTATCAGGGCCACACGAACAGGCTGAGCGGAGTCGAAGCCACGGTTTTGGAAGGCTGAAGGAATTGGGGTAGCTTTGGGCTACACCTAAAAAATCATGATGAGAACCGCATTCATACTCTTCGTATTAGTAACCATCTATTCCTGTGGTTCCAAACCCAAAGAGGAAAATAAAACAGATACCCTTACAACAACTGCATTAAGGTTAGAGAAAGAACATCCGGCCGGTTTTTTTGAAGAAGCGGCACAAGAGTTCAAAGTCGGGAAAATACATGATGCCGGTTTTCTTTTTTACTTAGGTCAACTGAGGTTTAAATATTATTTAAAAAGCAATCCTGATTTATCCCCCAGCGGCGATCCGGCCCTGTACGGCGCTTTATTCAGCACCGTTGGAGGAGCCTTGAATCCGGAGCTCATAAAGGATTATGATGGCTACCTCTCTATACTCGATTCTGTTATTGCCTGGGATAAAAATCACGACTTCGAATTTTTCTCCAAAACAAAATTTCCTGACAAACAGAAAGAAACCCTGGATGGATTAATTAAATACCGTCAGTATGTGGTAGATAATAAAAAGGAACTGATTGAAAGCAGTAAACCCAATAAGGTTGATTCTTCCTTTAACAAGAATAAATCTAAAGACTCTCTTCGAAAATAGCCGTTTGCAGCAAGAATAGTTCTGCGTGGTTTGCGAGGGTATAAGAATTCCCCTAGCTTTGAAATAGAATGAAATCCTGCTGCCTCCTTTTTTTATCACTCCTATTCATTACCTGTATTCATGCCCAAACACCAACATGGATCTGGGCAAAGAGTTCCGGCACCACAAACTTGCATGAACACAGCACGGGATCGGGCATAGCAACAGATGCTGCAGGGAATGTCTTCGTTACCGGTTTTTTTGATTCCACCGCAATCACATTCGGCACCATTACCCTCAACAGCCAAGGGCCCAATGATATCTTCCTGGCTAAATATGATGCTTCCGGAAATATCCTTTGGGCCAAAAGCGCCGGAGGAACAGATGATGATGAAGCCTATGGCGTAGCTAGCGATCCGGCCGGCAACAGCTATATAACCGGTTATTTCAAATCTCCTTCCATCACCTTTGGTACCACCACCCTGGTGAATTCAGGAGGAGCTATTCCGGGTGATGTGTTTCTGGCCAAATACGATCCTTCGGGAAATGTAGTATGGGCAAAGAAAGCTGCCGGTGTGGGTGATGATACCGGCTATGGAGTGGCTACCGATGTTTTCGGAAATGTATTTGTTACCGGCTTTTTTGCTTCGCCTTCCATCACGTTCGGAACCACCACACTCTCCAATGTTTCACCCGGAGATGCGGATGTTTTTTTAGCTAAATACGATAACAACGGAAATGTGCTCTGGGCCAGAAGCGCCGGAGGCACCAACGGAGATATTGCAGAAGGGGTTGCCACCGACGCATCAGGAAATGTATTTATAACAGGATATTTTGAAATCCCTTCCATCACGTTCGGAACCACCACCCTAACCAATTCGGGTTTGTCGAATGCAGGGGATGTGTTTATTGCCAAGTACGATGCATCGGGCAATGTACTCTGGGCAAAGAGTGCCGGCGGCCCCCAGGGTGATGAAGGAGCCGGTGTGGCTACCGATGCATCGGGAAATGTTTTTGTGACAGGCTGGTTTGAATCTCAGAATATAACATTCGGAACCACTACCCTTCCCAATGCAGCAGCCTGGGATGTCTCTTATTTTCTGGCAAAATACGATGCTTCGGGAAACTCGTTGTGGGCCCGGGGTGTGACCGGCGCCACCAATGATGACGGATGGGGCGTAGCCACCGATGGTTCCGGAAATGCGTTTGTAGCCGGAGGTTTTAACAGTCCCTCCATTACATTCGGAACAACCACCCTCACCATGCCTCCCGGCGGAAATACGCCTTTGTTTATTGCCAAATATGATCCGAGCGGAAATGTACTCTGTGCTTCTGCCCTTGCCGACGGAGGCTCGTATAAAAATGCCATTGCTACCGATGCGTTGGGCAATGCGTATACCACCGGTGGTTCGTTTGCCAATCCTCTGGTGGTAGGAGCCACCACACTTCCCCTTGCCGGCGCAGAAGAAGTTATAGTGGCTAAATACAGTTGCTGCTCCAATGCAGTTCCGGCCATAACAGGTTTAAACAAAATCTGCCGGGGTGATTCCGTTATCCTGCAAGCAGCAGGCAGCAGCATCTATTCCTGGAGCAATGGAACAACAGGATCAACAATTAATGCAAGCCCTACTATCACCACCACCTACACCGTGGATGCCACCGATGCATTCGGCTGTAAAAAGGACACGTCGTTTACCGTCACTGTAAGTCCCAAACCGGTAGCCGCACTAAACGGCAATACCACTGTTTATCAGGGCTCAACCAGCACCCTCATAGCCAGCGGAGGCGGAACCTATACCTGGAGCAATGGGGACAGTACTCAGATCATTACCGTGAGCCCTGCCATAGCCACTACCTATTGCGTTACCGTAGCTGATTCCAACAATTGTAAAAACAAGGCCTGCTTAACGGTTCTGGTGGAGTCGCCCTGTGATACCGCCGGACAGTTTTATTTCCCGAATACCTTCTCAC
>JABDCB010000093.1:0-4759 GCA_013288325.1 Bacteroidota bacterium
ATCCGTATTCTTAATAAAATCATTCAGTATAAACTTGGCATGAAAGGTGTCACTTTGCGTCAGGTAATTATCCGACAGGAGCAGGAATGCTTTGCCCACCCACACTTTATATCCCGCCTGCTGACGGATCAACTCGAAAATGCTTTTCTCTGCGGGTTTATACTCCTTACGTTCATGTTGAATCTGAGCCAGGTAGAAAGCGGCTTCTGCAGCATGTTCGTTTTTGGGTCCTGCTTTAACAATTCCATATTCGTTCCAGGCAAGATCAATGTTTTTAGCTTCTATGGCCGAACGGGCAATAACCAGATGAGCTTCATTGGCAATATCCGCAGCCAGGTTATCCGCCCCCAGCACCTTATTGGCAGCAATAGCCGCATTGGCAAGTTGCTTAAGCGCCACGGCAGACCGCATCATGCCTACACGGGCATCAAAGGCATAGGTAGCATCTGTTTCCAGTTTGGAATAATAGTCATATGCCGAAGCAAAATCATTCTGATTAAAACAGATGGCAGCGGCACGACGCAGCGATGGAAGGGTATATTTACCGGAAGGAAGATTGATGATTGCTTTATAGCCCTTCAGGGCTTCATCAGGCTGACTGTTTTTTAGATCGCATTCGGCCTTCATAAACATGGCATCCTGACTGAAAATACCCGATGGATAACCTCCTATGTATTTAGCCAAAGCCGGAGAAGCATTCCCGCAATCTCCGCTGTTATAATAATCCTTCGCTATCTTATAGGTAATGGAATCCATCTGACTGTTGGATGGCTTCTCTCCTATTCCCTGTAAATACTGACTATATCCATCCGGATCTTTCTTTACCTCGGCATAAATATGTCGTATCTGAGGAAGCACATTCGATGCTTCTTCCGAATGCTTATCCAGCTCCACCACCTTTTTGTAACAGATCATGGCATGATCGTAATCGTTCTGGTTTTCATAAATCAAGCCCATCTGGCTATAACACCTGCGCATATATGGGCTTCCGTTATTTTCGGCAATCAGCATATTGTAATAATGGATGGCCTCTTCGGGTTTGTCGATGAGCTGATAGGTATGTGCCACTTCAAAACGGGCAGCAGGTACATATCCTGATTTGGGATACATGGTAAGCATGGAGACGAGGGCCGATATTTTACCTTCATACTTCTTTTCCAGCCCAAGCGACATTCCTCTCTGATACAAGGCATAATCCTTATCGGTGTTCTTCCCGCTTTTTGTCTGAAAAGCCTGCTCATAAAAATCAGCCGCTCCCGAAAACTCACGGGTTACAAAATAGCAATCCCCTATACGCATACAGGCATCACATACTTTATCCGGTGGAGCGGTCTTATCCAGCACAAATTTCCGGAAGGCGATAATGGCTCCCGCATAGTCTTTTAACTGATACAATACATACCCGATGTTATACTGAACAGAGGAATACATGGGTGTACGCGGGGCACCCGCTTCTACCTCATAGATCCTGTAATTCTCCAGCGCTGTTTCATAAAAATTACGATCCCCCTTCTTCTCAGCCCGTTGATAAAAAGCTTCCGCTGTCCAGTATTTACCCAAAGCATTGGTAACCGGATCAATGGGGTATTTCATGGCCTTGGTAAAATGACGGATAGCCGCTTCGTAATCAAAATTATTATAGAGCTCCACCCCTCGGTTATAGGCTACCTGCTGATACACCGGCTTCAATACCTCATTCATGTTTTTGATCTGCTCAATAGAACGAAGCGCATCTTCATAATTCTTGGTCACCAGATTTATTTTTACGAGGTATGAATACGCTTCATCGGCCCGGGGTGAGTTGGGATATTCGGCAATATAATCCTGCAAGGCTTTTATAGCCTGGTTAAATGGACTGTAAGACAATTCATAGGTGAGTTCAGCAAAAGAGAACAGCGCATCTTCCCGGATAGCCCGGTTGTAATGCATACGCGATGCTTCCGAAAAAGCATTTTGTGCAAAATGTTTATTCTGCTTAATCAGATAACAACTGCCCAGGTGATAATAAGCATTCTGACTCAGGCTATCGTCCGGACCCGTAGCATCTTTAAAGGCAACAATGGCCGGATCATAATTGGCCGACATGTAATAGGCATAACCCAGCTCATAGGAGTCGGACCTGTTCAGTGTATTTGTTTTCTTGTAACGCTCCAGAAAAGGAATAGCCTCTTTGTATTTGTTGGTATTGAAATAAGCTTCTCCCAGGATACGTGCCAGCTCCGGAGCACGCTTGGTACTGGCCGAATCCAGCAACGGAGGAACATAGGTAATCACATCATCATACCGATGTCTTAAGAAATAGATCTGTGCAATATAATAGGGAACAACCGTGCGGAAGGTGGGATCGTTCTGAAGCGTGAGGAACTCATTTAATGCCGACTCATAATTTTTTTCTCCGTACAGGATATGGGCATGATAATAGGTGGCCGGGATGCTGTATTTCGTATTCTTTCCAACCAGCTCGCTGAAATCGCTTTTTGCTTTTTCGATGGAGTTGGTATCCTGTTCCAGATAACTGTAGCCTCGTTTAAAATAAAACTCACCTTTTTCCTCCTCATTCAGATCATATACATCCACGAGCTTAAACCAATGTACGGCTTCGCGATATGTTTTTTTGCGGTAATTGTATTTGCCCAGACAAAACCTTACATTCCTTACACGCGGACTTTCAGGATGAGTATGAACAAATCGTTTCAGCAGGAACTCAGCATCCTTGTGAAACAGTTCCATAGCGCACACTGCTGAATAATAATCGCATTCGGAACGGATAAAGGAATTCTTGTCGTGTTCATGCTGGGCTGCTTTGTCAAAAGCTTCCTGAGCCGCCGCATAATCCATCTTCTCAAACAATTCAAGCCCCCATTTGAATCCTGCATCAGGATCCGTATACACGGCTGTCTTTTGTGCGTTTAAAGGAAAAACCATACCGAACAGGAGTGCCGGAACAACTAGCAGCTTCCATCTCTTTATGTTATTCATGAGCCTGTATAGCCTGGTTCGTTTTTCGAGAAAAAATATCAGGTAAAGGTAGGCATCATAGGAGGGGGCGGGTTGCTTTGTTAATTGTAAGTTATGAACGTACACTTGTTAAGATTATTGCATTAAAACGAATCTCCTTACCTTCGTTGCACGTAAATTCGACCTTATTAACGCTGCACAGATGACCCTAGACAGAAGCATATCATTGGAAAACGTATCCATTTACCAGGAACATAATCTGGTATTAAGCGATATAACCTTTCACATTGATAAAGGGGAACTCGTTTACCTGCTTGGCAAAACAGGAAGCGGCAAAAGCAGTCTGCTCAAAACGCTGTACTCCGATCTGCCCCTTTCAAAAGGAGAAGCCAGCATTGCCGGATACAACCTGGCTACTATTAAACGAAAAGAAATACCTTTTCTGAGACGGAAGCTGGGAATTATTTTTCAGGATTTTCAGCTGCTTACCGACCGGACCGTTCATGACAACCTTCGTTTTGTACTCAAAGCCACCGGCTGGACCGATAAGAATGAAAAAGCAAAACGCATAGAAGATGTTTTGACACGGGTGGGATTGGTGAGCAAAGCTTATAAAATGACCCATGAACTTTCCGGTGGCGAACAGCAACGCGTGGCCATTGCAAGAGCTTTATTAAACGATCCGGAAGTGATCCTGGCCGATGAACCTACCGGTAATCTGGATCCGGAAACATCGGAAGGAATTATTTCCTTGTTGCTTGAAATCAGCAAAAACGGTCGCGCGGTATTGATTGCCACCCATGATATCATGATGTATCAGAAATTTCCTTCCCGTATTCTGAAGTGCGAAAACGGAGCCTTACTCGACTCCTCCATGGCGGCTATATAAGTGCCAAAAGTTTCTGTACGTTTTCCCGATTGGAAAAACAAGGGGTGAGCACCGCTTCTCTTTTTCTTATTTCTTCCTGATCAAAAGGTGTTTTGAATAAACGTTCCACCTCTTTACGCATTTCATCCGGTGTATCACTCACCGAACAAAGCGACTCGAGTCCCGTATATTTCACCATAGGAGTATTCACAATGCAATGCCGGCCGGTATACAAGGCTGCAAGCAGCTTCAGTTTGATGCCGGTAGCCTGAAACGTAGGCAGGATATTAATCTGAGCCTGTTGTATCAGTTCATGAATTTCCGCAGTAGGGATATTATCTTTCAGCTCTACAGAAGCATTCAAGGCCACCGCAGCTTTCAAAGCCGCCGAAGGTTTCTTACCCGCAATGATCAAGGGAACCGTACAGCCTGCAAAAACTTTTTCCACCAGATACAGCGCCGCTTCGTTGTTCTCCCCTACTTCCAGATTGCCATGATACAATGCAAATGCGCCCTTCCCTTCCCGTATCTCTACCTTTTCATTCGGATGGAAAGCGGAAACATGAATGACATTACTATACCGTGATTTAAGCTCTTGCTCATCCGGCTTGGAAATCGCCAGCACCGCATCGGCTTCAATCAGTATTTTCTCGAAATGTCTGAGCTTGGACGATTCGCGCTGGAAATAGAGTTTGCGGAATACATTTTTCTCTACCATTCCCAGATTGGTATAATAGGTATGCTCTATATTATGAGTCCTCACCAGCTTCTTTCTGGATTTAAGCCTCGGATCGCTCAGATGAAAACAGCTGTGCAATCCTTCAAACAGGATTGGATAATCATCTTCCAGCAAACGACTCATGAGCACTTCCGATCTCCGGGTAACAACAATATAAGGCCAGGGGCTAAACAAATACCGTTTACGCATCTGAC
>JABDCB010000093.1:4769-4885 GCA_013288325.1 Bacteroidota bacterium
CAATCAATACCGCGCGACCGTTTTTGCTGATTTCAAGCAACAAGGAAATAATTCCTTCCGATGTTTCCGGATCCAGATTACCGGTCTTCCATATTCAAAACAATGCAGATGCACCT
>JABDCB010000094.1 GCA_013288325.1 Bacteroidota bacterium
GGCTATATGCCCCAGGCTATCCATAAAGCCCCACTTTCCGTCGCGGAACCGATACGAGGAGGAATACAAATGCTCAGGCACCCATCTGCCACCGGTGTTAAATGCAGCCATCCCCTCCACCATCATGGAGATATAATCGTATTCAACCGGCAGCACCACCTTCCCTTTTTCATTGATCATACCCCATTTGCCACCCGTTGTAACCTGCTGATCAAAGTCCTCATAAAAGCGTTCCAGCTCCCCTTTTTCTTTCTTTACCACAATGGCCATCCCATGCTGAAACGGAAATATAAGTGCATACTCAGGCTGGGCAAGCACCTGTTCGTCGGTGTTCATAAGGCCCCATTGCCCTTCCCTGTTTTTAAAAATGACTACTCCGTTATCATTCAGTACCAGTTTGCGGTAGGTAGGTTTTATCTTCCATTCTCCTTTTTGATTGATAAGGCCGTAAAGCAAATTGCCATGATCTACCAATCCTTCAAAAGTATCTCCGGTTGAATCGTGGATGGCGGCAATGGCCAGGGAGCCTGAAAAATTCTGTAGTTCCTCAAAACGGGGAGCAATCACCCATTCCCCTTTACGGTTAATAAATCCCCATTTATTGCGATCCTTGGCGCCAGTCCACTGCTGGAGCGAGTCGGCAAAAGGCAATAAACCTTCATATAAGGCCGGAATAACCACGTTCCCCGCAGGATCGGTAAACCCAAAATGCTCGGGACATAATACGGGTGCCAACACCAGGTTTGAAGAGGCCGGAGCCTGAGCGAAACCGGAAGTAAGGGAAAACAGGAAAAAACAGAAAAAGAAACCGATCCTCATAATTAGGTGTAAAATTACAGGATTTCTTAACTTAGCAGGAATGAAAAACGAGATACAGACATTTCATTCTTTTCGGGAGTTCTATCCTTTTTATCTTTCCCAGCATAACCATCCGGTTAGCAGGAGGTTTCATTTCTTTGGCTTGTTGCTGGCCCTCATTTGGATACCGGTGGTATTGCTGAACCAATGGCCCTTGTACTGTCTTTTCGGGTCACTGATATTCGGGTATGGAGCAGGCTTTATCGGTCATTTTGTGTTTGAAAAAAACAAACCGGCCACCTTTCGCAATCCGCTTTATAGTTTCGGAGGCGACTTCCTGATGATGTTCGACATCCTCCGGGGGAAATTAAAACTCTGAGGATTTATTTTTCGTAATTTCACACCTCTGAAAAGGAGATGTTCCTAAATGAATGAAGGTATGAAGCGGTTAAGGATAATTACACAGCTGGGTGGTCTCTTGTCAGGGATGCTTTTGCTGGCAGGATGTTCCAAAGAGCCTGCCATTTGTGATTGTTTCAAAGGTACCGGAATGGATTCGCATCAGTACCGGACAGCCACCCCTTTTACCAATATACAATTAGAAGATAAAATAGACCTGGTGCTTACCCAGGATTCGGTGGAACGGATCTATGTGGTGGCCGGTTCACACCTTATTGATAAGATTGAAACATCCATAAGCGGAGGAACGCTTTATATCCGCAACCACAATATCTGCAATTTTGTACGCAGTATGGGGAGACGTCTTACTGTTTATGTTTCCGTAAAAAATCTCAATACTATTAATTATGACGGAGCCGGAGAAGTAACCTGTACCAATACTCTTCGTGACAGTTGTATAGATATTGAATCGCATGATGGATCAGGATCTGTAAATCTGAATATCAATGCGCAGGTGATTCATGCTACTATCCATACCGGACCGGCAGATATACGTGTTACCGGCACCACTCCCCTGCTCTATATTTATTCTGGTGGCAACGGGGTAGTACATGCCGAATCCATTGCTTGTCCTCAGATATACCTGACCCAGGCCGGAACAGGAGCCCTTTATGCCGCTACAGACGGTAGCGTAAACTCCCTGCTGGATTATGAAATAGACAGCTTTGCAAACGTTTATTTTAAAGGACACCCCGCCAGGATAGAAAAGGTAATTACCGGCACAGGACAGTTGATTTATCAATAACCTCGCTTACTCCCCTTCTCTTTTAGCCTTCTCATAATCCGGAGCCCGGAGCAGCTCTTTGTGGTGATCGAGTTCTCTTCCCATCCAGAAAAAGTCGGTGCGATATTTCTCCCAGGTCATGCTGTCGTAATGGATGATATTGGCTTTGGCCTGATAGGATTGCATTCCGTTTAACAAAGCAAATACAGTACATAACGTAATCAATGCAACCGTTAATTTTTTACGTCCGCTGTTGTAAACTGCCTGCAGAACTGCCGCTATCGGCAAGGCGAAAAGTCCATAGAAATCGATATACACTCTGGCTCCGAAACTGCCCCCATACCACCAGCACCACCACGAGAAAAGAACCCAGGTAATAATCACAAAGAATAGAAGGATGGGAAGACGCCACTCACTCAAAGTTCCCCGCATAAAAAACAATCCTGCAACAAAGAACAACATGGCTGGTGTATAAACAAACCATCCTTTGCGGAACCCAAACAAGCCTTCCACAATATGAGGTTTATTAAAAAAGAATCCTTCGCCTACATAGGAATTGAAAAAGTAATGCCCTGTTTGCATGTGCCAGTAAAAGAGCTGAGGCAGGAAAACGAGGATGGTAAGCGCCGGAATAAGCCATAATACCCTTGCCTGTGACAACAGTAAACGAATCCTGGCTTTAAATGTATTCCCGTCTTTAACCGTATAAAACAGAAAGATCAATACCACTAAAATATTGGTGGGTCTTACCAGGGTTAATAAACCCAGGCAAAGACCAAGAGCCAGCACATAACGTGTTTTAGGATTATCCTGCCAGCGCAGGGTATACCAGATAAATACATTGACCAGAAAAAAACCGATGATATGAGCCGACATGGTATCGACGGTGAAATAGAATAATATATTGGTGGCGAGACAAAGAATCATCAGCGTCCACAACGTGATTCGCTCGGTGAAATAGCGGAGCAGGATTTTTCTCAATACCAACAGCCCCAGGAACAGATACAACAAGGCGCAAAAGCCAACGATAAGTTGTGATTCGGGTGAATATCCGCTTACAGAAGCATGGGTAATACGGGCATAGGCCTGAGCGATGAAAAATAAAGGGGAATAAAACAGAGCCATGCCCATACTGGTTTTGATTACCTTTTTTCCATCGTCTGTTTTCTCCGGCCACATATTTACCTCTTTGGGGCAATCGGGCTTGTCCAGAAATCCAAGCGAGAGATCATGATAAACAAACACCGCAGGCAGATAGGCATAATAGGAAATAGAATCAGCTACGATAACGCCTCTGATCCTCCATTTAGCCAGGTTCAGATACGTAT
The DNA here is from genome assembly GCA_013288325.1 of Bacteroidota bacterium. GTDB lineage: Bacteria > Bacteroidota > Bacteroidia > Palsa-965 > Palsa-965 > Palsa-965. Next base: position 3,310 of record JABDCB010000094.1, read on the forward strand.
ACCATCCAATGAGGACTATACAGAAAATAAAAATTAAGGAAGCCCTGGGTTTAAGCCTTGTCATTTTCCCGACGGGGTATTTCCTTTTGATGTTCCATCGTTTTCATCTTCTCCCGGGTCAAGGCTATTTCCTGTGCCAGGGTTTTGTTCTGATCCTGCAAGCCTGACACCACCATGCTCAGATGCAACAGATAGATCAGGATGGCAAAGATAGCCCCCGTAAAAACCAGGTTGGGTGCGGCTATGATTCCCATAAGACGGGAGACTACTTCCAAGCCATTTCTCCAGAAAGAAAACAAAAGCAATACCAGGGTACAAACGACCCATACAATGGCATATTCCTCTCTCAGCCTCCCTTTGACAATAAGACGAGCTATGATAAGCAGGAAGAGCAGACTGGCGCAGATGGCTATTATTTGGATACGACCCATGCTGATTTAAGATTTATGATTTTAGGTTTTAGATTTGTTTTGGGTTCTTATAAAAGTAAAGAGGATGGCGAGACTTACTTTGATCATATAGTATATACTATCCATCCGTCCGATAGAGGAGATACCTCCCTGACGTTGTTCCATGGTTACGGCTACTTCTCCGATGCGAAGTTTGTTTCGGGCAAAATAGACGATGGATTCCGGTTCCGGGTATTCATCGGGATAATAGACTGCTGCCAGGGCCAGGGCTTTTCTGTTGAGCAGACGCAAGCCCGATGTGCTGTCGCTGAGATCAATGCCTAATAATAACTTATTGAGTTTACGGAAGTAGTTAATCCCTACCCTTCGCATAGCCGACGATTGAAATCCTTCCTTTTTAATAAAACGCGATCCGATCACCACATCCCATCCCTTATCCTGTTGTTCTTTTAGCAACAATGGCAATGCACTGGCCGGGTGCTGACCGTCCCCATCCATCTGAACAGCAAAATCAAAACCTTGTTCAAGGGCATAGATAAAACCTGTCTGAACAGCGCCTCCTATACCCAGATTAACCGGAAGATGAAGTTGAATACAATCCAGGCTGTTCATCACCCGTGCGGTGCCGTCGGTTGAACAATCGTTTACCACCACCACTGTGATATCCCGTTTTTCGGTTGCAGCCAGTTGGAGTATATCCTTCACCACTGCGGGAAGGGATACTTCTTCATTATAAGCCGGAACGATGACGGCAATCTTTGGCATACAATCGTTTTGAGACGGTTTGCTCAAAGATATTTGATTTTTCCTGTCACCACCTTTATCAGGTGGTAAAGTTCTGTAACCGGATTAAGAAAACGCAGATGATTTATTCAATGCGTTTAAGCACTTTGGGGTTTCTGCTTGTATGGATAATGTCAAGAATAATGACCTCGTTAGCCGTATAACGGTAAATGATTTTGTAATGCCATTTGCATACGGAACGATAATCCGTCTTTTTGTGAGACAGTAAAGGTTCTTG
>JABDCB010000095.1 GCA_013288325.1 Bacteroidota bacterium
CCTCTCCCCGCCGGAACAGCCGGAAACGAAGGGATGGATGATGATGTATTGAGCATTGCTGTCAGCTCAGGAGGGACTCTTTTTGTAGGCGGCATTTTTTCAACATAATGCCGTCAATACTCCTATGAACTACATTGCACAATATGCCGGTGTCAACATCCTGCCGGTAGAGCTTTCCCAATTTGATGCCATGTATAATGAAGATGATAAATCAGTGGATCTTCACTGGGTAACGGAATCGGAAACCAACAGCCGTCTGTTTACCATAGAAAAAACAAAAGAAGGAAGCCAATGGGAAGCGGTAGGTACCGAACCCGGAGCCGGTAACAGCAGCCAGACTTTGTCTTACCATAGTAAGGATACAGATCCCTGGGCAGGGCTATCTTATTACCGCCTTAAACAAACCGATTTCAACGGAACGTTTACGTATTCAAGAACAATAGCTATTGATACAAAAGATGGGGACAGTCATATAAAACTTGCACCTAACCCCGCAGAAAGCAGCTCCATCCTTTCTTTTTTATGCCGCGATAACGGAACAGCAGAAGTCAGAATCTGTGATTGTACAGGACGAACAGTTCAGCTATCTTCTTATCCGGTAACCGCAGGACTAAATTCCGTCAATCTCCGTATTGACACGTATCAAAAAGGTGTTTATATTGTGTCTGTTAATGAGTCGAAACGGACCCACTCAGTCAAACTCGTTATTACCCATTAATTATCCACTACATGAAAAATTCAGTTACCTCCCTCGCCTACCTGTTCATTTTCTTGTTTCTTTCAGCCACCTTGAGCGCATCCAACAACAATTCCGGTTGGGATGTAAAATGGGAGAGTGAAAAAAAATTCACAGAAAACAAAGGTCAGTTCCATTCTGCTAAACTGAATCAGGAAATACTATATGCTTTTGACGATGGGCAAAACATGGTCTATTTTGGCAAAACAGGTCTTTGTTACAGCTATATAAAGAAAAGTAAGAAACAAAGTCCTCTGGCAGAGGACAGAAAAAAGGAAGAAAAAAACAGAGATCGGGATGAAGAGGAAGATAATAAAGCTACCTGTACACAGGATCATGTAATGATTAACTGGGAGAATACGAATGCAAATGTCAGTGTTACTGCGGAAGATGAAACTTCAGGCTATCACAGTTATCGTTTTCAGGAAAATGGTGTGTGGAAAGACGTCAACTATGTAAGGAGCTTTAAAAAACTCACCTATCATAATATCTATCCCAATATTGATGTGGAGTATGTTTTTCATCCTGTACAGGGCATCAAGTATAGTTTGATTCTACACCCGGGAGCAGATATATCAAACGTAAAAATGAGTTATGAGGGAGGTCGGAAATTAATATTGAAATCAAATGGCGATCTTCATATCCCTACCCTCTTTGGCGACATGACGGATCATGCTCCGGTGACATTCTACTCAGGACAACCGGGCGCAACCATATCATCTCACTTTCACCTGAGCAAACAAACAGTAACCATAGAGCTTGGAAATTATGATCCTGCTCAAACAGTTGTAGTGGATCCATGGACGGCTACCCCATCACTTCCAAACTGTAATAAGGTTTGGGAAGTGGAGCGCGATGGAGCAGGTAATGCCTATATCTATGGAGGTGATACGCCTATGACATTGAAAAAATACAATTCAACAGGAACCATACAATGGACCTATGCTACTACCTGGGATACCAGCTCCTATTGGGTAGGGACCCTCATCACCGACCTTGCAGGAAACTCCTATGTCACTTCCGGTTCTAACGGAGAAATTTCCAAGGTAAACACCGGCGGGTCCTTAGTATGGCATAACAATCCGAATGGAGCCTTCGGTCCACTGTTTGAATATTGGCACCTCGCACTGAATTGTGACCAAACAAAACTTGTAGCCGGTGGAATGCGTGTAACAAGCCCGCTGGCCACCAACTCCATGACAGGGTCCATCATGAATATTAATCTCACCAACGGAGCGGTAAGCAGCTATGTGGTGGTGGGTGGTATGACAACCGGTTTTCCGAGTGTAATCAAAGAGGTCCGAACCATTTGCAATTCACCAAATGGGAATTATTATTTTATGACCCTGGATTCAATTGGGTCTATCAATTCTTCGTTGGCCATCAATTATAAAAATCCTCATGCCTATAATTTTGCATACGGCAGTCCTAATTATGGAGTAACCAATCAGGGGATAAGTGCTATAAGAGCTACAGGCAGTTTTATTTATACTCAAAATGGAACGACCGTAGATAAACGCGCTATCGGTAGCGGAGCCATTCTGGCCACTGCACCTGTACCGGGTGGAGGATCGATCAGTGGTGCCTTTTCCACCGGAAATTCACCTGAAAACAGCGGGCTGGATATTGACTCCTGCGGAAATGTTTATGTAGGTTCTATCGGACAGGTTGTCAAATACGATGCCAACCTGAATCAGCTGGGTGTTTATTCTACGGGAGGCGCGGTATATGATGTTGCTGTAACCAGCGGAGGCGAAGTGCTTGCGTGCGGACCCGGATATGTAAAATCAATCAACATGTCGGCCTGCGCACCGGTTAAACCCGTTTGTCAGTCCTGCCCTACCCTGAACCCACCTGCTCAAACCAATATTACCTGCAATGGAAATACCAACGGTACGGCTACTGTTTCCGCAACAGGTGGTACGCTCCCTTACACCTATAGCTGGTCACCTTCAGGTGGAACAGGTGCCACAGCCAGCAACCTGGCAGCAGGAACCTATACGTGCAGCATCACCGATGCCGGAGGATGTATTCAGACACAAACATTCACTATTGTTCAGCCCGGAGCAATAACCACATCCATGGCTTCTACAAATGCAGGATGCAGCTCCCCGACAGGTTCTGCAACTGTTACCGCTACCGGTGGAACAGGAACATTGACTTACAGCTGGTCTCCTTCCGGTGGCACTGCGGCTATAGCCTCCGGTCTTGCACCTGGAACATATACCTGCACGGTGACAGACGGCAACGGCTGTTCCAAAACCATTTCAGCAACCATTACATCTTCTACAGGGCCAACAGTAGCTGTTGCCAGTCAAACGAATTTGCCTTGTAACGGCAGCAACAATGGAAGCGCCACCCTTTCGGTTACCGGGGGCTCCAGCCCTTATACCTATTCCTGGTCACCCTCCGGAGGAACCGGAATTACAGCCACCAATATGAGTGCAGGTACCTATACCTGTACCATCACAGATGGCAGCGGCTGTATAAAAACACAATCGGTTACCATCACTCAGCCTTCGGCAATTACGGCATCTTCCACAAGCACCAATACATCCTGTGGTGCAAGTACGGGTTCCGCAACAGCTACCGCTTCGGGTGGAACAGGAACCCTTACCTATAGCTGGTCTCCTTCCGGTGGTGCTGCAGCCACAGCCAGCAACCTCGCAGCCGGATCGTATACCTGCTCGGTAACAGATGCTAATGGTTGTATTCAGACAACGATTGTAGCAGTCAATAGTAACGGAGGGCCCACAGTTGCACTCGCTTCTCAGACAAATCCATTGTGCAATGGAAGCAGTAATGGCAGTGCCACTGTTTCTGCTACAGGTGGCACCAGCCCTTATACCTTTAGCTGGAGTCCCTCAGGCGGAACACTGGCTACTGCCACGGGACTTCCTTCAGGTACTTATACCTGCACGGTGAAAGATGCCAGCGGTTGCTCCCAGGTAGAAACAGTAACACTGAATCAGCCAACGGCCATAACAGCATCGTCTGCTGCCACCAATACAAATTGCGGAGCCAATACCGGATCAGCTACGGCCACAGCTTCCGGTGGTACGGGCACGCTTACCTATTCATGGACTCCTTCGGGAGGAAATGCAGCAACAGCCAACAACCTTGCTGCAGGAACCTATACCTGCACGGTTACCGATGCCAATGGTTGTATAAAAACAACGACTGCCGTTATCAACTCAAACGGGGGGCCCACTGTATCTGTTGCCTCCAAAAGCAATGCCTTGTGTAACGGATCTTCTAACGGCCATGCGACGATAAATGCCACAGGTGGAACAAGTCCATATACATACAGCTGGTCACCTTCCGGCGGAAATGCCGCTACGGCTACTAACCTTCCGGCAGGCACTTACACCTGTACTATTACTGATGCCAGCGGATGCCAGCAAACACAAACGGTTACAATAACACAGCCAGCAGCACTCGTTGCTCCTGTTACTACAGCCTTGCTTTGCGGCACCAATAAAGGAAGTGCCAGCGTGAATCCCAGCGGAGGTACACCCAACTACACCTATTCGTGGTCTCCATCGGGAGGTAATACGGCAACGATCACCGGATTGTCTGCAGGAAATTATACCTGCACCGTAACTGATTCAGCGGGCTGCACCCAAACAAATTCAATAACCGTAATAACAGATACCACATCGCCTCCTTCCATCAGTAATAATGTATCTATCAAATACGGCACAAGCACTTCCCTGCTGGTTAGTGGCTCCGGAACTTATTCCTGGACCCCTTCCACGGATCTGAGCTGTACCACCTGTCCT
>JABDCB010000096.1 GCA_013288325.1 Bacteroidota bacterium
AAACACATAAATACTATCGCCAGGTTCCAGTTTCATCAGGTTATTAGTAAACTGGCTTATGCGGTCGCTGATACCGATAGGGAATTTATCGGCTTTGATTTCTATCAGTTCATTCTTTCTGACCAGGAACAAAGGGTTATAAGCACCCGCATATTCAAGGGTTTTGTTTTTCAAATCCACACAACACAAGGAGATATCCATCCCATCCTTATTCTCCCCTTCTTTTCCGCTTTGTTTTAACGCTTTGATAATACCTTCTCTTAATGCATCCAGAATTTTTGCCGGTTCTGCTATCCCTTTATCATTTACAATCTCATTGAGTAATGAGTTTCCGATCATGGAAGTAAATGCGCCCGGAACACCATGACCGGTACAATCCGCTGCTGCAAAAAAGATCTTGTCATTCTTTTCCGATAGCCAGTAAAAATCTCCGCTTACAATATCCTTAGGTTTATACAATATAAAGCTTTCGGGAAACAAGGTTTTGAAATTTTCCTTGGTAGGCAATATCGCTTCCTGAATGCGTTTGGCGTAGTTGATACTATCAGTGATATCCTTGTTTTTCAATTCAATCACTTCTTTTTGTTTCACCACTTCGGCAGTACGCTCCTGGATAATGTTTCTCAACCCCCGTGTTGAAATAATGATGGCCCCGTACACAAAACCGAAGAAGAACAATACATAACCGATATAGGCCCACAGGGTACGATACCAGGGTGCCAGAATGGTAAATTCATAAACGGCTTCCTGACTTTCATGTCCATACATATTCATAGCCTTGACCCGGAAAAAATACTTTCCTTCCGGCAGGTTGGTATAAACAGCTTTGCTTTCATTCTTCCATCCCGACCATTGTTTATCAAACCCTTCGAGCATGTAACTATAGAGTGTTGCTGTCTCATCCTCGAAATCAGGTGCGGCAAAATGGAACGTAAACGAATTAAAGGAATAATGCAGCCTTGGTTTTAGTTTCTCGGGCTGAGATAAAGAAACGAAGCCGCTGTCATTATAATTGGTTCCTGAAAATATAACCGAATCTTTTCCGAGAATCACTTTCCTTACCAATGCCTGATAATCCTGATGATAGTTTTTGGAAATACGGTTGTTATATCTGAAAATGCCATCGGGGCCTCCAAGCCAGGTAATTCCATCTTTATCATGAAAAACAGAAAGGGTGATGCTCTTGGATATACCCATAAAGGGAGTTCTAACCCATTCTATACGGGTAGGTGAATGACGGTCTACATACCCTACTTCCATCTGTCCATCTTTCTGATACACTTTCACAATCCAGATATTGCCATTGCAGTCTTCGCTGATGCGGAAAGGACCCGCCTGCCCGTCAGCAAACTGAGAACCGAGCGATGCATCAGCTGAAAAACGTTTTCCATCGAATTTGAAAAGTCCGCGAAGGGTGGCGAAATACATTTTCGATCCTATGTTTCTCACTTTTACCATCTCATCGGGTAATCCGCTGCCCAAACCATAACGGGTTATCTTCACATTATTCATCTGCCGGCTTCCGCCTCCATAAAGGAGACTTGTAACACCGGTGGTGTTATTGCCAAACCAGATGGTACCATCTTCAGCTTCGTCCATAGAACGGATATATTCCGTTACCCCAAGTACCTTGCCTTCGTCCACCCAGCTTCCATTGTACCAATAGATAGAAGACAAACCGGCAGTAAAACCGATAAAGACCCGGTTGGAATCTTTTCTGGAGCGAAATAACATACTGGCATTTTCATTTTCTTTGGTTACCCTGCTTATTTTGTTTCCGATAACCTCATATACTCCATCGTTGCTGGCTACCAGTAAACTGCTTTTCTTTCCCGCCTGAAAATCCAGCAGCGACCAGCATTCGGATGCAATCCCATCTAATTTCTGAAAATGAGCCTGCTCTATCTGAGCCAGATTGGCGGATACACCCGGCTCCTGTAGACAATAAATACCTGTATTGGTAGCCGCATACAACTTGCCCTCATGCCGCGTCATGGATTGAACGGTGCCTTCCAAACCGTTCTGGTCATTAAAACGGGTAATAGGCGAATTGATATCCACCTTGGTAATACCATTGTTGGTTGCAAGCCACAGCTTTTGCTGCATATCCAGAAACTGGGAATGGATGGACGCATCCTGAAGCCCGGCGCCTTTGTTAAGGGCCTCCATTAAATTACCTGACGAATCAATAACGGCTATACCATTGCCCAATGTACCGACAGAGAAACTCCATTTATTGAGGGGAATACAGTTATATACTTTGTTATTGATAAAAAACTCATCAATACGGGTATGGAAAGGTATCACCTTGGTTAATTGTTCCGGGGTCTGAAGCTGTGATGTTTGATTGGCTGCTACACCAGGTTTCATTACAAAGAGGCCATGATCCTGGGTATTGAGTAAAATACGATCCTTGCGGAACGGCAACATGAAATATATTTTTTCCTGGGCAAACAGCTCTCCTCCCTGGATCAGGGTAAGACTGGTATCACGAAGGGTAAACAAACCCACTTCCTTTTCTCTTACATAAACCGTGTGATGAAGATAAAACATGAGATGGAAAGCCGTTTTGGCATTACATACATGCATATCTTTTCCGTTCCAGAAGAAAATTTTATTGGATGCCTGAAAATATACATTGCCATCATCGGTTACAAAGCATTTCCAGATCTCTTCAAAATCCCTGTCTTTTAAAGGCAATGAGGCAAGCAAAGAGATGTATTTAAGTTTCCCTATGGCATTCGGTGACAAGTATCCGATCTCTCCGGTACCTCCTACAAAAATGGTTCCGTTGCTGCTTATAGCAAGTGAATGTACGGGGGCTTCTTTGGGTGTAAGTATGGTATCCCAGTTACGCCCGTCATATTCCAGAATCCCGCTGTTGTTTCCGAAATACAGCAAGCCTCGCTTATCCTGAACAATAGCCAGGTTCTGAGGAACCAGGTGATAATCTTTTGATGTGTAATTGCGGATATCGAAAAATCCATTTTCATTCGTTTCCTGAGCAGCAGCATGCCCGGCAAAACCAATAAACCAGCTAACCAGAAAAAAACACCTGAGAAGGAATCTGCAATTCATGTTTGGGAAAGGACATCGCCCGTTTTCATTCGCTACCGATGTACCAAGGACGAATATAGGAAAATCTTCTCCATCTTTCCGGCACTTTTTGAAGAGAAAAATGCACAAAATAAAACCCTGAAGAAGCCCTCTTGCAGAGGGGCCCTTCAGGGTTATGTTAAGAGATCGTTTTTAATACTCCACAACGATTCTCCGCGTCACCATTCCGGCATCACTTTGCAACTGAACAAAGTAGACACCTCGGCTACAGGAGGAAAGGTTGAGTTGTTTGCTGACTGATCCGCTGATAGAACCATAGGATTCGGCAGAGATGAGCTGACCCATCACATTATACACCTTTACCTGAAGGTTTTGTCTCAGTGACAAATCAAGCTTGATATTAAATATCCCAGTACTTGGGTTCGGGAATATATTGAGCGAGTTAAGCTCTGCATATTCCAGAATGCTGTTGCTTGAAGATACCGCTATGTTTCCTGTATTTGATTTGGAGGATTCATAGTTGATCGACGCCCTGGAAGGGTGACAAGGACTTGGGTTCTTGATCCCGATACGGTAGTACAAGTGTGCCGAATGCGGTGGATTATTATCTGTCCAGGTAAAGATGGTGTTCGGAATAGAATCCACCTTGGTATAACTTGAATAGACGGTATCACGGTACACATAATAGGTACCGAATGTAAGTCCTTCATAATTATCCCAGATCAGATTCACGGTATTACCTACTCCCTGATTCACGGTCAGGTGAATCGTTTTATGGGGCTGGCTCACCGGGCTTTCCACACCGCAGGAATCCACTTGTGACATCTTATATCTCCAGCTGCGTGCCTGAGGATTGGACAGAGAGTCAACAAATACACTCAATTTGGTATTTGAAACATTTCCCGCCAGGAAATAAACTCCGGCAGATGTGCTTTCCTTATAGATGTTGTAAGAAGCTATCTTGGTGCTTCCTGCTTTGTTCCACTCAATCATATTTTTCTGAGTGGCACTGTCCACAGTAACTTCGCAAATAGGCATAACGGCAGGTGGTGTAGGATCAACTACTGCAGTCTGCGTTCCTTTACATCCTCCGGCATCGGTTACCGTTACCTCATAAGTTCCTGAAGGTACATTGCTCAGGTTTTGTGTGGTAGAGGCATTGGACCAGGAATAGGTATAAGGCGAAGTACCACCCGTTACTGCAATATTAACAGAGCCTCCGGTTCCGGTTGAACATACGGCATCCGTTACAGTACCCAGGGCAATAACAGGCCCGTTATTGTTACTGATAGCTACTTCAACTGTATCCTTACAACCATTGTTATCTGTCACCGTAAGCGAATAACTTCCGGCAGCCAGATTACCTGCCAAAGCAGTAGTTGCTCCCGAGCTCCAGCTGTAGTTATAAGGCGATGTTC
>JABDCB010000097.1:0-4267 GCA_013288325.1 Bacteroidota bacterium
TTGTTTTTATCTTCAAATACAAGGTCGTTACGTTCTTTGACGACGACGTTGTTCCATCCCGTGTCGATCGCAAAAAGTGCGATGACAGCTGCAAGGATGATCATGGTATTGATTAATGGCCACATGGTCCGCTTGGTTTTATGTAAACCTTATTCTTTAATTTCTCTCTTCAATGCAATCTTCTCTGCATCTGCAATATCCACTACTGCATACTTATTGATGTTGCAGATATTGAGTTCGTCAATCACATCGATAACCGTTTTGTATTTTGTCTTGTTCATCGTTTTCACAATGAAGAAAGGAGCATTGTCGTCACCTTTCGTTTTGCTGCGAAGACGTTTAAACGTAGAATCGGCCAGCTGGTGATTTTTCAACTGTTCTTCCAGTTTCAATACCGCTTCGTTGATGTTTTTGTTCTTATCCAGCAGCAATTTCCGCAATCCGTCTTTCGAAAGATCTACATGTTCCAGCTGCGTGGTATCCAGTTTGAATTTACCGGGATAATAGAATACCTGGTTATCTTTTTCGCCCAGGATAATAGTATTAGCCAAGAGAAAATTCAGCTTCATTTTTTCGTCCGGATCTTTTACATCCTTCGGATAGACAATTTCCATTGTCTTGGGTTTGCTAAGCGTGGTAGCAAGGATAAAAAATGTGAGGAGCAGGAAGGCAAGATCCACCATCGGAGTCATATCGATGCGTGTCGTGCCTTTTTTGGGGCGCTTCTTACCTTTCTTACCACCGCCATCATCGCCGGTACTTACGTCTGCCATGTTTTATATCTTATATAAATACGGTTCTTAAATAAATTCAGGAGGATCAGCCTTTAGCTGGTCCAGCTCCTTTAAGATTGGTAATCAGGTTAAACTGAAAAATCTGTCTTTCACGGAAAATATCAATTACCTTTTTCACCTTGGTATAGTTGGTCATACCATCGGCTTTGATAGCATAACGTACCCGTTTGTCTTTAGGCGCTTTACCATCAGGAAATTTGGCCATATTATCACGCTCAGCAGCATTATAACCTTCCTGAACCCAGTCTGACAACTGATTATTCAGTGAGTCGATCGGAATACCGGTAGCTGTTTTATCAATCAGTGTCCGTTTCTTTTCATCGGCATTGATATAAGCAGGTAATTCAACAACAGGCATTCCGAAAGTTCCCATTACCGCAAAACGCTGATACTGTTGTTCGGTAAAGGTCACTTTGTATTTGGTAGCTACATTCTGCAGCATATTTCTGCGAATATCCTTTCCTGTCAGATCAAAGAAAACTCTGCCAGCCGTATCGATTGTGATGAGCATAACATTCTCAGGCAACAGAATCTGTGAAGAAGACGAAGGAGGATCTACCACTACCGGTTCCTGAGCACGAAACTTCGATGTAAGCATGAAGAATGTGACAAGAAGAAAAGCCAGATCCACCATCGGTGTCATATCCAGTGAAGGACTGCTTCTCGGCATTTTTATTTTTGGCATGCGACTCTTTTTATATCGTTAATATCTTGCAAAAATCAGGCATGCTTAGCAGCAAATGTGCTGGCTACGCTGAAACCGGCTTCATCGATACCATGTGTCAGGGAGTCGATACGGTTGCTGAAATAGTTGAAGAAAATGATAGCGATACAAGACCCGATAATACCGAGTGCTGTATTGATAAGTGCTTCGGAGATACCTACAGAAAGAGCCGTAGTATCAGGAGCACCTGCATTCGCCATCGCAGAGAACGAACGGATCATACCAAATACTGTTCCGATCAGACCGATCAGGGTAGAGATGGAAGCACAGGTAGAAAGAATAACCAGGTTTTTAGAAAGCATTGGAAGTTCCAGTGCAGTAGCTTCTTCCAGTTCCTGCTTGATAGCAGTTACTTTGGATTCTTTATCCACATCAGTCTCTTTCAAAACCAGTTTGTATTTGCCCAGTCCTGCACGGATAACGGCAGCAACAGAACCTTTCTGACGATCACATTCAGTGATAGCTGCATCCAGCTGATCACCATTGATAAGGTTACGGATATTGCGAATGAATTTATCCACATTACCACGGCCACGAGCCTTGGAAATGGTGATGAAACGTTCCACAGTAAAGATCAAAATGATTAAGTTAACTGCAATAAGGATCGGCACGATGAATCCTCCTTTATGTACGGTACCCATCAGGTTAAGGGGGTGACCTTTATAGGGATCGCCACCTTCAAAATTTCCTGCTGCTCCTAATACAAAGGTGTAAATTAACACCGCCACAAGGATAGCCGCCGGGATGACGATGAAGGCAAAAGCCGACTTCCATGGACTCTGTGATTCATTCGCGTTGCTCATACTGACTTGTTTTAAGTTATGATTAGATGTGAATTGATTTACTTTTCCATAAACGGAGGTCAACTATTCCTGTCAACCCTCATCCGTGTTATTATTACCTCTTTTTTTAGGCGAGGCCAAACTTACTAAATCTATTTTAAATAGGAAAATCCTGGGGTTCACGTTTTAACAGAGAGATAACGCAAAAATCGGGCGAAAGTATATCGGCCAGGGGGGCTTTTTAACATCCGGTATGATTCACCGGATAAGTGGTATGAATAGACAAAAAAACGGCAGTTCTTATTGTTCCTTTTTAAGATTTCGTTCCTTTCTCCAGGTCCGGATAACGGGTATAGCAGTAAGAATAATAAGCCCGATGACGATATATCCCAGATAATGCATGATTTCGGGATAACGATATCCGATATAATAGGCCGGCAACGACAGCCCGCTGATCCATAATACCGCTCCCAACACATTATAGAGCATAAAACGCTTAAAGCCTATCCGGATAACTCCGGCCAAAACAGGGGCAAAAGTGCGGATAATGGGCAAAAAACGGCCTACAACCAATGTTTTTCCTCCATATCGGGCATAAAAATCGCGGGTAACGCTTACATACCGCTTCTTAAAAAGGACCGCATCTTCCCGTTTGAATAAAGCGGGACCAATCTTTCGGCCAAACCAATACCCGGCTATATTACCGGCTATAGCCGCTATGGAAAGATCACAAATAAGAAACCAGATATTGGTATGGAGCAAATGGGGCTCTGTGGCACACAACAACCCGGAAATAATAATGAGGTTATCACCCGGAAGAAAAAAACCAATCAGCAGACCGGTCTCCGCAAAAACAACAAACAGCAATAAGGCGAGCCCTCCGGATTTAATAATTGACTGAGGATCTGTAAGCTCTTTAAAAAAGTCCCACATGTGGAAACGAAGGTAATAAAAGAGGAGGCAGGAGCAGGAGGGTGGAGGCAGTATATTTTCGTTCTCTAAATGGGGCTGCTCTTATGTTGACGAAACAGGTTCCAGCTGCAGCTCTCCCTCCCATTTGGATACTACGGCTGCTGCCACAGCATTGCCTGCCACATTGGTTGCCGACCGGCCCATATCCAGCAACTGATCTACTCCCAGCAAGAGCAGCAAGCCCTGACCCGGGATATGAAACATTTCCAGCATGCCGGCAATAACCACCAGCGATGCCCGTGGAACCCCTGCCATACCCTTGCTGGTAACCAACAGGATCAACAGCATTTGTATTTGCTCCGGAATAGTCATATGAATATGATAAGCCTGGGCAATAAAAACGGTGGCAAAGGTCATATACACAATAGAGCCATCCAGATTAAATGAATATCCAAGCGGAAGCACAAAGCTGACAACCCGCTCGCTGCACCCGAATTTTTCTAACGATATGATTGCCTTTGGCATGGCCGATTCCGAGCTGGCTGTGCTGAATGCAAGTAACAAAGGCTCCTGCATCAGTTTCATCAAACGGATAAAAGGTATTTTAAGCGCATAACAGATTCCCGCCAGGATGACGAAAACAAAAAAGAAAAGAGCGCCAAAAAAATATAGAATCAGCATGGCATATCCGTTGAGCACTTCCAGCCCCTGTACAATCACCACCGCTGTAATAGCGCCAAATACACCCAGAGGCGCGAACTTCATGACATAATTCGTGATCTTAAACATGATGGCCGTAACCGCTTCAAAAAAGCTGATCACGATCTCGCCCTGCTTGCCTACCGCAGCTGTGGCCACTCCGAAAAAAATAGCAAAAACAACGATGGGCAGGATTTCATTCGAGGCCATAACGCCGATAATGCTTTCCGGAACAATATGGGAGATCACACTTTTTGCATCGCTGGGAGCAGTTTTCAAACCCACCGTTTCCTTGGCCACCTGAGCCGATACCTCCGGAAGGGTGATGTTCATGGTTTCGCCCGGGCGGAATACAT
>JABDCB010000097.1:4277-4386 GCA_013288325.1 Bacteroidota bacterium
GAATACATTCACCACAAACAGTCCCAGACACAGCGCCATCAAGGTGGCACAGGTAAAGTAGAGCAAGGTTTTGAGTCCTATGCGACCCACAGAACCAAAATCTCCCACC
>JABDCB010000098.1 GCA_013288325.1 Bacteroidota bacterium
ATAAATTCGTTCGGTTTGCCGACATACAATTCAGTTTGGACCACTGCCGTTGGCCATGTATTGATAGCCGGGAATGGGAATTATCTTTCTCAAACATCATCCCCAACAGCAGTTCACTCTCTGAGCGGATTTGCTTATCATCCCATTTTTGGTTCAATTTCATGGAATGATATTGCTTTCGGGACTGTGAATACAAGCATAGGGTATGCTGTGGGCTCGAAACTTTCTTATGTGAAATTTACTGCCAATAGCAGTGGAGTTGTAACTGCCGGTGCGGCAGTAAGTACCGGATCATTTGCATTCAATGCATTGCATATGTTTTCGGATAACACATTTATTGCAGTCGGTACAGGAAACACGGTAGAGTTTTTCAATGGATCGTTCATTAACCAGCCTCCTACCGGACCAGGAAGCTATAACGATGTATATTTCCACGACGACCGTAATGGATATGTAGTAGGAAACAATGGTATCCTGCTTACCTGTCACACTACCTGTAATGTCCAGAGCCTGGCAGCCAATTCAATTACCTGGACTCCACAAACGGTACAGGATGGATATAATATTACAAGTGCCGCCTCAGCCAGTACTGTAGCTATCAATGTAATTACCTTCCCTTCCCGTTATAGTGGTTTCCTGGCCGGCAATTATTCGAATACACTGAAAAACACCCTTGCCAATGGAAATTACGTTCCTTATGCACGGCTGTTGCATGATGAGAGTGATATGTTCAGCACGTTCTTCTATTATGACAGGTTGGGAAGGCTTATTGTCAGCCAAAATACTAAGCAATTCAATAAAACCCCTATTGCTTATAGCTACACGGAATATGATGTACTCGGAAGAATTATGGAAGTAGGGGAAAAGGCGGAGAATACTACAGCGGGAGTAAATTTCAACAGTATTTTCGGTACCTATGTAAATAGTTTCTTTAACCCAAGAGTTATTGACGACACTAAACTTAGCACCTGGATCACCGATAATTCGGGTCATAGAACAGAGGTGACACATACCTATTACGACAATCAGCAATATACGGCCCAATTGTATGACTATAACACCAATACATCCTCAGCCTTTACTCAGTTGAATTTAAGAAAGCGGGTGGCTTCTGTAACCTATGAGGATCTGGATGATAATAATCCCGCTACTTATGAGCATGCGACCCACTATAGCTATGATATACATGGCAATGTCAATACACTGATTCAGGATAACCAACAACTTACCAGAGCGGCTTCTGTTGGCCTGGGTACCTCTGGGTTGAATAATCAGGAGAATAAACGTATGGATTATGATTATGACCTGATAAGTGGAAAAGTGAATGAGGTGAGCTACCAGTCCAATCAACCGGATCAGTATTATCATAAATATACGTATGATGCAGATAACCGTATTACCAACGTGGAGACAAGCCATAATGCCATCGTTTGGGATAATGATGCGAAGTACTTCTATTATGCCCATGGTCCTTTGGCCAGAACAGAAGTGGGCGATCAGCAGGTACAGGGCATGGATTACGCCTATACCTTACAGGGATGGATTAAAGGGGTGAATAGTGATGGTCTCACAACTAAGCTGGATATGGGTATGGATGCCGATCCGACAAGTGTGAACAATAGGAATTTTGCCAGGGATGCTTTTGGTTATACATTGGATTACAACAGTAACGATTATGCAGCCATTGATCCGACCAAATGGAGCAGTGTGTCCAATCGTTTCGAAGCCGGAACAGCGGGCAGTGATGTAATGGCAAACCGGAATAATTTATTCAACGGAAACATCGGTATGATGGCCACCACCATAACTAAACCAACCGTATATACTGCTACAGCCGGTATTATGCCGGCTGTATTGCCGGAAGCCAGCGGATATACGTATGACCAGCTTAATCGGATCATGTCGAGCAAGACCTTTATTAATCTCGATCAAAATACATCCAGCCCCACTTATAATACATGGCAGCACAGCGGATCATACAATGGATACAATGAAAATGAATTTACATACGATGCCAACGGGAATATTCTCACCCTGCAAAGGAAAGACTCGGTTGGTACACAATATGACAATCTGAGATACCAATACCCAATGGATAATGTTTGTGACCCTTACACCGGGGCAAGCACTTTAAGGAAGGTATCAAACAGGCTTTATCATGTCAATGATGGTGATCCATCCGGATACTTAAAATATGACATTGACGATGAAGGAACCTATACACCTTATATCTCCAATCCAGCCAACTACAATACGATTAATAATTATGGCTATGATGGAATAGGAAACCTGATCCGGGATAATGCCGAAGGAATTTCAGCAATACATTGGTCTGTTTATGGGAAAATAAAAGAAGTGGATCGTCCTTTCTCTGCTCTGGGCACGAAAAAGAATCTTAAATTTGATTATGATGCTTCCGGTAACCGGATTGCCAAACATGTGTTGAATCAGGCCGGAGCATGGCAGAACAGTACGTATTATGTCAGAGATGCTCAGGGAAATGTAATGGCTACCTATAAAAACACAAACATATTGCCTGCCGGGGCATCTTATAAAGAGATAGAAAGGGATATTTATGGCAGTTCCAGGCTGGGGCTGGATCAGAGTACCATCGAAATGCTGGGAGCAGCACCTCCGAATTCGTATGATACCCTGAACCATTATTTAGGAAACAAGCAGTACGAGTGTACAAACCATTTGGGTAATGTCCTTGCTGTAGTATCGGATAAAAAGATACCAAGAGATGATAATTCGGATGGCATTACCGACTACTATCAACCCGATCTGAAGAGCTCCACCGATTACTATGCATTTGGAATGGTAATGCCTGGACATTGGTTTAACTCCTCCGAGTACCGCTACGGCTACAATGGCAAGGAAAGAACCGATGAAATTAGCCCCGAAGGTAGTGGGGATGATTATGATTTTGGAGCTAGGATATATGATTCAAGATTGGGTAGGTTATTATCAGTAGATCTTAAATTTAAATCGTATGTACCGATTTCCCCGTATTCTTTTTCATTAAGCAACCCGATTATTTTTATTGATAGAGATGGGAGGGTCATAAAAGACGCTAATGGCAACACTATTGAAGTAAAAGGAGACCCCAAAGGTAATCCTGTTTTCACTGTTAAAGATCCTAAAGGAAATATCCTTACCAATGTTTCACCTGATCCATTTACTCAAGAAGTTATCACAGCTGCATTTGTAACTAAAACAGGACAAGGTGCAATTTCGGATATTGAAAATTCCACTATTGAGTTTCATATTAAGGAAGCCAAGCCGCAGAAAACAGCTTTTGCGGAGACAAAAGGGAAAGGAGGAAAACAAAGAACGCTATATTTTTATACTAAGGGCATGAAGGATAGTGATCCACAGAATAAAGGCACCTCCTATGAAGGTGCCAGTAGGGAAGAACTATTAAATGGCTTAGTGGTTCATGAGGTACAACATACACTCAACCCAGACCAAGTCAAATTGGATCAAATTAAATTCAATGCAGGAGCTGACCCCGGGTCTGAATATAATAAGGCTTCTGATGTTGATAAATTTGAAAATACAAACTTTGAGACTCCTGCGCTCAAGATTGAGCTTCAGTCTAGGATTGAATTCAATAGTGCTAAAGGGACGATATTGTCTCCGGAGAGTGTGAAAAAATATAAGGATTATATAGACGCTCCAAAATCATCTGACATTACGGAGCCTAAATACCAACCAACTGACGGCACAAAAAAAAGTTGATCCACCAAAATGAACATTCAAATGAAGAAAACAATATTCATTCTAGTACTGATGATATTTTTAATTGGTTGTGTAGAAAACGGGGTATTTGAAATAAATATTGATAAACCTATAGCCATTAGGCCATTATCGAAAGATTCTGTCTATGAATTTGTGGACTATTTCCCTAAGGAGATAAATACTAAGCTCGAAAAAAAATTGCGGGACAAAGATATTGGGCTACATCTTTTTTTTACTGGAAAAAACACCACTATTTATGAAATTGGGAATATCAATTCAAGTCACAGCTATTCAGCATATTTATTGTTCATGAGACCACACAAGTTATCTGTTATCATTAACAAAACCAATGCAAGTGTTTACAAAAAAGCATTTGAAGAGCTATATAAAGAAGAGAATATTTCTTTAGAAGAAATAAGAGTATTAAAAGATCGTTAC
>JABDCB010000099.1 GCA_013288325.1 Bacteroidota bacterium
AGACCGGCCAGAAACCCCACACAAAGCCCGCTCAGGATCATTTGAACATAGGGATAATTGCCTTTTTCGTCGGGCTGATCAGAGGCTGCATCCTGTTTTAACGGACGGATCATGGAAAAGGAAGCGGCAAGCATCAAAAATGCAAAAATGACAAGCAGAAATACATCTTTCGAAATAACATGATTGCCCGGAAAAACAAGCTCCTGTGGTATAGCCTGAGCCAGCCGGTTCCGGGTAAAATAAACAGAGAGGATAGAGGGAATTCCGAAAACAAGCACCGACCGGAAACAAATAAGCCGGCGGTAAAGATAAGACAAGGCACCTGTAAACGATGAAAGCCCTACAATAAACAGCGAATCAGGCACTGCTTTCTGAGCCGGAATATGAAAAAGATAAACTAATACCGGTAATGCAAGCGCTGATCCTCCGCCTCCGATAAGTCCCAGACTAATACCGATCAAAACTGCCGCCAGGTATCCGGTAATCTCCATAAATCAATAGATTCTATGTATAAAGAAAGATAAATTTAGCAATCTTTCTTTCTTTGAATATCTTTATTTTCATGAATATAAGTAATAATGCCGGCTATACTCCCGTCTTGAACAAATCTGTTTTTCATTCCTTTCCAGTTTTGGAATCGGAACACCTTTGCCTCCGGGAGATTAATGAAAGCGATGCAGAAAAAATATTTGAATGGTATAGCAATCCGCTGGTGATGCAATACAGAGGAGCGGATTGCTTCTGTCAACAAAAGGAAGCAGAACTGCTTATACGAAGTTTTAAGGATCAGTTTGACAAACAGGAAGGAATACGATGGGGACTTGTATTCAAAGACCGGCCACAAGAGCTGATCGGGACAGCCGGTTTGAAATCAATTATTCTTCCTCACTTAAGGAGCGAAATAGGGTATGAGCTGGATCCATTACATTGGAACAAGGGATTGATGACAGAAGCCCTTAGGGCCATAACCCGTTTTTCATTTCAGGAGTTGCAACTTCATACACTGGAAGCCAATATAGCTCCCGATAACCTGGCTTCGGAAAGGGTATTGCAGAAACTAGGCTTCGTTAAGGAAGCTCATTTCAGAGAAAACTGGTATTACAAAGGATGGTGGGATTCCGTTATCTATACAATGCACGCAAAGGACTAATTACTTGCCGGCGTACTTTTGGATGACATAGCTGCAAAACGAATACTCAGAAAAATTTCGTGCGATCCTGAACTGTAATTCTGAATATTAGTAATGCTGTAATCATATGCATAACCAAAGGTCAGATTTTCCCGGTATGTATAACCCACCATGGAAACAATAGCATCCAGGTTTCGATAGGCAACACCGATCCACATTTTATCGCGGTATATCAGACGCAATCCCAGATCAAACTGTACCGGTACCGGATCTGCATACCTTACGATCGTAGTAGGTTGAAGCGCAAAAACATTTCCGATCGGGAATGTATAGCCAGCCATAAAGGTGTAATGACGGGTAATGATACTGGCTGTATTATTCATGTAGTCGAAAAACTTCAACTTGTTTTCCAACATCTCCGGAACAGAAAATCCTACATACCATTTCTTTTTATCGTAGAGATAAATGCCGGCGCCAAACTCAGGCATCACTACATTTTGAAGACCGCTGCTAAGCACATTGTCGCTCATGTCAGCAAGTTGAATCTTGGATCCGTCAACTGTATACTGAAGCACTCCTCCCTGAAGACCAAATGATAATTTTATGTCTTTGGTCACATTGAGATGATACGCATAGGAAAGATAACATCCGGTACGGCGCGTGGGACCTACTACATCGGTAAACACCTGACCGCCTACACCGAAGTGATCATTTTTTAATGGTCCATCCACACTCAGCTGATAGGTACGGGGAGCATCGGTAATACCGATCCACTGATAACGGTTAATGGAGTTAGCTTCAAAATAAGGATTCGTGCCTCCTATAGCAGGATTTTCGGCATAGTCGTTCAGCATATACTGGCTGAAGTGTGGCAGTTGTTGAGCAGTTGCCGCAGCAACAACAAGCAAGAAAAGGAAGGATAAGATTCTTTTCATCGTTATCGCATAATGGTTATAGGCCCTGAATATTTTGTCGCGTACTTAGGATCATGAAGATCGATCAGATAATAATAAGTGCCTACCGGTAATGGTTTGCCCTGATACATTCCGTTCCAGTTGTTTTGATAATCTTTTGCCTGGAAAAGCCTTTCGCCCCAACGGTTATAAATTTCAACCACATTGTTCGGGAAGTTTTGAATGTTGGCAATTACCCATACATCATTTACTCCGTCACCATTGGGTGTTATTCCATTCGGGAAAGCAATTTCGGGAAGCACCGTTACAACCACCGTATCCGAACCCTTACAACCATTTACATCAGTCACTGTTACAACATAGGTAGTCGTGACAGTAGGGTCGGCTATAGGATTGGAATTAACTGTATCGTTTAATCCAGCAGATGGACTCCAGAGGAAGGTAGATGCAGAAATACAAGTAGGGTTGCCACCGATTGTAGTGCTGCTGTTGGTCAATATACTTTGATCTGGTCCCGCACTTACCGTTGGAGGAGAATTGGAAGTAACACTTACCGTAGCAGTATCAGTACAGCCTCCGTTAAAAACAATCAGGTCATAAACAGTCGTGCCTGCCGGTGGGTTCACAATCGCAATCTTGTTGGTGTCGACCAATATACCTCCCGGCATCAGATACCATTTGTATTGGAAAGCATTGATACTGGCCGATCCATCTAATGTAACAGGACCCAGGGAGCAGAAGAATTTGTTGACACCGGCATTGGCATCAAGCACAATAATCGGTTTAAGAGTATCATGTACAATCTCTTTACAGCCATTCGCATCGGTAACAGTAAGGGAGTAAGCGCCGCCCAGTAGGCTGCTAATATTCTGACTGGTGGAGGTAAAGGCACCGGGCCCTGTCCAGCTATATGTATAAGGTGAAGTGCCACCGCCGGAAGTTATGGCAATGCTTCCTCCCGGGGCATTATCACATGGAGGACTCGTAAGTGCACTTGTAAATGCCAGAGCCAGCGGCTGCGTAATGGTCACCAATTCGTTTTGTATACAACCGTTTTTGTCGGTCAGAGTAAGCGTATAGTTGCCTGCACAAAGTCCTGTATCTGTAGGAGTAAGAGAGCCGGCTCCGGGCTGCCATGAATAGGTATAGGGGGCAGTACCACCCGATGGTATCGCGGTAGCTTTACCGTTGCACAATCCGTTACAAAGCAGATTAGTAATCTGAGGATTGCTGAATGAAATAGGCTGAGGTTGTGTAATCGTAATGGCAGCTGAGTTGGCACATCCTGCTGCATCCGTTACCTGAACCGTATAATTACCTGCACATAACAGCGAAACAGCATTGGTGCCTGCACCGGCACCGGGAGCAGGGATCCAGGAATAAGTATATCCGGGACTACCTCCTGTTGCTTTTACCGTATCGAGTCCGTTACACGTTCCATTACACAAATCATTTTTGGTAACGTTGGTCAGAATAGGACTGTTGGAGGTATTAACGGTAAAGCCGAATATTTGCTGACAACCAGCAGCATCTGTTATAGCTACCGTATAAATACCTGCGGCCAGTGATGATTGTGATGATACCGGTGGCAATGCACCAGACCATGCATATGTATAAGGTGATGTTCCTCCGCTTGGGCTAACCGTGATAGCACCATTAGCGGTACCACATCTGGCAGGGGTCAGTGTCTGATTGCTGATTATACCTGCTGGCTGTGTAATGGTTACTGAATCGGTATGAACACATCCATTCATATCGCTTACCTGCACAAAATAAA
>JABDCB010000100.1 GCA_013288325.1 Bacteroidota bacterium
TGCCGCCTGACCCACCAGCCCTTCTCCAATACGGATGGTACTGGCGTTCTGTTTGCGATAATGAAAGGCAAAACTTCCGGAAAGCACGAGTTGTCCGTTTTCAAGCAGGTAGATAACCCCGATCTGTGCTTTCAGATAATTACATAACTGATCAATCACCGCCTGAGCTAGTTCCCCTTCTGGTTTTTCTCCCCTTGTCTTATCATTCAATTCAAAACTTCCGGAAAGGAGCCAGTTTTTGCTGGCACTTTCCAGCTCTGCTTTTTTAAGTGCCTTGAGATTTGTATTGATGATGAGATAAACGGCAATCAGCACCACTGCAATTACTACCAGCAGGATAATAAATATGAAATTAAAACTCCTTGCATCACTCTCGCTGGCTGCGCTGCGCTCCACAAGCAGGGTTTGCTCCATGGATTTGCATTTGCCTATCTGTGTCCTTACCTCATCCTGTAATTGTTTATCCCGGCCGTTCAACACCATCTTTAATGCAGTCTCAAAATCCTTTTTCCTCGCCTCTATCATTTCCGCCCGGTAGCTAAGCGACGTGTTAATCGCAGTGCTGAGCTCTTCCAGATTTTTTTGCTGAGCCGGGTTATCCTCGGTCAGTTTCTTTACTTTGTCCAGGTGTTCATGCAGGCTTTTTATGCCGGCGTAGTATGGTTCCAGAAAGGATTCATTGCCGGTAATCACATAGCCCCGGGTACCGGTTTCAATGTCTATGGTGGAGATGAGTCCCTGATCCAATTCATATAATACTTCATGGGTATGATTCACCCATTGATTGGTATCGATAAATTTCTCGCTGTTACGAAACGAGAAAACGGCTACAGCGATGAGAACAATGGTGCAGCCTATAAAGCCTGCCAGGATTTTTTGATTTAATGTCAGTTTCATACTGTATATTAAAGAATCATAATATGGAGGCATGCCCTTTAAAAAGCTGGTTCTCCGGGATGAATAATACAATGGTATCCTACCAAACTCTAACTATTCGCTCTCTGAGTTTATACGTTTTCTAAACAAATCTTACATGTGTAAGAAATTCATACAACTCGAATCCATATACCATATCGTTTATTCTGTACGCTATGGCCACCTATTCATAAGGGGTATGACTACAATCCGAACAACCGACGAAATAAGATTTGTTAAGTTTTATATGAAATTCCATACAGTTTTTCCCAATGCTTTTTAGGCAATCCATCCACTCCGCATTATTGAATATTGTTATCAATCTTTTTATTGCCTCTGGTTTTCATGCCATCAGATTGTATAATTTTATGGCTTACAATTGAAAAATGGAAGGTAAAGAAGTCGTAGAAGCACTCTTTCTGCATGCAACAGAGGGAATATTGGTTACCAACGGCAAAGGAGAGATAATCCGCATCAATCCCAGTGCAGAAAAGATGTTTGGATATGAGAAGGATGAGCTGGTAGGGCAAAAAATAGAAGTATTGCTTCCCAAACGTATTGCCCATGCCCATGTAGCCCACCGGGATGATTTTAATAAAAACCCCTACCCCCGCAGTATGGGAGCAGGCATGGATCTGTTTGCCAAACGCAAGGATGATTCCGAGTTTTCGGTTGAAATCAGTCTCAGCCCTTATACAAAAAACGGAGAACCTTTTGTGATTGCCTTTATTATTGATATCACCATCCGTAAGAGCATTGAAGACAGTATCAAAAAGAAAAAGGAAGAGCTGGAAATACTGACCGAGCATCTGAAGGCTTCTAACAAAGAGCTGGAAAACTTTGCCTATATATCCTCTCATGATTTACAGGAACCGCTTCGTAAAATACAGTCCTTTGGCGATCGCCTGAAGACGGTGGAACGGGAGCATTTGAGTGATCAGGGAAAAGATTATCTGGACCGGATTTTGAATGCTGCCTCCAGGATGCAGACATTGATTAACGATCTGCTGGCATTTTCCCGTGTATCTACCCGTACCCAGGAATATTCTCCCGTCAATCTGAACCGGCTGCTGGAAGAAGTTCTCTCCGATCTGGAAGTAACGGTTGAAAAAGCCGGAGCTCAGATTAAAGCAGAACCTTTACCTACAATCGTTGCCGAGCCTACACAGATGCGTCAGTTGTTTCAGAATCTTATTTCCAATGCCATCAAATTTCGTAAACCGGATGTGCCTTGTGTCATTAAAATCTATTCCAAACCTTCTATTATCCCGAATCTGATCGACATCTTTTTTGAAGATAACGGCATTGGTTTTGACGAAAAATATGTGGATAAAATATTCAATATTTTTCAGCGTCTGGAAGGACAGAAATATGAAGGCAGTGGCATAGGCCTGGCTATTTGTCGTAAAATAGCCATGAAACATGGAGGCAATGTAACAGCCCAGAGTACGCTTGGGAAAGGATCCGTATTTATCGTATCCTTATCTTTGGAGGCGGGTAAACACGAAGTACATGAAATAATGAATTCTTAATATGTGTCAGGAAGCTATTCATCAGTTTAAAAAACCCTTAGTATGACAACAGTAAGATCCATTGACATTCTTATTGCCGACGATGATGCCGAAGATCGTATGCTCATTATTGATGCGTTAAAAGAAAGCCGTTTAAAAAACAGGGTGCAGGAAGTTGAAAACGGGGAAGACCTTCTTTCTTATCTGAATAACAAAGGAGATTTTGCTGACAAAAAGAAATATCCTACTCCGGGTATTATCTTGCTTGATCTGAATATGCCCAAGAAAGACGGACGGGAAGCGCTTAAAGAGATCAAGGCCGATAAAACGCTGAAGAGTATACCTATTATTATTTTGTCCACTTCCAAAGCGGAGGAAGATGTGATCAAAACATATAATCTGGGTGTAAACTCTTTCATTACCAAACCGGTTACGTTTAATGCCATGGTAGAGGTGATGAATGCACTGAAGAAATATTGGTTTGAAATAGTAGAACTTCCCGGCGGAAATTGAGCAAACAGGATACTATTAAGATATTGGTAATTGATGATGATGAAGAAGATTTTATCATTGCCAGGGATCTTTTTGCCGAAATTGATCCTCATAAATATTCTTTTGACTGGACTCCTTCTTACCAACAAGGTCTGGAGCTTATTTCCACCAAAGCACACGATATATATTTAGTGGATTACCGTCTTGGCCCGGATGATGGCCTGGAACTTATCCGCGAAGCTCTAAAAGCGGGTTGCAGCAATCCCCTCATTTTGCTTACCGGGCAAAACGATATTGAGATTGACAACCGGGCCATGAAAGCAGGAGCTTCCGATTATCTGGTAAAAGGTCATATATCGCCTTCTCA
The DNA here is from genome assembly GCA_013288325.1 of Bacteroidota bacterium. Lineage (GTDB taxonomy): Bacteria > Bacteroidota > Bacteroidia > Palsa-965 > Palsa-965 > Palsa-965. The sequence continues at coordinate 3,286 of JABDCB010000100.1, forward strand.
GCTGGAACGTTCCATCCGTTACAGCATTGAACAGGCCAAGCATGTAAGAGAAATTACCCACCTGAATGCAGTGCTGGAAAAAAAGGTGGTACAACGTACCCTGTTTCTGGAAGAAACCATTCAGGAGCTGAATAAGACCAAGGACGAACTGGATGCCGCGCTTTCGAAAGAAAAAGACCTGAATGAACTGAAGAGCCGGTTTGTTTCCATGGCCTCGCACGAATTCCGTACCCCGCTGGCCACAATCCTTTCATCCCTGTCACTCATCAAA
>JABDCB010000101.1 GCA_013288325.1 Bacteroidota bacterium
AAAACTAAAAGCAGGAGAAGCCCTTGTTAAAGGCACTGCTCTTCTGGCAATTAATTCAGGGAAAAGCGCAGTTGCACCGGGACGCGATCCATGGAAGGCCACCGGAACATGTGTAGAAAGCAAGAGTGAATTCCTCCAGGTAAAAAAGCCCTGGGATATTTTTCGTCAAAACGGAGAGGCGATACGTGAAGATTTTGAGTGGATTACAAAGGGACGGAAATCAGCACCTGTGAGTAAGACAAACCAGGTATTAGGTAATAATCTCTTTATTGAAGAAGGTGCTATAGTGGAATGTTGCATAATTAATACGCAGACCGGCCCTGTTTATATAGGAAAGGATACGGAAATAATGGAAGGATGTATTATCCGTGGCCCGTTTGCATTATGTGATCATGCCGGACTTAAGATGGGTGCAAAAATATATGGACCAACAACTATAGGACCTTATTGTAAAGCAGGAGGGGAGATCAGCAATTCCATCCTTTTTGCCTATTCCAATAAGGGGCATGACGGTTTTCTTGGTAATTCGGTGATAGGGGAGTGGTGTAATCTGGGGGCTGATACGAATAACTCGAACCTAAAGAACAATTACGGGGAGGTAAAGTTGTATAATTACCCTTCGAAAAAAGCACAGGGTACCGGCTTGCAGTTTTGCGGGCTTATTATGGGCGACCATGCTAAAACAGGAATCAATACCATGCTCAATACGGGTACGGTAGCAGGGGTGTCTGCCAATATTTTCGGAGGCGGGTTTCCTGACACTTTTATACCCGATTTTTCATGGGGTGGGGCCGGTAAGCGGGAAGAATATCGGTTGGAAAAGGCATTGGAAGTGGCTTCCCGTATGTACGAACGCCGTCATAAAGAACTGACCGATACAGATAAGCGTCTGTTATCCAAGGTGTTTGAGCTTACACGTGCTGTCAGGACCCGAGGCTAAAAGCTGCCGGGCCTAAATTCATGCCAAACTGTCCTTTATTCCCTTCTGGCATGTCTATTGCTTTCTAGTCGCAACATTATTGCACTTTTTTAATTCTAGCAACTATGCAAGATAATTTTGGATTTGATGGGGCCGGAATGGGCCCGCTGGTGGATGATGATCATGAGTTCATACCACTTCTTTCGTCTGAAGACGAGGAGCAGATGAATCAGGAGAAATTACCTGAGCTTTTACCGCTTCTTCCTTTACGCAATACCGTCCTTTTTCCCGGAGTTGTAATTCCTATTACCGTAGGGAGAGACAAATCGATCCGGCTGATAAAGGATGCCTATAAAGCCGATCGTACAATCGGGGTTGTTTCACAAAAAAATGATAATGTGGAAGATCCCAAACCATCGGAGGTGAATAAGGTAGGTACCGTTGCATATATTATCAAAATGCTTCGTATGCCTGATGGAAACACCACGGTAATCATTCAGGGTAAACGCAGGTTTTTGATAGAAGAGGTGATTGAACAGGAGCCCTATATGAAAGCCAGGGTAAAAGTATTCCCTGAAACAAGACCCGGAAAAGACGATAAAGAATTTCAGGCGCTTATATCATCGCTGAAAGATACTTCTCTGCAGATTATTAAACAAAGTCCGCATATCCCTACCGAGGCTTCTTTTGCCATTAATAATATTGACAGCCCTTCGTTTCTGATCAATTTCGTTTCCTCCAATATGAATACGAATGTGGAGGAAAAACAAAAGATGCTCGAGGTAGCCGATCTGAAAGAACGTGCTACATTGGTATTGGGCAACCTTACCAAGGAGCTTCAGATGATAGAATTGAAAAATCAGATCCAGACAAAAGTAAAAGTGGATCTGGATAAACAGCAGCGGGAATATTTTCTGCAGCAGCAAATGAAAACTATCCAGGAAGAACTGGGTGGAAATGGTTCTGATCAGCAGGTGGCTGAGTTGAGAGAGCGGGCCAAGGAGATGAAATGGAGTACCGAAAATGCGGAGAACTTTGAAAAGGAACTCAAAAGGCTGGAACGGATCAATCCGAACTCAGCAGAGTTTTCGGTTCAGATGAACTATCTGGAGTTGCTGCTCGATTTGCCATGGGGCAAATATTCGAAAGATGATTTCGATCTTAAAAAAGCAAACCGCATTCTGAACAGCGATCATTTCGGTTTGGATAAAGTTAAAGACCGTATCCTGGAGCATTTGGCTGTATTGAAACTGAAAGGGAATTTCAAATCCCCGATCATCTGTTTGTATGGCCCTCCCGGTGTTGGAAAAACCTCATTGGGTAAATCCATTGCACAGGCATTGGGCAGAAAGTATGTACGTATGTCGCTTGGCGGACTTAAAGATGAGTCGGAAATAAGAGGACACCGTAAAACATATATAGGCGCTATGCCAGGCCGTATTATGCAGAATATTAAAAAGGCAGGCACTTCCAATCCGGTCTTTATTCTGGATGAGATTGATAAAGTAGGTAACGATTTTCATGGCGATCCTTCTTCCGCATTGCTGGAGGTACTGGATCCGGAACAGAATTCATCTTTTTATGACAATTATATAGAGATGGATTATGACTTGAGTAAGGTCATGTTTATTGCTACAGCCAACTCCCTCAGTACGCTTCAGCCTGCTTTACGCGACAGGATGGAGATTATTGAAGTAACCGGTTATACGACCGAAGAGAAAATAGAGATTGCCAAACGTCACCTTATTCCCAAACAGCTGGAAGAGCATGGGATGAAAAAAAGCCGGTTGACTCTTACCAATAAGATGATAGAGTTTTTGATTGAAAACTATACCCGGGAGTCGGGAGTAAGGGGATTAGAGAAGGTTATTTCCAAAATAATCCGTAGTTCAGCCAAAAGTATGGCGATGAAGGAGAAATTTAACCGTACCCCGCTGGAAAAAGATCTGGCTAAAATTCTGGGTCCTGCGCATCAGAAAGACCGCTATCAGGGTAATGACGTAGCTGGGGTGGTGACAGGTTTGGCCTGGACACCTGTAGGCGGCGATATCCTTTTTATTGAAGCAAGCATCAGCAAGGGCAAGGGAGGGAAACTAACCTTGACCGGAAACCTGGGTGATGTGATGAAAGAATCGGCTGTTATTGCTATGGAATATCTGAAAGCACATTCGGAGCTGCTGGGAATGGATGCCACCGTTTTTGAAAACTGGAATGTTCACATCCATGTACCGGAAGGAGCCACTCCAAAAGACGGACCATCAGCCGGAATTACGATGATGACAGCGCTTGCCTCTGCTTTTACACAAAGAAAAGTGAAACAGCATATGGCCATGACAGGCGAAATAACCTTGCGTGGTAGGGTATTGGCGGTAGGTGGTATCAAAGAGAAAATTCTGGCGGCCCGCCGTGCAGGAATAAAAGAAATAATCTTGTCTGTTGACAATAAAAAAGATGTGGACGAGATTAAAAAGGAATATATCAAAGACCTGAAATTCCATTATGTTGAAAAGATGA
>JABDCB010000102.1:0-312 GCA_013288325.1 Bacteroidota bacterium
CTTCATCCGTTTTAACACGGAAGGTAGGATCCTCTTCAGAAAGTTTGTTTAATGCTACACCCAGCTTATCCAGGTCGGCTTGTGTTTTTGGTTCGATAGCAAGACCGATTACAGGCTCCGGGAAATTCATAGCTTCCAGAACAATCGGATTTTTCTCGTCACACAGGGTATCACCGGTACGGATATCTTTAAAACCAACTGCAGCACCTATATCACCGGCTTCAATAAAGTCGATGGCGTTCTGTTTGTTGGCATGCATCTGGAATATACGGGAGATACGTTCTTTGTTTCCGGAACGGGTATTCAATACAT
>JABDCB010000102.1:322-3387 GCA_013288325.1 Bacteroidota bacterium
AGAATAGGCACGGAAGAAACAAAGGCGTCCTACGAATGGGTCTGTTGCAATTTTGAATGCAAGAGCCGTGAAAGGATCTTTTACATCCGGCTTACGGGTAACTTCTTCACCGGTATCAGGATTGGTTCCATGGATATTGTCTTTGTCCATTGGAGAAGGCATCAGTTCCATTACATAATCAAGCATGGTCTGAACACCTTTGTTTTTGAAAGCTGATCCGCAAACCATGGGAACTACTTTACCGGCAATACAAGCCTGGCGAAGAGCCACAAGGATTTCTCTTTCTGTAATGGAATCAGGATTTTCAAAGAATTTTTCCATCAGCTTATCGTCGAATTCGGCGATGGCTTCAAGAAGCTTTCCGCGGTATTCGTGTACCTCGGCCTTCATATCTTCAGGAATAGGAACTTCTTCAAAAGTCATTCCCTGATCTTTTTCATTCCAGATAATACCACGGTTGTTGATCAGATCCACAACACCTTTAAAGTGCTCTTCAGCGCCGATAGGCAATTGAAGCGGAAGCGGGTTACCACCCAGCATTTCCTTTACCTGATTTACAACACTCAGAAAATCGGCACCGGCACGGTCCATCTTGTTGACGAATCCGATACGGGTAACGTTATAGTTATTGGCAAGTCTCCAGTTTGTTTCTGATTGAGGCTCTACACCGTCAACAGCAGAAAAAAAGGAAAACCAGACCATCCAATACACGCAGGGAACGGTTTACTTCAACCGTAAAATCCACGTGACCGGGAGTATCGATAATATTGATCTTGTATTTATTGTCGCGGTAGTTCCAGAAACAGGTAGTAGCAGCTGAAGTGATGGTGATACCACGTTCTTGCTCCTGAACCATCCAGTCCATGGTAGCGGCTCCATCGTGTACTTCCCCGATTTTGTGAGTTACTCCGGTATAATAGAGTATACGTTCGGTACAGGTTGTTTTTCCTGCATCGATGTGGGCAGCAATGCCAATATTACGGGTGTATCTTAAGTCGCTCATAGGTGTCCCTTCTGTACTTTGTTAATGAATTAGCTTAATCAGAGTCTGAAATGTGAGTAGGCTTTATTCGCTTCCGCCATGCGGTGAACATCTTCTTTTTTCTTGAATGCGGCTCCTTCTTCTTTTGCAGCCGCAACGATTTCAGCAGCCAGTTTCTGGCTCATTGATTTCTCGTTACGATCGCGGCTATAGTCGATCAGCCATTTAATACCTAAAGCCAGCTTTCTTTCAGGACGAATTTCCTGAGGAATCTGAAAGGTAGCACCACCTACACGACGGCTACGAACTTCAACATTCGGAGTTACATTGCTCAGGGCTTTTTTCCATACTTCCAAACCGGGTTGTTCGGTTTTCTTTTCTACAATAGCCATAGCATCATAGAATACAGTATAGGAAATACTCTTTTTCCCGTCATACATCAGGTTATTCACAAAACGGGTTACCAGGGTATCATGAAATTTAGGATCCGGTAACAGTATTCTTTTCTTGGCTCTCGATTTTCTCATGGTATATCGAACTTATATTGAACGAGTTATGCTTTATTCTGGGTTATAGTAGCAGATTGCTTATTTCTTAGCAGGTGCTTTTGCTGCTGCTCCGGCTGCTCCTGGCTTAGCTTTCTTGGTTCCGTATTTGGAACGACGTTGGTTACGTCCTTCTACACCGGCAGTATCCAGTGCACCACGTACAATGTGGTAACGTACACCTGGAAGATCTTTTACCCTTCCACCTCTTACCAATACAATAGAGTGTTCCTGAAGGTTATGGCCTTCTCCTGGGATATAGGCAATAACTTCCAGCTTGTTGGTAAGCCTTACTTTGGCTACTTTACGAAGTGCGGAGTTTGGTTTCTTTGGAGTTGTTGTATACACACGTGTGCAAACACCTCTCCGTTGTGGACAGGAGTCCAAGGCTGCAGATTTGCTCTTGTTGGGCGCTTTCGAGCGGCCTTTACGAATCAATTGTTGAATAGTAGGCATCGATATAATTGGTTTATTAGACCTGTTTCAGTATGTATAAATCACCCCTAACGATTTTTGGGGACGGCAAAGGTACGACAATTTGCATATAAACAATAGCTGGTTGAAAATATTTTCAGCTGAATCCCAGTGTTTTTCGGATAATAATTCAACAATTCCTGGAATCCTCCCCCTACCACCTCCGCTAATGCCCTGTAATTAGGTCTTTCAACGTATTGACAAACCCATGCCTTATTCCGATATTACAGTCGCTTTAAACAGGAAAAAAAGGATTTGTTCAAAAAAAACATCATTTCCCAGCTTTGAAGGAGGTAATAATAGGCAGGGTAAACCTGTTTTGGGGTCCGTCACCCCTCTTTACAAGCAAAAAGGATGGCTTTTTGTCCCGATTAAACCCCTCTTCGGAAGAAATCGAGTGGATCAGATGCATTTCGCATCAGCAGATAAAGGAATGGATGCGACGGGAATACATTTCGACTCAATGGTTAAAGGAAACGTATCAACGGTTAAAGGAATCGAATCGATGTTTAAAGGAAACGTATCAATGGCTAAAGGAAACGTGTTAAAAGGCTCTTCTAACGTATCAATATGAAAGGAAATGACTCGATTTGCGTATGAAATGCCTAAAAACCCTCGTTTTTTGAGGTTCTATGCTTATCTTTGGGATTACCTCACCCATGAAAGCCTACCTTTTATACTTCCTTCTTTTCCTCTCTGTATCTGTAAATCAATATTATAGCCAGGAAAACAGGCATAAACCTCCTGTTCATGCCATCACACCGGAGCCGGAACATCTTTCCCAGGCCGATAGTCTCCTTTGTTTTGCCGAACAGTTTCTGGGCAAACCCTATCATTATGCCTGCGCCAGCCCCGAACAAGGCTTCGACTGCTCCGGATTTGTATCCTATGTATTCAAACACATGGGTATACAGGTGCCTCGCTCATCCAAAGATTACGAATACATGGGTCGTTCCATCCCCAAAGATTCCAGCCGTAAAGGAGATATTATCGTATTTACCGGCACCAATGCTGCTATACGCCATGCCGGCCATGTAGGTATTGTGATATCTAACCCCGGAGAA
>JABDCB010000103.1 GCA_013288325.1 Bacteroidota bacterium
TTCACCCTCATTCACTTGCCCGCCCTTCTGTTCAGAATGACCACGATAGTTTTCAGTACATCTCCTTAAGAATCACATGTCAATGACAAACCTGATCAAATTGCCCTACAAATATGGCAAAGTCACCGATGTCCACAGTTCCATCCTGGTTCAGATCTTCGGGGCAGGAGCAGGCCGATCCATACACGCCCAGGAATATCTGGAAATCGGAGATGTCTGTAATGCCATCGCCGTTAAAATCAGAAACAAGTTTGTTTACCGTAACACTCACCGGAGTGGAAACAGAGGAACATCCGTTAGCATCGATAATACTAACCGTGTAGTTACCGGAACTTTTTACGGTGATGGATGAAGTGGTGCGGCCGGTGGACCAGCTGTAGGAAGTCATTCCGGCATTAGCTGTAAGTATAACGGAATCGCCTGCACAGAATGTGGTGGTGCTACCGGGTGTTATGCTGGCCGTGGTGGGTGTGTTGATGGTCAGGTTGAGTGTTTCAACACTGTCGCAACCGGCTGCGTTGGTTGATGTATGGGTGTAGATGCCCGTTGTTTGATACGCTGTGCCATGCCAGGTATAACTGTTGCAGGCTGCTATCGTTTGAGCAGAGGTGGTAGTGAGACAGATATTGAAATTATTTCTCACCGTAGTCGGATTGGCATCTTCATTAATAGGATAAGCGGTGCCTACGGTTGTACTCATGGCGGTGTTACGACCCAGTCCCATTACATTCACTGTTCTGTTTGTATATAAATTGACAATGGTATAACCGTAGTATTGTTTACCTGGCCCCACCCAGGGCACTTCCACACGGGTTCCTCCATCGCCATTGATAACCTGCCAGGTTTTTCCTGCATGGGGATGAATGCTGTCCCACAGATGTTCATGTGCCGAGAACATAGCTTCGCAATTATTGGCTTCCAGGTATTTCCATAAACTGTCGCGTTGTGAAAGGGTGGCTGCTGCATCTAATCCACCCTGTGGTGTAACCGGAGAAGAATAAGCAGGTTTATGACCGAATGCAAAAATATGCCGGGCATGATTGGCACGGGCGGCTTGTATATCGGAAGCAATCCATTTATAAGGAGTAATACCGTCTTGTCCTACAGGATCGGTATCGATCACGATAAAGTGATCGGAGCCATTATTAAAGGAATAGGTAAGTTTGCTTTGATCGGTTGCGAGTCCATCGGGACCGCCTACACCGGGACCGTTGCTTCCTCTTATATATGGACTCATGATTCTTACAAAAGTCCGCTCCGCAGCTACATACGATTTTTTGCCGTTTGCCTTGTCCTCCGTTTCATGATTGCCGGGAATAGCTACCAAGGTAATGCCCATGGTAGAAAGCGGGTGACTTTCATAAATGGCTCTCCATCCGTTTAACTGTTTAGCCAGAGCAACAGTATCATTGATATAACCCATCACGATATCGCCGGTCATAAACAGATATTTTGGTAATGGATTCAGATGAGAGATTTCGGTGAACAAACGTTTGAGCTGATACACGTTGGCTGTACTTGTTCCGCAGGCATAATCCGGATCTCCGGTGCTGAATGTGGTATCCAGATAATCGATTCGGTTACAACCGACTGTTACAAAAGAATAATCATAATTGACAGTAGGTACGGTGATGGGTGTGTTCAAAACAATGGCAAGCGTTCTGGCCGGCCCGGCTCCGCAACCATTCACAGCTGCAACACTCAGTGTTCCGCTGGTGGCCGAATTGGAATAGTCTATACTTACACTGTTTCCGCTACCATTGATGGTTGCACCGGTTCCGCTATAGGTCCAGGTATATGTTGAACCAACGCTGTTGGGAACAGAATACGAAACTCCGGTCTGACCCAGATATACAAAAGTAGCTTTGGTGAGAAAGAGACCCGGCTGTGGAGGAGTGGCGCAGGTGGGAGCAAATGCAATTCCCTTGAGTGTGGAACCTGTTGGCGCTGTATAAAGTGTAATGTTGTTGGCGGTATTAATATTAATCGAGGCATTGAACCCTGCTGCATCGGCCAGTTTCATGATTTTGTTTCCCGATACGGTTCCGTCCCCGGAAGAGACAAAGAGATAAGCCCCGCCTCCTCCAGGAGTGGCTGCAATCCTGCATCCTCCGAAATTGGTATGATAAAATCCGTTAGCAACCCAGGAGCCGCTTACCAGGGAATATTTATCAATACGTCCTGCCGTGGCCGAAGAATCTTCCACTACATACAACATATCAAATGTACTGCCATTGCTGCCGGATGATACCAGATAAAAATCAGCATCGTTGCCTCCTCCTATGGTTGAAACACCGGGCACGGTGGTGATTGTTCCGCCGGTAGGGGCAGAAACGGTACCGATACCGTTTGCTTTGATCAGATCATACACCACTCCTCCGAAAGATTTTACGGACAGGATATTGTCTGCCGGGCTGGGTGCTGTTGTTCCATTGGAATAAATACCACCCTGATCGCCTATATACCAGGTTGTATTGTTCAAACTGGTGGCACAACGCGCCTGATTGCCGGAAATGCCGGTATATGTTGCTGCCAGACTAAAACTATACGAAGCATTTAATGTACCTACACCTCTGGCTGTAATGGTGTTTGAATTTCCGCTGGACGTGGTGGAGTTAAGACCTGTAATGGCGAGCAGGCTGCCGTCATTGCTATTTGCCAGATAACACGTGGTACCCGCACTGCCTGAAAAACGGAGGGATGTGCTCCCGCTTGTTCCGTTGATAGCATACGTGTTTGCAGGGCTTTGACCGGAAGCCGTTGGATTTAATTCTACGATACTGGCCGTGGTATTATTGGCCGATGCCGAAAGCATCAG
>JABDCB010000104.1:0-117 GCA_013288325.1 Bacteroidota bacterium
CTGTTATTAATGGTAATATGGATGTAAGCGGACTCGGTTTCAGAGGAGGGGCATTACTGGATAATAATTCAAACTATGGAGGCGGATTTTTCTCTGCCATCAATTCGGGTGAAGGAG
>JABDCB010000104.1:127-2399 GCA_013288325.1 Bacteroidota bacterium
TATAGGTGGTTATGAAACAAAATATGATCCACTGGGTGTTCATCGTTCCAACGGAGCCCCCGGCAATGTAGGTGGTGGAGGGCGTTGTCATAACAGTGGCGGTGGTGGCGGAGCCAATGCGGGTCTTACTACAGCACCCGGTATATGGGATGGAAAAGGAAATCCGGATGCTACAGCAGCTACTTATGTAACAGCCTGGAATCTGGAATCGCCGGGTTTTGCAACACATACTTCTATAGGCGGGGGAAGAGGCGGTTATTCGTTTGCATCTACTGCTCAAAACCCAACTACAATTGCTCCGGGTAATACAGCCTGGGGTGGTGACAACCGTAAGGTGGTAGGCGGACTTGGCGGGCGTCCTCTCGATTACAGCACAGGTCGTCTGTTTTTTGGAGGTGGAGGCGGAGCGGGTGATCAGGACAACCATTTTGGAGGTACAGGTGGGAGCGGTGGTGGAATTATTTATCTCATGAGCTACGGAGCAGTGAGCGGCACCGGTCTTGTAAATGCCAATGGAAATAATGGGGGCAATACTCCAACGAATTCTATTTTTAATAATGCATCAGACGGGGCCGGTGGCGCTGGAGCAGGCGGTGTTGTAGTCGTAAATTCAGCTGCTGCTATTACCGGCACATTTACAGCCACTGCCAATGGTGGTGCAGGGGGAAATCAGGTGGTGATTAACTCTACTACAGAGTGCGAAGGACCGGGTGGTGGCGGTGGTGGTGGCTATATTGCTTTTTCAAGCGGAGCCATCACACAATCGGCTGCAGGTGGAGCAGGAGGCTCTACCAATAATGCCAATATGAATGTAGCGGCCAGAAATTTTAAATGGAACGGAGCCACCAAAGCGGCTGCAGGGATGACAGGACAAAGCATCACCAATTTCACCATTGCCACCAAGACAGATACTATTTGTTCCGGTAATACTGCCGTACTCACCGCCAATCTGAATGGCACTGTTCCAGGAGGTACTACGGTAATGTGGTATACGTCGGCAACAGGAGGTGTGGCAGTAGGCAGCGGAAGTCCATGGACCACTCCGGTGCTTAGTTCCAACACGGTTTATTATGCTGGTACCTGCCCGGGAACCTATCGGGTTGCTGATAGTGTTAAAGTTATGTCGGCTCCGGCTGCGAGTGCAGGAAGGAATACAAGGAGGGTGAGTGTTTTTTTCATCTCTTTCTGTGGGTTCTGAAGCAGTCATTAACAGAAGGGATTCAGGTGTGTGATCAAAATCCAATCCTGGCTGCAATAGTCTTCGTTATAATGGATGACAATGTAGGAGTTTACAAGTTAAGAAAAAAACCTGAAATTAAAGCTATTCTAAGGTTTGGGGATACTTCCGGAATGCAAATAATTGGCAAATACCTTCCATAGCCTCAAACGATACTTTTGTCCCTTCCTTTTCCTATTTTAGCGTCCCAATTGACCTTATTATGATCAAATCAAGCGCTCTTTTTGCTCTTTTTTGTGTAGTATCAGCCGGTTATATGGCTCAGAACATGACAAAAATAACTTATCCTGCTACCCGTAAAAGCGATCAGACGGATACCTATTTCGGAACAACGGTGGCCGACCCATACAGATGGTTGGAAGACGACCGATCAGCCGAAACCGAAGCCTGGGTTAAAGCAGAGAATAAAGTAACCTACGACTATCTGGCCAAAATTCCTTTCCGGGAAAAGATCCGGGATCGTTTAACACATATCTGGTCTTTTGAAAAAACAGGAGCCCCCTTTAAACTATTACAACAGCGGCACCCAAAATCAAAGTACGCTGATGATACGCGAAGGTATTACCGATACTCCCCGCGTATTACTCGATCCGAATACCCTTTCAACAGAAGGAACAGTATCTCTTTCCGGTCTGGGTATTTCCAGCGATGTAAAATACCTGGCTTATGCCACCAGCAAAGCCGGATCGGATTGGGAAGAGATCCGTATCATGGAAATACAAAGTGGAAAAATACTGGATGACAAACTCAGCTGGGTAAAATTCTCGGGCATCTCCTGGCAGGGCAATGGTTTTTACTACAGCCGTTTTGATGCTCCTGCCAAAGGATCCGAACTTACGGCAGGCAATGTGAACCATAAAATCTATTTCCATATAGCCGGCACAACCCAGGATCAGGATAAGCTGATTTATGAGGACAAGGCCCATCCCAAACGTAATTTTGATGCCACCGTTACCGATGATGAAAGCATCCTGCTTATTTTTGGTTCCGAATCAACCAGCGGCAATTACATCATTGCAAAGGAACTCAAAAACC
>JABDCB010000104.1:2409-2574 GCA_013288325.1 Bacteroidota bacterium
TCCTTTTATCACCATCGACGATCAGTTCCAGACCGATTATCATTATATCGATCATGACGGATCCATCGTTTATTTTCTCACCAACCGCAAAGCTTCCAAATACAAAGTAGTGGCTGTGGATCTGCACCGCCCTCCGGCAGAGTTTTGGAACGATGTGATTCCTGA